>NZ_CP060039.1:1913221-2232091 GCF_014211915.1 Burkholderia cenocepacia | reverse complement strand
CGAGGCCACGCTCGCCCTCCTCCACACGGCCGACCTGATCGCCGCAACCGGCTTCTCGACACAACCGTTCGCGCCGCTCGGCATTCCTGAATTTGTCGCGAATGCGCTGATCAGCGCGTGCTGCGCAATTCCGATGGCGTGGTTGTTGCGCGTGTCGCCGGAACGCGAAGCATCGTGGATCGGCGCGCTCGTGTTCGGCGGTATCGTGCTGACGGCCGCCCGCGTGTTCGCGATCGATCCGCTGCGCGGCATCTGGCCTTCGGGCAACATGATGCCCGTGCTCGCGGCCGGCTTCGCGGCGAACGCAGTATGGGGCTTCGGCGCGCTCGTGTTCATGCGCGCGTTCATGTCGGACGACGCGGGCG
Organism: Burkholderia cenocepacia; assembly: GCF_014211915.1. Taxonomy (NCBI): domain Bacteria; kingdom Pseudomonadati; phylum Pseudomonadota; class Betaproteobacteria; order Burkholderiales; family Burkholderiaceae; genus Burkholderia; species Burkholderia cenocepacia. The sequence goes on along the minus strand of NZ_CP060039.1, from coordinate 2,231,726 downwards.
ACGAATAACGCCAACGCGGGCGATGCGGCCTTCGGGCCCGGACCGGCCGACATCCATGAAAAAGGCCGCGTGCATCGTGCACGCGGCCTTTTCGTTTCTTCCCCGCGCGTCGCTCCTCCCGCGCGAATCAGCCTGATCGACGTCAGTCCTTCAGCGCGCGCAGCGGATGCGTGTCGGGCGTCCACGGGCTGTCGAACATCGCGAGCACGTCGGCGCGCCCGACGTCGGCGGCCGACTTGAAGCGCCACACCGGCTGGTGATCCTTGTCGACGATCAGCGCGCGCACGCCTTCGATCACGTCGCCGCGCGCGAAGGTCGAGCGCGTGAGATCGAGATCGCGCCGCAGGCAATCGGCCATCGTCGCGCCGCGCGCGCGTTCGACGACTTCGAGCGATACAGCCATCGACAGCGGCGACAACTGCTCGCGCATCGCGTGAGTCGCCTTCTCGACCCACCCGTCGACCGCCGCGCAATCCGGCTCGGCGTCGAGCGACGCGAGGATTGCGTTGAGGTCGGGCTGCGCGAAATGCCGGTCGATCCCGGCGCGCGCGTCGGCGAGCGCCGACGTGTCCGGCGTCGGCACGACCTTGTGCGCGGCCGCCGCGTCGGTCACGCACCCGACGGCCTGCGCACCGCTGTCGATGCGCGTGCCGCGCAGCGTGTCGAGCAGCGGCGGCAGCGCGGCATCGGGCAGATAGACGTCGGCGAGTTGCGCGTACAGCGCGCCGGCCGCGTCGAGCGTCGCGCCGGTCACCGCGAGATAGCGGCCGATCGCGCCGGGCGTGCGCGCGAGAAACCAGCTCATCCCGACGTCCGGGAACAGGCCGATGCGCGTTTCGGGCATCGCCATCTTCGTCGAGTCGGTCACGACGCGCAGGCCGCCCGTATGCCGCGCCGCCTGCGAAATCCCCATGCCGCCGCCCATCACGACGCCGTGCATCAACGCGATGTACGGCTTCGGATACGTGAAAATCGCATGGTTCAGCGTGTATTCCTCGATGAAGAACGTATCGACCGCATCGCGGTCGCCGCGCTGCCACGCATCGTGGAAGAAGCGCACGTCGCCGCCCGCGCAGAACGCGCGCGGGTGGGGACTGTGCACCACGACCGCGACGACGTCGGGATCGTCGCGCCACGCGTCGAGCGCCTGCTGCATCAGCCGGATCATGCCGATCGACAGCGCATTCAGCGCCTTCGGCCGGTTCAGTTCGAGAAAGCCGATGCGGTTCGCGACATAGGCGCGCACGTCGGGCTGGGCGGATTCGGCGGGAACGGCGGCGGAAAGGGAATCGGTCATGAAGGTCATCCGGCAAACGGCGGTCGCACGCTCAGTGCGCCTGCATCTTCGAGAACAGGTTCAGCACCACGACGCCCGCGATGATCAGCCCGAGGCCGATCACCGCCGGCACGTCCGGCACCTGGCGATAGAGCAGCATCGCGACGAGCGTGATCAGCACGATGCCGGCGCCCGACCAGACTGCATAGATGATGCCGACGGGCATCGTGCGCAACGTGAGCGACAGGCAGTAGAACGCGACGCCGTAACCGGCGACGACGAGCACCGACGGCCACAAGCGCGTGAAGCCGTCCGCCGCGCGCAGCGCGGACGTGCCGATCACTTCCGCGACGATCGCGATCGCGAGCCATGCGTAACCGGGCAATTGCATCGCTCAGCTCCTTGCGAGGGCCAGTACCGCGTAGTCGTGGCCGAGCTCCGCACACAGCGCCTCGACGACGAACTCGTGGTCCGCACGCTGCGGCAACCCGGACGCAGTGATCGAGCCGATCACGCCGGCACCGGCCACGGTCAGCGGAAACGAGCCGCCGTGCGACGCATACTCGGCGACCGGCAGCCCGTGCTTGTCCGCGAGGGTCGCGCCGGCCTGCTGCATGCGCAGGCCGATCGCGTACGAGCTACGGCGAAAATGCGCGACGACGTTGCGCTTGCGGCGCACCCAGTCGGCGTTGTCGGGCGTGGCTCCGGCGAGCGCCGCATAGAACAGCGGCTGGCCGAACGTGACGATGTCGATCGCGATCGCATGACCGCGCGACGTCGCGAGCGCATGCATCCGGTTGCCGAGCGCCCACGCGCGGGCCGGGTCGAAATGGGGAAACACGAGCGCCTGTTCCTGCGCGCCGATCGATTGCAGATCGTGAGCGATGTCCATGAATCCGTCGATGCAGTAATGAGAGTCGCAACGGCGCCGATGCGATCGCGCAGGGCCGCTGCAGGGATGACGACACAAACCGCTCGATTCTAGCGCACGCGCCTTCCCGTACCGGCCCCACCCTCGCTCGTCATGCGATTGTCAGAAAACACTTGCACGCATTCTGGTTAGCCCATATAATTCATTTCTTCGACGGACGCGGGGTGGAGCAGTCTGGCAGCTCGTCGGGCTCATAACCCGAAGGTCGTAGGTTCAAATCCTACCCCCGCAACCAACCGTCCAGAATTTCGCAAAAAGCCCGGTTTCGTGCCGGGCTTTTTGTTTTTACGCGTCCGGGCGCCGCGCCCTCTTCGCTCGCGCGCCCACCCGCGCCCCCACCGTTTCGCACGACTCGCCGCCCCATGCGCAGGCGTTCGAGAATGCCGCGGCCCGGTGATACACTCGCATCACCTCGTCCCTTCCATTCGACATGAAATTCTGCTCCGTCTGCGGTCACGAAGTCCTCGCGCGCATTCCTCCGGGCGACAACCGCGAGCGCTTCGTCTGCGATCACTGCGGCACGATCCACTATCAGAATCCGCGCAACGTCGTCGGCACGGTGCCGGTCTGGGGCGACCAGATCCTGCTGTGCCGCCGTGCGATCGAACCGCGCTACGGATTCTGGACGCTGCCGGCGGGCTTCATGGAAATGGGCGAGACGACCGCGGAAGCTGCCGCGCGCGAAACGCTCGAGGAAGCCGGCGCGCGCGTCGAGGTGCAGAACCTGTTCACGCTGCTCAACGTGCCGCACGTGCACCAGGTCCACCTGTTCTATCTTGCGCGGCTCACCGATCCGGGTTTCGAAGCCGGCGAGGAAAGCCTCGAAGTGAAACTGTTCGACGAAGCCGACATCCCGTGGGACGAGATCGCGTTCCCGACCGTCAGCCAGACCCTGCGCTTCTTCTTCGCGGATCGCGCCGCCGGCGACTACGGCGTGCACACCGGCGACATCTTCCGCTCGCTGCGCAACGGCTGAGCCCCGCACCCATGGTTCCCTGGCTCGGCCCGGACGATCCGTTTCCGTCCATCGAACGCGCGCTCGGTCCCGCGACCGGGGCGCCCGGGCTGCTCGCCGCGAGCGCCGACCTGCTGCCGTCGCGGCTCATCGACGCGTACCTGCGCGGCATCTTCCCGTGGTACTCGGACGGCCAGCCGGTGCTGTGGTGGAGCCCCGACCCGCGCATGATCCTCGTGCCGGCCGAATTCAAGGTATCGCCGTCGCTGCGCAAGACGCTGAAGCGCGTGCTGCGCGCGCCGGAATGGGAAGTGCGCGTCGATCACGATTTTGCCGGCGTGATGCGGGCATGCGCCCAGGCGCCGCGCCGCGGGCAGCGCGGCACGTGGATCACCGCCGAGATCATCGACGCCTATACGTCGCTCTACCGCTCCGGCAACGCGCACAGCATCGAGACGTGGCACGACGGGCGCCGCGTCGGCGGCCTGTACGGCGTGTCGTTCGGCCGGATGTTTTTCGGCGAGTCGATGTATGCGGACGTGACCGATGCGTCGAAAATCGCGCTGGCCGCGCTCATCGCGCACCTTCGCGAGCAGGGGCTGGAGATGATAGACTGCCAGCAGAATACGTCGCATCTAGCGTCGCTCGGCGGCCGCGAGATCGCACGCAAGGCCTTTGTCGCTCACGTGCGCAGCGCGGTAGCCGAACCGCCGATTCCGTGGCAGTTCGACAAGCGCGTGCTCGCCGCGCTGACGAGCCCCGCCGAAACGGCGGCGCCCACCGGGACCGAGCGCTAGCGCGGCACTCCTTCCCTGCATCGAGAGCTGCCCATGACTCACCCGACTGAGCTGCCGCTTTCACCGCTTTCGGCGCTGCAATTCTATGCAACGGCGCCCTATCCGTGCAGCTATCTGGACGGCCGCATCGCGCGCTCGCAAGTCGCGACGCCGAGCCACCTGATCAATTCCGACATCTACACCGAGCTCGTGAAGGCCGGCTTCCGCCGCTCGGGCGTCTTCACGTACCGCCCGTACTGCGACGGCTGCCGCGCCTGCGTGCCCGTGCGCGTGCCGGTCGGCGAGTTCGCGCCGACGCGCACGCAGCGCAGGATGTGGAAACGGCACCGCGCGCTGGTCGCGACAGTCTCGCCGCTGCACTACGACGAAGAGCACTACGCGCTCTACATGCGCTACCAGTCCGCGCGCCACGCAGGCGGCGGCATGGATCGCGACAGCCGCGACCAGTACGAACAATTCCTGCTGCAAAGCCGGATCAACTCGCGCCTCGTCGAATTCCGCGACCTCGACGCACCGGGCGGCGAACCCGGCAAGCTGCGGATGGTCAGCATGATCGACATCCTCGGCGACGGGCTGTCGTCGGTCTATACGTTCTTCGAGCCGGACGACCGGCACACGAGCTACGGCACCTACAACATCCTGTGGCAGATCGAGCAGGCGAAGAGCCTCGGGCTGCCCTACGTGTACCTCGGCTATTGGATCCGCGAGAGCCCGAAGATGGCCTACAAGGCGAACTTCCACCCGCTCGAAGGGCTGATCGACGGCCGCTGGAAGACGCTCGATCCGGAACGGATCGACCTGCCGCCCGTCGACGCGGCGCTGGCGCGCGCGCCCTTGCCGGGCGGGCATTCCGGCTCGGGCTGACGCACGCCGCGGCGGCTACGAAGCAAAGCACGCCCGTGCCGCGCAACTCCCGGTAAAATAGCGGGTTGTCATTCATTCCGGCTGTCCGCCCAACTCCCGTGTTCAGTTCCCTCTACCCGCTGGCCCGCGCATCCCTGTTCAAAATGGATGCGGAAGACGCTCACCACCTTACGTTGCGCGCGCTCGGCGCGGCCGGCCGCACGGGCCTCGCCTGCGCGCTGTCGGCCCGCGTGCCCGACGCGCCGCGCACCGTGATGGGGCTCACGTTCCGCAACCCGGTCGGCCTCGCGGCCGGCCTCGACAAGGACGGCGCGGCCATCGACGGCCTCGCGGCGCTCGGCTTCGGCTTCATCGAGGTCGGCACGGTCACGCCGCGCCCCCAGCCCGGCAACCCGCGCCCGCGGATGTTCCGGCTGCCGCAGGCCGAGGCGCTGATCAACCGGATGGGCTTCAACAACCACGGCGTCGACCAGTTCGTGAAGAACGTCCAGGCCGCCCGCTATCGCGGCATCCTCGGCCTGAACATCGGCAAGAACGCCGACACGCCGATCGAGCGCGCCGCCGAGGATTACCTGTACTGCCTCGAGCGCGTGTACCCGTTCGCGAGCTACGTGACGATCAACATCTCGTCGCCGAACACGAAGAACCTGCGCCAGTTACAGGGCGCGGGCGAGCTCGACGCACTGCTCGCCGCGCTGAAGGACAAGCAGCAGCGCCTGGCCGACCTGCACGGCAAGCTCGTGCCGCTCGCGCTGAAGATCGCGCCCGATCTCGACGACGAACAGGTCAAGGAAATCGGCGACACGCTGCTGCGCCACAAGATCGAAGCGGTGATCGCCACCAATACGACGCTGTCGCGCGCGGCCGTCCAGGGCCTGCCGCACGCGGACGAAGCCGGCGGTCTGTCGGGCCGCCCGGTGTTCGACGCGTCGAACGAAGTGATCCGCAAGCTGCACGCGGAAGTCGGCAACGACGTGCCGATCATCGGCGTCGGCGGCATTTTCTCGGGCGAGGACGCCCGTGCGAAGCTGGCGGCCGGCGCGGCGCTCGTCCAGCTCTATACCGGCTTCATCTATCGCGGCCCGGCACTCGTATCCGAATGCGTGAAGGCGATCGCCCGCGAACGCAGCGCGTAATATAGGCATAAACAAACTGTATTTAATGATTGATAGCGTTTTTGCTATCATCGGCTTCACGATCAGAATCATTGACCCGGACAGGGCAAGGACACACACGATGAAATTTTCGCTGCTGAAGAAGTTGCTGGTTGCCGGCGTGATCGGCACGTCGTTCGCCGCGGCGACCGCCCACGCGGCCGACCTCCTCGACCAGGTCAAGCAACGCGGCACGCTGCGCGTCGGCCTCGAGGGCACGTTCCCGCCGTTCAACTCGAAGAGCCCGCAAGGCGAGCTCGTCGGCTTCGACGTCGATATCGCGAAAGCCGTCGCCGCGAAGCTCGGCGTGAAGGCCGAGTTCGTGACGACCGAATGGAGCGGCATCATCGCGGGCCTGCAGGCCGGCAAGTTCGACGTGATCGCCAACCAGGTCGGCATTACCGACAAGCGCAAGGAAACGCTCGACTTCTCGCCGGCGTACACGTATTCGTCCGCGCAGCTGATCCAGCGCAAGGACGACACGCGCCAGTTCAAGTCGCTGGAAGACCTGAAGGGCAAGAAGCTCGGCGTCGCGCTCGGCACGAACTACATGGACATGGCGAAATCGGTGCCGGGCATCGACGTGAAGACGTACCCGGGCGCGCCCGAGTACCTGCGCGATCTCGCGGCCGGCCGCCTCGACGCGGCGCTCAACGACCGCCTGATGCTCGCGTACCTGACGAAGAATTCGCAACTGCCGCTGCGCCCGGGCGCGAACGTCGGTTCGGCGAACCCGTCGGGCATCCCGTTCAAGAAGGGCAACCCGAAGTTCCAGAAGGCGATCGACGACGCGATGGCGCAACTCGAGGCCGACGGCACGTTCACGAAGATCTCCGACAAGTGGTTCGGCATCGACGTGACGAAACCGATCAAGTAAGCACGCCTGCATTTCCCGCCTGACGGCGGGCCGGAAAGGGCGGCATCCGCAACGATGCCGCCCTTTGTTTTATCGGCCCGGTTTATGATTGCGCTTTCGCGCACGCATTCGATTCGCACTCCATGTCGACAACGTCCCTGCTCGTCCAATCGCTGCCGGTGCTCGCCCAGGGCGCCGTCCTGACCGTCAAGTTCGCCGTGCTGTCGATGGTGTTCGGCCTGCTTGGCGCCGTCGTGCTCGCGATGATGGGCATCCGGCAGAGCGAAGCGCTCGACGGCTTCGAACGCATCTGGGTCAACGCGCTCGCGTGGCTGGCACGCGCGTACGTGAGCCTGATGCGCGGCACGCCGCTGCTCGTGCAGATCTTCGTCATCTATTACGGGCTGCCGAGCCTCGGCATCTCGCTCGATCCGACGCCGGCCGGCGTCATCGCGCTGTCCGCGAACGTCGCGGCCTACATGTCGGAAAGCATGCGCGGCGCGATCAACGGGATCGCGCGCGGCCAGTGGCTCGCCGCGTACAGCCTCGGGCTGTCGTGGGGGCAGACGCTGCGCTACGTGATCGGCCCGCAGGCGCTGCGCATCGCGGTGCCGAGCCTGTCGAACAGCCTGATCAGCCTGATCAAGGACACGTCGCTCGTGTCCGTGATCACCGTGACCGAACTGCTGCGCAGCGCGCAGGAAGTGATCGCGGCGACCTATCAGCCGCTGCCGCTCTATCTCGCCGCCGCGGCCGTGTACTGGGTCCTGTGCCAGATCCTCGAATGGGTGCAGCGCTGGTACGAAAAGCGCCTGTCGCTGCCGTCGCGGCACTGAGCCGCGCCGTTGCGCCGGGCCGCGCTCGCGGTCCCGGCGCCCGCCTTCCCGCCTGTTCCGTCTATTCGCCCGAATAACGCACGCCGAGCACGGCGCGCGCCGCATCGGTCATCGCGATCATCTGCCGCGAATGGTCGTGCGTCATGATCGGGCTTTCGGTTTCACCCGCGCGCAGCAGGTCGCAGAAATGCGCGGTTTCGTAGTTCAGCCCGCCGCCTTCGGCCCGCGCATCGAGTTCGACGGTACGCCCGTCCGCATAGCGGATCGTCGCCCGCTCGGGGTTCCACCACTTCTCGTGAATCGTCACGTGGCCGCCCGCCGCGGCGATCAGCGCATCGCCGCGCCCCATCACGTCGAGGCCGCAAAAGAGCTGCGCGATCCCGCCGTTCGCATGCACGCTGTTCAGGCTCGCGAACAGGTCGACACCCGTCAAACCGACGCGGCCGAGCGTCTGCACGTCGTGCGCGGCGCCGAGCCAGTCGACGGCAAGAAACGCCTCGTAGATGCCGATGTCGAGCAACGCGCCGCCCGCATGATCGAGCCGATAGACGGAATGGTCCTCCGGCACCGACGACGATGCGCAACCCGCCCGCACGAGCCGGATCTCGCCGATCGGATCGTCACGCAGGTGCGCACGCAACTGACGGTACAGCGGGAAGAATGGCGGCTTCATCGCCTCCATGAAGAGCAGCCCGGCATCGCGCGCCGCGTGCAGCACCGTCTCGAGTTGCGCGGCGTTCAGCGCCGCGGGTTTCTCGCACAGCACGGCCTTGCCTGCAGTCAGCGCGGCCAGCGTGTACTGCGCGTGACTGTCATGAAGCGTCGCGATGTAGACCGCGTCGATATCGCTCGCGAGGAGCGCGTCGAGGCTCGCGGCAGGCGTGCCGCCGTATGTCTCGCAGAAAGCGGCCGCTGCGTCGGCGCGGCGGGCCCAGGCGCCGGCGAGCGTGGCGCCCGGCACGTGGGCGAGGCTTTGCGCGAAGCGGCGCGCAATGCTGCCTGCACCGACGATGCCGAAGCGCACCGGGCGATGGTCGTTGTCGTTCATCCTGATCTTCCGTGTCGGTCGTATGACGGTAGCCGGCACGCTGCCGGCCGGCCGTCATGATAAACGGCCCGGCGGCACACGGATGAGCGACACGTGCCGCGTCAGGCACGCACCGGCACGTCGACCGAGAAATCGCGCGAAATCTCGTCCGCGCTGAAATCGATCAGCGCGAGCGACGCCGCTTCGGCTTCGCGCGGGTCGCGTCGCTCGATCGCATCGACGACCCGCGCGTGCGCCTTCACCGCGATGTCGTGCGCGCCTTCCTTCTGCACGACGCGCGGATTCACGAGACGCACTGCTCCGCGCACGATCGCCGCCATCTGCTGGAAGAACTGGTTGCCGCTCGCCTGGACGATCCGCGTATGCAGCAACTCGTCTGCCGTGTCGTAGCCGGGGTCGCCCGGCTGCAGCACCTTGAACGCATCGAACGCTTCGCGAATGCCCGCAATGTCGGCCGCCGTCGCGCGCACCGCCGCCTGCGCGGTCGCGCGTGGTTCGATCAGCATCCGGAATTCGATGACGTCGCGCATGAACTGCGGATCGGGCTTTGCCCGAAATCGCCAGCTCACGACGTCTTCGTCGATCATCCGCCAGTCGCGCATCGGCCGCACGCGCGTCCCGACTTTCGGACGCACGTCGAGCATGTCGCGCGCAAGCAACATCGACAACGCTTCCCGCATCACCGTGCGGCTCACATCGAACTCTTTCGACAGCACGTCCTGTGGCGGCAAGATGCCGCCGTACTTGTCTTCGACGATACCCGCGACAAGCCCATCCATCACTTTGGCGACCAGTGACCGGTCTTTGCCCTGCTCCATGACACCTCCCCGTGCGTCGATTTGCGAACACCTGCTCCGCAGTTCCGCCGGCCCTGGTTACTACTCTGTTCTTATGATCTATAAGTTGATGAGTTCGACGATATTTCGCTATCTGGTAAACACCTGACAGGGTTATCCCTCTTTTGAACGAGGTGATTTATACGGCTAAAAAAAAGGCCCGGGAAGCGCGCCGCGCCTGCCGGACCCCGGTTTCCACAAGATTTAACCATCCAATCCATGACGGCCGATACCGCGCCGTTACGGACTGCTTCTCATTCAGTTTTAGCCAGCCGGATAAACGATCGTTTCAACGCCGTTTTCCGTGCCGAGCAAGCACAGATTCGCGCCGCGTTCGGCGAACAGACCAACCGTCACGACGCCCGGCCATGCGTTCACCTGCGCTTCGAAACCGCGCGGATCGGCGATCTGCAGGCCCTTCACGTCGATGATCTCGTTGCCGTTGTCGGTGATGTAGGGCGCGCCGTCCTTCGTCACGCGCAGCACGGGCACGCCGCCGAGCGCGGTCACGCGCCGGCCGATCGCCGTGCGCGCCATCGGCACGACCTCGATCGGCAGCGGGAACGCGCCGAGCACCGGCACGCGCTTGCTGGCGTCCGCGATGCAGACGAACGTGTCGGCCACCGACGCGACGATTTTCTCGCGCGTCAGCGCCCCGCCGCCGCCCTTGATCATCGCGCCGCCCGCGTCGATCTCGTCGGCGCCGTCGACGTATACCTGCAGCGACTCGATCTCGTTCAGGTCGAACACCTTGATGCCGTGCGATTTCAGGCGTTCGGTCGTGGCAATCGAGCTCGACACGGCGCCGCGATAGCGCGATTTGACGGCGGCGAGCGCGTCGATGAAGCAGTTGGCGGTCGAGCCGGTGCCGACACCGATCACGGCGCCTTCCGGCACGTTCTGGATCACGTAATCGGCGGCGGCCTGGCCGACGAGGCGTTTGAGTTCGTCTTGAGTCATGGCGTGGTAATGCTGCGGGATTGCGGAAAACCGCCAGTTTACCGGAGTCGGCGGACGTCCCCGCGTTTTTCGGCGTGCGCCGCGCCGCGTATTCAGGGTGTGTCCGCCGGCGCGGGATCGGCCGCTTGCGTGCCGGGGAAGTACTTGTCGAGCAGCGCCTGCGCGATCGCATCGCTTTCCGCGTCCGGATTGCCCGCGTAGTCGGACGGCCGGAAATGCATCTGGAACGCCGCGAACACGCGCCGCGTACGCGTGTCGAGCACGCCGTCGGTCGGCACGTCGTAGCCGTAGCGCGCGAGCTTGAGCTGCAGTTCGCGCACGTCGACCGGCGCGTGCGGGTCGCGGCCCGCGAGCCGCGCGGCGACGGTCGCGTCGTCCGGCCATGCGCCGACGCCGGCTTGCGCGAGCGCATGCCAAGGAAACAGCGGGCCGGGATCGATCTTGCGTTGAGGCGCGATATCGCTGTGCCCGACCACGCGCGTCGGCGGAATCCCGTAGCGCGCGACGATGTCCTTCGACAGGCGGGTCAGCGCGTCGACCTGTTCGGGCGGATATGGCTGCCAGGTGCGATGCTGCGGATCGAGCGGGCCGCGGTTCACGTTCTCGATGCCGATCGATACCGCGTTCAGTTCGGTCGTGCCCTGCCACTCGCTGACGCCCGCGTGCCACGCGCGCCGCGCTTCCGGAACGAGCTGGTAGACGACGGGCATCCCGCGTTCGGCGCGCGGCTGCGGCGGGATGACGTAATGCACGCTGACCGAGTCGCCCGTCAGCGTGCGCAGCGATTTCGTCTCGTCGCTTTCGGTGTAATGCATGACGAGAAAGCGGATCCGCGAATCGGCGCCGCGCGCGTGCAGGCTCGTGTCGGCGTAGTAGGTACCACGTTCGACGAGCGACGGCGACGTGCAGGCCGCCAGCAGGCCGAACACGGCGCAGCAGGCGCCAATACGAAACAGGGTCATCGGTCGCGGGTTCCGGAGAGCCGCGTGCCGCCTTGCGTCGGGGCACGCGTCGTTCGGGTCATTCGACGCCCGCGCATCGCGCGCGGGACGGGCGGGTCGGCCCCGGGTCAGCCCCGGGGTTCAGCCCTTCACGCGCCGCTGACGCACGGCTTCGTACAGGCAGACACCGCTGGCGACCGACACGTTCAGGCTTTCCACGCTGCCGGCCATCGGGATGCTCATCACTTCGTCGCAGGTATCGCGCGTGAGCCGGCGCATGCCTTCGCCTTCCGCGCCCATCACGAGCGCGACCGGGCCGTCGAGCTTCGTTTCGTAGAGCGTCGCCGGCGCCTCGTCCGACGTGCCAATGATCCATACGCCCGCTTCCTTCAGCTCGCGCAGCGCGCGGGCGAGGTTCGTCACCGTGATGTACGGCACCGTGTCGGCCGCGCCGCTCGCCACCTTGGCCGCGGTCGCGTTCAGGCCGACCGCGCGGTCACGCGGTGCGATCACCGCATGCGCGCCGGCCGAATCGGCGACCCGCAGGCATGCGCCGAGGTTGTGCGGATCGGTGACGCCGTCGAGCACGAGCAGCAGCGCGGGCCCGTTGATGCCGTCGAGCAGCTCGGACAGGTTCTGCGCAAGCGGCATGTCCTCGACGCGCGCGACGACGCCCTGATGACGCTCGGTATGCGCGAGGCCCCACAGGCGCGTTTCGTCGGCTGCGATCAGCCGCACGCCCGCTTCCTTCGCGGCGTGCAGGAAGTCCTGCATGCGGCGGTCGCGGCGCGTCTGGTCGTACAGCACCTCCGCCACCGTCGATGCATCGTGCCGCAAGCGTGCGGTCACCGCATGAAAACCGTAAAGAACCTTCAGACGTGACATGACTGGAACAACCTTCGATCAAACGTGCGGCCGCGCGACGTGCGCAGCCGCGATCCATGGAAAAGGAAAGCGCCGCGTGGCCGGCCGATGACCGGTGACGCGGCGTCTCTCGATACTGCAGGGCGTGCGCGTACGCCGCCCCGAACACTCAATACTTCTTGCGGGCGCGAGCCTTCTTCGCAGTCGGCTTCGCGGGTGCGCCACCGCCGGCACCGCCGCTCTTCTTCTTTGCGGCGCCACGCGCGGCGCGCGCTTCCTGCACCGCGACGCTCGGCGCGCTCGCGGCCTTCTTGCGACGCGGCACGGTCTCCTCCACCGGCGGCAGCGCACGCACGCGCGGGCCATTGCCATTGCCGTTGCGATCGATGCCGGCAGCCGGCGCGGGCGACGGACGCGGCGCCTTCACCGGCGTATCGCGCACGAGGCGGAAATCGATCTTGCGCGCATCGAGATCGACGCGGCTCACCTGCACGCGCACGCGATCCGACAGGCGATAGCGGATGCCCGTGCGTTCCCCGCGCAGCTCGTTCTTGATCTCGTCGTACTGGAAGTAGTCCGAGCCGAGTTCCGTCACGTGCACGAGCCCTTCGATGAACAGCGTGTCGAGCTGCACGAAGATGCCGAACGACGTCACGCCGTTCACCATCCCGCCATACTCCTCGCCGAGCTTGTCGCGCATGAAGTAGCACTTGAGCCACGCTTCGACGTCGCGCGACGCCTCGTCCGCACGGCGCTCGTTCGCCGAGCAGTGCAAGCCGAGCTCTTCCCAGATCGCCGTGTTCGAGCGCGAGCGGTTGCGCGCTTCGTCGTCGGCCTGCTGCATCGCGCGAGCGCGCGGCGACAGCGCGGTGTTCAGCTCGAAGCCTTCCGGCGCCTTCGGCGTGTACTTCTTGCCCGACAGGATCGCGTAGATCGCACGGTGCGTGAGCAGGTCCGGATAGCGGCGGATCGGGCTCGTGAAATGCGCGTACGCCTCGTACGCGAGGCCGAAGTGACCGATGTTGTCCGGGCTGTAGACGGCCTGCTGCATCGAGCGCAGCAGCATCGGCTGCAGCATCTGCGCGTCCGGCCGGTCGCGGATCTGCGCCATCAGCGCCGCGTAGTCGCTCGCATGCGGCTTGTCGCCGCCGCCGAGCGACAGGCCCATGCCGCGCAGGAATGCGCGCAGGTTCTCGAGCTTCTCCGGCGTCGGCCCCGCGTGCACGCGGTACAGGCCCGGATGCTTGTTGCGCTTCAGGAAATCGGCCGCGCAGACGTTCGCGGCCAGCATGCATTCCTCGATCAGCTTGTGCGCGTCGTTGCGCTGGCGCGGGACGATCTGCTCGATCTTGCCCTGCGAGTTGCAGACGATGTAGGTCTCGGTCGTGTCGAAGTCGATCGCACCGCGCTTTTGACGGGCGGCGAACAGCGACTTGTAGACGCCGTACAGATCCTGCAGGTGCGGCAGCAGATCGGCGCGGCGCGCGGCCTCCGGCCCCTTCGTGTTCGACAGCACGGCCGCGACTTCGGTGTACGTGAGGCGCGCCGCCGAATGGATCACGGCCGGGTAGAACTGGTAGGCCTTGATCTCGCCGCGCGCGGTGATCACCATGTCGCACGCGAGCACGCAGCGATCGACCTGCGGATTCAGCGAACAGAGGCCGTTCGACAGCTTCTCCGGCAGCATCGGAATCACGCGGCGCGGGAAGTAGACCGACGTGCTGCGCTCGAGCGCGTCGGCATCGAGCCCGCTACCCGGCTGCACGTAGTGCGATACATCGGCGATCGCGACGATCAACCGGAAGCCGTCGCCGCGGCCGACCTTGACCGGCTCGCAGTAGACGGCATCGTCGAAGTCGCGGGCGTCCTCGCCGTCGATCGTCACGAGCGGCACGTCGCGCAGGTCGACGCGGAAACGCAGGTCGGCCGGGCGCACCTTGTCGGGCAGCGCCACGGCTTCGTCGAGCGCCGGCTGGCTGAATTCATGCGGCACGCCGTACTTGCGCACCGCGATTTCGATTTCCATGCCCGGATCGTCGATATCGCCGAGCACTTCGACGACACGGCCGAGCGGCTGCGAATGACGGCTCGGGAAATCGGTCAGTTCGACGACGACGACCTGCCCGACCTTCGCCTTCTTCACGTTCTGGGTGATCAGGATGTCGTGGCCGATGCGCTTGTCTTCCGGCGCGACGATCAGCGCACCGTTCTCGTTCAGCAGGCGGCCGATCACGCGCTTGTTCGCGCGTTCCGTGACTTCGACGACGTGCCCTTCCGGGCGGCCGCGGCGATCGTAGCCCACGATCCGCGCGAGCACGCGGTCGTTGTGCATCACTTTCTGCATTTCGCCGTTCGGCAAGAACAGGTCGTCCTGGCCGTCGTCGCGGATCACGAACCCGTAGCCGTCGCGATGCCCCTGCACGCGCCCGGCGACGAAATTCGACGGATGGGTCAACTGGTAGTGGCCACGCTTGTCGAGGCGGATCTGGCCGTCGCGCTCCATCGCGGCGACACGCCGGAAGAACCCCTCGCGCTCCTGACGCTTGATCGACAGGGCTTCTGCGATGTCGTTGGCGGCCAGCGGCGCGTCGCTCGTACGCAGCACGCCGAGAATCTCTTCACGGCTCGGAATGGGGTACGGATATTTGCTCAAGGGTTTGTCGATGATTGTTCTCGTTGCGTTGACTGATGGTGCACGGCATCAACATAGAGGTGTCCGTCAGACAGTTCTATATTGACGGCGGCGGGTCATTCTATCACCCGCCTGTGTCGCCAAAAGGCGGGAATGCCGCCAGCACGCGCGGCGACGGCCTGTTTGCGGCGCATCGCAAAAAAGTGTTGACAGGGATAATTGGGGCGCTATAATTTCGCTTCTTTGCAGCAAGCAGCTACTGCAAAACGTGCCCAGGTGGCGGAATTGGTAGACGCACTAGGTTCAGGTCCTAGCGGTGGCAACATCGTGGAGGTTCGAGTCCTCTCCTGGGCACCACTTGATTTATAAAAAAGGTCGGCTTTTGCCGGCCTTTTTTCATTTCGGCGCTTGCATCGCGAGTGCCCGTCCTCGGCCCTTATGTCGGCCGCTCCGATCGATAGCAGAATTTATCGGTTATCAATCGCGCTCCCCGTTGTTACGTTAGCCGCCTCGCTTTCAACGCATCCAACGAGGAGCTTCCTTCATGACGTCGATGAACCGCCGCGCATTCGCGCGCGCGATGCTGGCCGCCGGCCTCGCTGCCGCCGGTGTCCGCGCGCACGCCGACAACGCGCCGGCCACGCTGCGCATCGGTTACCAGAAGTCGTCGACACTGATCACGCTGCTCAAGACGCGCGGCACGCTCGAGCAGGCGCTGACGCCGCTCGGCCTGCGCGTGTCATGGCATGAATTCGCGAGCGGATTGCCGCTGACCGAAGCGCTCAACGTCGGCGCCGTCGACTTCAGCGCGGACGTGGCCGATACGGTGCCGGTCTTCGCGCAGGCCGCGCATGCGCGTTTCGTGTACGTCGCGCAGGAGGCACCTTCGCCGAAGGCGCAGGCGATCGTCGTCAAGCAGGACAGCGCGCTGCGCACGCTCGCCGATCTCAACGGCCGGCGTATCGCGGTCACGAAGGCGGCCGGCAGCCACTACCTGCTGCTTGCCGCGCTCGCCCGCGCGAAGCTCGCGCCCGCCGACGTGGCGATCCATTACCTGACACCCGCGGACGGCCGCGCCGCGTTCGAGCGCGGCAGCGTCGACGCATGGATCACGTGGGATCCGTATGTCGCGTCGGTCGACCGGAATCCCGACGTACGGATTCTGGCCGACGGCGACGGACTCGCGTCGTACCAACGCTACTACCTCGCGTCGAGCAGCTTCGCCGCCGCGCGCCCCGATGTCATCCAGATCCTGTTCGACCAACTGTCGCACGCCGGCGCGTGGCTGCGCGACCATCCGCAGGAGGCCGCGAACACGCTCGCGCCGATCTGGGGGCTCGATGCCGCGACGATTGCACGTGCGAATGCGCGACGCAGCTATCTCGTCCGCGCGGTGGTCACGCAAAACTTCAGTGAACAGCAGAAGATCGCCGACACGTTCCTCGCGGCCGGGCTGCTGCCCGCCCGCGTCGATACGAGCCAGGCGCAGCGCTGGAATTTCACGACGAAGCGCGCGGAACCGGTCGGCGCGTGACGGTCGGCGGCGCAAGGCGCGCAATATTTTTGCCGCTCCGGATGAAATTGTGTTGACAGACTTCGCCGGCACGCTACAATAGCGGTCTTCGCACTGCAGTAAGCGAAACGTGCCCAGGTGGCGGAATTGGTAGACGCACTAGGTTCAGGTCCTAGCGGTGGCAACATCGTGGAGGTTCGAGTCCTCTCCTGGGCACCACTTGATTTATAAAAAGGTCGGCTTTTGCCGGCCTTTTTTCATTTCCGGTGCACAAATCGATATGCGCGCTCGCGTCGACGCATTTACCCCGTCGACATCACACCGCACATCGATAAGGCGCTTCCGCCGTCACAGGCCCATGCACTCGCCGGTTCGGCAATCATGCCGCCCAGATTAATATTTTCGTCCGCCCCTCAAATTCTGTTGACAGATTCTCCGGGCACGCTAGAATAGCGGTCTTCGCACTGCAGCAAGCGAAACGTGCCCAGGTGGCGGAATTGGTAGACGCACTAGGTTCAGGTCCTAGCGGTGGCAACATCGTGGAGGTTCGAGTCCTCTCCTGGGCACCACTTGATTTATAAAAAGGTCGGCTTTTGCCGGCCTTTTTTCATTTCCGGCCCCGGAATCGGACATGCTCCGGAATTTCCGTATCGCATATCTATCCCCTCTCATCGCCCTGCCCCGCAGTGCTTCGATCGGTTCAGCACCTTCATTCCTTCACTTCACTCCGCTCCGCACGAATCTCCCGTCGGAGAAAAACCGGGATTTCCCTAGGCTGACAGGCCGCCGCTCACGCGGTTAAATAAATCAACGTGATTTATTTAATGCGCCGCCGAACGGCGCACCATGGAAGGAGACGCCATGAGAAGCCCGCACTTCGGCCAGGGAAGCAATTCGGCCAACGTGCGCCGTTACAACGAGCGCCTGCTGCTGAAGACGCTGCGCCGCGCCGGCAGCGCGTCGAAGGCCGACCTCGCCCGTCTCGCGAACATGACGGGTACAGCGGTCGGCAGCATCATCGGGTCGCTCGCCGACGCGAAGCTGATCGAATTCGCGGGCCGCACCGAAGGCCAGCGCGGGCAGCCCGCATCGCTGATCCGCGTCGATCCGCGCGGTGCGTTCGGCATCGGCGTCCATCTCGACCGGATGCGCATCGAGACGGCGCTCGTCAACTTCGCGGGCGACGTGCTCGGCCGCCGCTCGCATGACACGCTGCTTCCCCCGCCCGCCGACGTGCTCGAGATCGTGCGTCACGACATCGACGCGATGCAGGCCCTCCTCCCCGACCATGAACGCGCGCGCCTGACCGGCGTCGGCGTCGCGCAGCCGTACAACCTCGGCGCGTGGATGCGCGAGCTCGGCCTCGCGCCCGACACGTTTCGCGCGTGGGAAGACGTCGATTTCGCCGCCGACCTCGGCCGCACGTTGTCGCTGCCCGTATTCGGCGAGAACGACGGCAACGCGGCCGCGATCGCCGAACTGTTCTACGGATACGGCCGGCAGTGCGACGACTTCGTCTACCTGTTCATCGGGCCGGCGATCGGCGGCGGCATCGCGATCGACGGCGACTGCCTGCGCGGCGTGACCGGCAATGCCGGCGACATCGCGGTGATTCCGGTGCCGCCGAGCCGGCTGGCCTCCGCGCCGCCGCCGCGCGGCCCGTGGGACATCCTGCTCGCACGCGCCTCTCTGCATGCGCTCGTGCGCCACCTGCGCCATCACGGCGAGACGGTCGAGAACCGTGCCGATCTCGAAGCCTGCATCGCCCGCGGCCTGCCGGCCGTCGACGAATGGATCGACGACTGCGTCGACGCGCTCGCACCGGCGTTGCGCGCGGTGCTGTGCGTGATCGACGCGCCGGTGGTCGTGCTCGATGCCGACACCGACGCAGGCCTGCTCGACGCGGTCACGACCCGCCTGCGCGCGGCGCTCGTGGCCACCGCGCCCGAGGCCCGCGGCACGCCCGTGCTCGTGCGCGGCACGTTCGGCGCCGACGCAGGCGCGATCGGCGCCGCCACGCTGCCGATGTTTTTCAACTTCTCCCCGCGGGCCGGCATCCTCAAGGGCGCCCGCACCGATTCGCAGGAGGTCCACCATGTCGCGTTCTGAGTCGCCCCGCCCGCTGCTCGAGATGCGCGGGATCAGCAAGACGTTCCCGGCCGTACGCGCGCTCGACAACGTCAGCCTGACCGTCTATCCGGGCGAAATCCATTCGCTGATGGGCGAGAACGGCGCGGGCAAATCGACGCTGATGAAGATCCTGTCGGGCGCCTACCGCGCCGACGCCGGCGGCGAGATCCTGATCGACGGTCAACGCATCGAGATCGACGGTCCGCTCGCCGCACGCGATGCCGGCGTCGCGGTGATCTACCAGGAGCTGTGCCTGTCGCCGAACCTGACCGTCGCGGAAAACATCTACGTCGGCCGCGAACTGCGCCGCGGCAACCGGCGCTGGGGCACGATCGACCGCGCGGCGATGGCGCGCGGCTGCCAGGACGTGCTCGCGCGCCTGGGCGCCCCGTTCGGGCCCGACACGCTCGTCGACACACTGTCGATCGCCGAACAGCAGCTCGTCGAAATCGCACGCGCCGTGCACACCCGCGCCCGCATCCTCGTGATGGACGAGCCGACCACGCCGCTGTCGTCGCGCGAAACCGAACACCTGTTCCGCCTGATCCGCCAGTTGCGCGAGGAAGGCCTCGCGATCATCTACATCAGCCACCGGATGGCGGAGATCTACGAGCTGTCCGACCGCGTGTCGGTGCTGCGCGACGGCGCGTACGTCGGCACGCTGGAGCGCGCCGCGCTGTCGGCCGAGCGGCTCGTCGCGATGATGGTCGGCCGCGACATCTCCGGTTTCTACAAGAAGGAACACGCGCCGTACGACCCCGGCCACCTGCTGCTGTCGGTCCGCGACATCGCCGACGGCGCGCGCGTGCGCGGCTGCAGCCTCGACCTGCATGCCGGCGAAGTGCTCGGCATCGCGGGGCTCGTCGGCGCGGGCCGCACCGAGCTCGCACGGCTGATCTTCGGGGCCGAACCACGCGTGCGCGGCGACGTGAAGCTGGGCGAGCGCACGTTCGGCGCGCACTCGCCGCGCGACGCGATCGACGCGGGCCTCGTCTACCTGACCGAAGACCGCAAGCGCCAGGGCCTGTTCCTCGACATGAGCGTGCGCGACAACATCAACATCTCGGTGTGCAACCGCGATGCGCGGCTCGGCGCGCTCGACCTCGCGCGCGGCGCCGAACGGGCGCGCGACGCCATCGCGTCACTGTCGATCCGGGTGCCGCACGCGAACGTCAACGTCGGCGCGCTGTCCGGCGGCAACCAGCAGAAGGTACTGCTGTCGCGCCTGCTCGAGACGAAGCCGCGCGTGCTGATTCTCGACGAACCGACGCGCGGCGTCGACATCGGCGCGAAATCCGAGATCTACCGGATCATCAACGAACTGGCCCGTGCCGGCGTGGGTGTGATCGTGATCTCGAGCGAACTGCCGGAAATCATCGGCGTCGCCGACCGCGTGCTCGTGATGCGCGAAGGCGAGATCGCAGGCGAACTCGGCGGCCACACGCATACGCCGATCACGCAGGAAGCGATCATCGCGCTCGCCACCGGCTCGCAGGCCGAACTGGCCGACGCGCACTGAGCGCCGCCCCTTTTCATTTCACTCTCACTTTCAGGCTACCGAAATGATCAACCCGACCAAGCAGCGGAACCTCGCTTCCGCGACCGCCCACCCGGTCGCCAACCGTACGCCCCTGATGCGCGGCGCCGATCATCGCGCCCGCATGCAATCGCTGATCCGCACGGCCGGCATGCTGCCGGTGCTGCTGGTCCTGTGCGTCGGCTTCGGCTTCCTGACCGACGGCTTCTTCACGCTGCAGAACCTGTCGATCGTCACGCAGCAGGCATCGATCAACATCGTGCTCGCCGCCGGCATGACGTTCGTGATCCTGACGGGCGGCATCGACCTGTCGGTCGGTTCGGTGCTCGCCGCCGCGGCCGTCGCGGCGCTCATCGCATCGACCATTCCCGGCTGGGGCTGGCTCGGCGTGCCGTTCGCGCTCATCGTCGGCCTCGTGTTCGGCGCGATCAACGGCGGGCTGATCTCGTTCCTGCGCCTGCCGCCGTTCATCGTCACGCTCGGCGCGATGACGGCCGTGCGCGGCGTCGCGCGCCTGATCGGCAACGACACGACCGTGTTCAACCCGCAACTGCCGTTCGCGTTCATCGGCAACGGCTCGATCCTCGGTGTGCCGTGGCTCGTCGTGATCGCGTGCGCGGTGATCGCGATCTCGTGGTTCATCCTGCGCCGCACGGTGCTCGGGATGCGGATCTATTCGGTCGGCGGCAACCCGGAAGCCGCGCGTCTGTCGGGCATCAACGTACGGGCGATCCAGATGTTCGTGTATGCGGCGTCGGGCCTGCTCGCCGGCCTCGGCGCGGTGATGTCGGCCGCGCGCCTGTATGCGGCCAACGGCCTGCAGCTCGGCCAGTCGTACGAGCTCGACGCGATCGCTGCGGTGATCCTCGGCGGCACGAGCTTCGTCGGCGGCGTCGGCTCGATCGTCGGCACGCTGATCGGCGCGCTGATCATCGCGGTACTGACCAACGGCCTCGTGCTGCTCGGCGTGTCCGATATCTGGCAATACATCATCAAGGGGCTGGTGATCATCGGCGCGGTCGCGCTCGACCGCTATCGCCAGCGCGACTCGGCCCGTACCTGACTCCCTTCCCTCATCGTTCAACCATCGGCGCGCAGGCAGGTCCTCCTGCGCGCGTTCACCAACAGACCTCACGGAGACACAACGACATGTTCAAGCACACCGCCGCCCTGACCGCCGTCGCCTGCGCACTCGCCTTCGGCGCTGCCGCCGCCCATGCAGCCGACAAGCCGCTGAAATCGATCGGCGTCACGGTCGGCTCGCTCGGCAACCCGTATTTCGTCACGATCGTGAAAGGCGCCGAAGCGCGCGCGAAGCAGCTCAACCCGAATGCGAAAGTCACGGCCGTCTCGGCCGACTACGACCTGAACAAGCAGTTCACGCAGATCGACAACTTCATCTCCGCGCACGTCGACATGATCCTGCTCAACGCGACCGACCCGAAGGCGATCGAGCCGGCGGTGAAGAAGGCGCAGGCGGCCGGCATCACGGTCGTCGCGGTGGACGTCGCGGCGGCCGGCGCGAACGCGACCGTGCAGACCAACAACGTGAAGGCCGGCGAACTCGCGTGCGACTACCTCGCGAAGAAGCTGAACGGCAAGGGCAACGTGATCATCGAGAACGGCCCGCAGGTGTCGGCCGTGATCGATCGCGTGAACGGCTGCAAGGCCGTGCTCGCGAAAAACGCGGGCATCAAGCTGCTGTCGAGCGACCAGGACGGCAAGGGCTCCCGCGAAGGCGGGATGAACGCGATGCAGGGCTACCTGACGCGCTTTCCGAAGCTCGACGGCGTGTTCACGATCAACGACCCGCAGGCGATCGGCAGCGATCTCGCGGCGAAACAGCTGAACCGCCCGAACATCGTGATCACGTCGGTCGACGGCGCGCCCGACATCGAGGTCGCACTCAAGTCGAACACGCTCGTGCAAGCGTCGTCGAGCCAGGACCCGTGGGCGATGGCGCAGCAGGCCGTCAACGTCGGCTACGGGATCATGAACGGCCAGAAGCCGGCCAATCCGATGATCCTGATCGAGCCGACGCTGATCACGCGCGACAACGTGAAGACCTACAAGGGCTGGAGCTCCCCGCGCTGATCGCGCCGATCACACCGATCGCCCGCGAGGCCGGGCAGTGCCGGGCCGCGTCGCCGCACGCGACGCCCCGCACCGCCCGGCTGTTCAGATTCAGATCAACCGCTGTACGGCCGCGCGCGATGCCGCGGCACAAGGTTTCCACATGACGACGACGTTTCCCCGCCTGATCGTGTTCGGCGAAGCGCTGACCGATTTCATCCGCGACGACGCGCAGCACTGGCACAGCGTCGCCGGCGGCTCGTGCTGGAACGTCGCGCGCGTCGGCGCGCGACTCGGCGTGCCGACGGCCTTCGCCGGCACGGTCAGCCGCGACACCTTCGGCGACGAGCTGATGCGCAAGAGCGCCGACGCGGGGCTCGACATGCGTTTCATCCGGCAAGTCGACCGCGCACCGCTGCTCGCGATGGTCGTCTCGAAGCAGCCGCCCCACTATTTCTTCATCGGCGAAAACAGCGCCGATCTCGCGTTCGATCCGGCCGATTTGCCGGTCGGCGCGTTCGACGCGGCCGACATCGTGCACGTCGGCTCGCTCGGCGTCGTGCGCGAGCCGCTCGCATCGCGCCTGATCGAACTCGCGCAGGCCGCACGGGCGGCCGGCAAGCGGATCTCGTTCGATCCGAACTTCCGTGCGCCGATGGCCGCGCCGTCGTATCGCGACACGCTGCGCCGGCTGACCGCGCTCGCCGACTGGATCAAGGTATCCGACGAGGATCTGCGCGGGCTGTTTCCCGAGCTCGACGAAGCGGCCGCGCTCGCGCAGTTGCGCGCATGGGCGCCCGACGCGACGATGCTCGTCACGCGCGGCGCGGCCGGCATGCAGCTGCTGCATCGCGATACCGAGCTGTTCCAGCCGGCGTTCCCGGCCGAGGTGGCTGACACGGTTGGCTGCGGCGATGCGAGCATCGGCGGCTGGCTCGCGAGCCAGCTCGCCCGCCCCGAGGCATCGGCCGCCGAGCATCTGCGCTACGCGGGCGCGTGCGCGGCCGTCGCTTGTGAACATGCAGGCGCCTATGCGCCGACGGCTGCGGAAGTAGCCGACATGATCGAACGCACCACCGCCAACGCCGCGCTTTCGCAATAGACGGCGCCGACGCGCCGCGCCGTTACGCGACGCCCGCGCCGTCGCCGCCGTCCGGCGGTTTGCCGGCCTGCAGCAGTTGCAGACTCTCGTCGACGCTGAGCTCCGACATCGCGTCGTCGTGCAGCGTGTCGTCCGCCGCGCGGCGCAGCGCATGCAGCGCGTGCGTCTTGAGCCGGACGAGCACGAGCCGCAGCCCGCGCGCCGCGCATTCGGCCGCGAACGTGCGCAACGATTCGATCGTCGTGCCGTCGACGTCCGGCGTTTCCTCGAGACTCACCATCACGGTATGCGTGTCCGGCGCGGCCTTCATCAGCGCCCGCACGCGATTGAGCATCCGGTCCGCATTCGCGAAGAACAGCTGCGCCTCGGGCCGCACGATCAGCACGCCGGGCACCGGTTTCGCATCGACGTGACTCGCGACGTCGACGAAATCGTGGCTGTCGCGCAGTCGGCCGAGCACGCTGACGTTCGGCTCGGACAGCTTGCGCAGCGTCAGCAGCAGGCTCACGCCGATCGCCGCGAGCAGGCCATGCAGCACGCCGAGCACGAGCACCGCGAGCAGCGCCGCGATCACGACGAGCCGGTCGCGATGCCAGACCCAGTACGGCCGGAACACGGACGGATGCAGCGAATGGCTGACCGCGAAGATCACGATCGCCGCGAGCACAGGCTCGGGCGTACGCGCGAGTTGCGGCAGCAGCAGCCAGACGATCAGCGCGACCACGCCGGCCGCCCACATCCCCGCCAAACGCGACTGCGCACCGGCCGCCTCGTTCGCCGACGTCGCCGAATAGCCGGCGCCGACCGGCATCCCGTGCAGCAGCCCCGACACGAGGTTCGCGCAGCCGAGCGCGACGAGGTCGCGGTTCGGCGACACGGTATCGCCGTGCTTCAGCGCGAAGTTGCGGATCGATCCGTACGACTCCGCATACAGGATCAGCATCAGCGCAAATGCGAGCTCGACTGTCTGCATCCACGCATTGCGGTCGAGATGCGGCAAGCCGAATTCGAGGTGCCGGAAGTCGATATGGCCGACGATCGCGATGCCGTACCGCTGCCAGTCGATCGCGTAACCCGCCGCGATCGACAGCACGATCACGACGAGCGTCGCGGGCACGCGCGCGCCGCGGCCGAGCACGAACAGCAGCGCGAGTGCCGTTGCACCGACCACGACGCTCGCGAGATTCGCGTGCGGCGCACCGGCGAGCAGGTCGAGCGCGACGTGCGGCGCATCGCTGTGCTGTACGGCAATCGCGAGAATCTTCGGCAACTGCTTGATGACGATCGTCAGCGCAAGACCGAACGTGAAGCCGCGCAGCACGGGCCGTGCGACGAAATCCGACATGCCGCCGAGCCGCGCGACACCGGCCAGGATGAACAGCACGCCGGTCATCGCGACGAGCGCCGCCGCGAGCGCGAGCTGCGCGGCCAGCGCCATCCCCGATTCGGCGAGCACGGTCGCCGCGAGCACCGCGGCCGACGACGATGTGGACGACACGATCGCGAAGCGGCTGCTGCCCGTCAGCGCATAGACGACGAGCCCCGACAGCAGCGCGATCAGGCCGGCCTGCGGCGGCAGGTTGGCGAGCCCCGCATACGCGACCGCCTCGGGAATCAGCAGGCCGGCAATCGACAGGCCGGCCAGCGCATCGAGGCCGACGCGCCGCGGACGCGGCGCGGGCGGCGTGTCGAGCGCGACGAAATGGTCCGGATGCTGCGGGCCGGCGTCGGGGCGAATCGGAGCGGTCGTCATGAGACGGCGGAGCCGTGCGCCGGTCAGGGCTTGACGGCAATCAACCCCGACCAGCCGGGCAGATAGCGCGCATCCTGCTCGTGCGCGCGCTGCAGCGCGACATCGAGCGCCTTCGCGAAGTTCTTGCGGATCTGGTCGAGCGACACGTGCTGGCGCAGATAGTCGGCCCACAGGAATTCGCTGAACGGCGTCGCGTCCTTCGCGTAGCCGCCCGCCGTGCGCAGTTCGCCGGCGAGGCTGCGGTACGGATCGTCCTCGAGCCCCGTCAGCACCTTCGGCAAATGCGAATAGTCGCGCCGCGAGCCGTCCGGGCCGAACGGATGCACCCACTGGTTGTGTTCCATCATCCGCCAGAAGATCGTGTCGTCGAGCCACGACAGATCCTTCAGCAGCATCGCGTTCACGCGCGCCTCGCCCTCCTCGATCAGCGCGAGGCCGAGATGGTGATGATCGGTGATGTAGTGGAGCCCGTCCGGGCCGAGCACGGCGGGGAACCAGTGCGATTCGATCGCGGCCTTGCGGGCGCGCTTGTTCAGCGCCTTCCAGTGCTTGCGCTTCGCCTTGACTTCGCGGTAGCCCACCGTCATCTGGGTCGGACGCAGCGCGTCGAGCCTGACGGGAATGAGATGAACGTCGTTGCCGAGTGCCATGGTCGTACCCCATGTTGCAAAATTCCGGCAACGATACTCCTGATCACGGGCGCCGTTAATCCGTCATGACCGCGATACGCGTCCGGTTGACGATCTCCGACACCTGGCCTGCACCACGCCGCGCTACGCGCGCAAATCGTCGCGTTCGAGACGATATCGAATGTAAGGAATGCCGTCGTGCACGATGCTCACGCGCCGCATGCCGAGCTTGCGCGCCACGTTCAGCGAGCCGCTGTTGGCCTCCGCGATATCGGCGATCACGCGCGGCAGGCGCACGGTGTCGAACGCGTGCCGCACGACGGCCGCCGCGGCTTCGCTCGCGATGCCGCGCCCCCATGTCGCACGCACGAGCCGCCAGCCGATCTCGACGTCGCGCGACCCGTCCTTGTAGTCGGGAATCAGCAGCATCCAGCCGATGAACACGTCGGGCACGGCCTTCTCGAAGATCGACCAGTAGCCGAGGCCCGGCGGATAGTCGCACGTGATCCGGTGCGTGACGAAGCGGCGATGCTCGACGGGGTCGTGCCACGGGCCCGCGATGTGGCGCGTGACCTCGGGATCGCGATCCATCTCGATGCACGCATCGAGATCGGCTAGCACGCGCGGACGCAGCCACAGCCTCGCGGTTTCGAGCACGGGCAACGTGTCGACGGAACGGTCATTCATCCGGACTCCTGAGTCGGTGACGATGCGCATCGAGCGCATTACAGAACGGATACAAAAAGCCTTCCGGAATGATACAGAGACCTGTCGCACACCTGGCGCAGCTCCGTTTCCATTTCCGAAACAGTCCATTTCGTAGGGATTATTCCTGATTCGCGCTTATCGCGCCCCACCTCGCGCAGCGCGGAAGCCTACACTCGATCAGTGCCCCCGCGCCGCGCGCGAGCCGGGCCGGCATCCGCATGCCTATCGCGAGCGCGCAAGCCAACGAGGAGACCCGGACATGAGCTGGACCCGCGAGCAACGCAACGTCACGATCGCCGCCTACCTGGGCTGGACGCTCGATGCGTTCGATTTTTTCCTGATGGTTTTCGTGCTGAAGGACATCGCCGCGGAATTCGCGTCGACGATCCCCGCCGTCGCGTTCGCGCTCACGCTGACGCTCGCGATGCGCCCGCTCGGCGCGCTGATCTTCGGCCGGCTCGCCGACCGCTTCGGCCGCCGCCCGACGCTGATGGTCAACATCGCCTGCTATTCGCTGCTCGAACTCGCGTCGGGTTTCGCGCCGAGCCTGACCGCCCTGCTCGTGCTGCGCGCGCTGTTCGGCATCGCGATGGGCGGCGAATGGGGCGTCGGCTCCGCGCTGACGATGGAAACCGTGCCGACCCATGCGCGCGGCTTCGTGTCGGGGCTGCTGCAGGCCGGCTACCCGAGCGGCTATCTGCTCGCGTCCGTCGTGTTCGGCCTGTTCTACCAGACCATCGGCTGGCGCGGGATGTTCATGGTAGGCGTGCTGCCCGCGCTGCTCGTGCTGTACGTGCGCGCACACGTGCCCGAATCGCCGGCATGGAAACAGATGGAGAAGCGAGCGCGCCCGAGCCTCGGCGCCACGCTGAAGCAAAACTGGAAACTCACGATCTACGCGATCGTGCTGATGACCGCGTTCAACTTCTTCTCGCACGGCACGCAGGATCTCTATCCGACCTTCCTGCGCGAACAGCATCACTTCGATCCGCATACCGTGTCGTGGATCACGATCGTGCTGAACATCGGCGCGATCGTCGGCGGCCTGTCGTTCGGCACGATCTCGGAGCGGATCGGCCGGCGCCGCGCGATCTTCATCGCCGCGCTGATCGCGCTGCCCGTGCTGCCGCTGTGGGCGTTCTCGAGCGGCCCGGTTGCACTCGCCGCCGGCGCGTTCCTGATGCAGATCTCGGTACAGGGCGCGTGGGGCGTGATACCGGTTCACCTGAACGAGATCTCGCCCGACGAGATCCGCGCGACCTTCCCCGGCGTCGTCTACCAGCTCGGCAACCTGCTCGCGTCGGGCAACGCGACGATGCAGGCGTCGCTGGCCGTGTCGAACCACGACAATTACGGCTTCGCGCTCGCTCTCGTGGCCGGTATCGTCGCCGTCGCGATCGCCGTGCTGATCCTGTTCAGCCGCGAACGGCGCGGCATCGACATGACGCAATCGGTCAATACGCGTAGCACCGTCGGGTGAACCCGCGCGTTGCGGCACCGCATCATCGCGCGCGCCCCGCCCCGCCGTGAGCGGGTGTCGCGCTTTCCGCACCCGCACATCGAACTAGAGGAATTGATCCAGATTCCGCGCTTGCCCGGTCCGGCCACGATTTTTTATCTTAATAAAAACGACTGTTTGAATCAGATAATCAAATCACCTGTTCGCGGCCGGGAAACCGGCATGGGAGGCGGAACATGGCAGTAAGTCAGGAGGGGCGGCCATCTGCGGGACGGCCGTCCGGGGCGCGGTCATCCGGCACACGGCAGACCGGGGGACGAAGGCGCGCATTCTCGATGCGGCCGAGGATCTGTTCATCGAGCATGGCTTCGAAGCGATGTCGATGCGGCAGATCACGTCGCGCGCGACGGTCAATCTCGCCGCGGTCAACTACCACTTCGGCAGCAAGGAAGCGCTGATCCACGCGATGCTGTCGCGCCGGCTCGACCAGCTGAACCAGGAACGCCTCGGCATCCTCGACCGCTTCGATGCGCAGCTCGGCACGCACATCACCTGCGAGCACGTGCTCGGCGCGATGTTCATTCCGGCGCTGAAGGCCTCGCGCGATCCCGAACGCGGCGGGCCCGGCTTCCTGCGGCTGATCGGCCGCGCGTACACCGACCCCTCTCCGTTCGTGCGCAACTTCCTGACCGCGCACTATGCGAGCGTCGCGGGCCGCTTCTTCGATGCCTTCCAGCGCGCGCTGCCGCACCTGCCGCGCACCGAGCTCGGCTGGCGGCTGCATTTCGCGATCGGCGCGCTGTCCGGCGCGCTCGCGGGCGCCGAAACGGAAAGCCTGATCGACGAATTCTCGCAAGGCCGCACGATGAACGACGTGCAGATGATCGCGCGGCTGTCGTCGCTGATCGTCGCCGCGCTGAAGGCGCCGATGCCCGACACGGCGCAACTGTCGATCTTCGCGGCGGTGCTCGACGACGCGGGCGCCAGCGAAGCGTTTGGGCTGCCGCAGTCGGGCGCGACGACCGCCGAGACGGCCACGCTGCATTCCACGAACTGAGCGCGCGAGGCCACGCGCGGCTTCCCGTTCACGATTTGATTGATACGCGCGGTCAGGCGCGGCGTCGAGACGCCCGCGCCGGCCGGCCGCGAAGCACGGGGCATGGGCCGGCGCTGCAGCGTCGACCCGCGCTGAGAGCCAAGACCGGAGACACGTCATGTCATCTTCCGCAGCAACCACCTCGGCCCAGATTGCGCCGAACACCGACGCCATCTGGTACGCGTCGTACCCGCCCGGCGTTCCGCACGAGATCGACGTCACGCAATACGCATCGCTCGTGCAGTTCTTCGACGAATGCACGACCCGCTTCGCCGACCGCGTCGCCTACGTGAGCGCCGGCGCGTCGATGACGTATCGTACGCTCGCGCAGAAGGTCGACGCATTCGCGTCGTATCTGCAAAGCCTCGGCGTGAAGCCCGGCGACCGCGTCGCGATCATGCTGCCGAACACGTTCCAGTACCCGGTCGCGCTGTTCGGCACGCTGAAGGCCGGCGCGATCGTCGTCAACGTGAATCCGCTCTACACCGTGCGCGAACTCGCGCACCAGTTGAAGGACAGCGGCGCGCAGACGATCGTCGTGTTCGAGAACTTCGCGCGCACGCTGCAGGACGCGCTGCCGGAAACGCAGGTGAAGCACATCGTCGTCACCGCGCTCGGCGACCTGCTCGCCGACGGCTTCAACGCGAAAGGACTCCTGATCAATTTCGTGCTGAAGCACGTGAAGAAGCTCGTGCCGGCCTACCATCTGCCGCAGGCCATCCGGCTGCGCTCCGCGCTCGCGCTCGGTGCACGCGGCAAGCCGCAGCCGGTGCAGACCACGCGCGACGATCTGGCGTTCCTGCAGTACACGGGCGGCACGACCGGCGTCGCGAAAGGCGCGATGCTCACGCACGGCAACCTGATCGCGAACCTGCTGCAGGCGAAGGCGTGGATCGCCGACCAGGTGTCGGGCGACGTCGAAACCGTGCTCACGCCGCTGCCGCTCTATCACATCTATTCGCTGACGGTGAACGCATTCATCTTCATGGGGCTCGGCGGGCGCAACATCCTGATCGCGAACCCGCGCGACATGAAGATGGTGATGAAGATCATCCGCCACGAGACGTTCACGGGCATCACCGGCATCAACACGCTGTACAACGCGTTCCTCGACAACGAAGAATTCCGCAAGCGCGACTTCTCGAAGCTCAAGCTCGCGATGGCGGGCGGGATGGCGATGCAGCGTGCGGTCGCCGAGCGTTTCCAGCAGGTGACGGGCCGGCCGGTGGTCGAAGGCTACGGCCTCACCGAGTGCTCGCCGATCGTCACGATGAACCCCGTGGACCTGAACGACATGGCCGCGTTCAGCGGGTCGATCGGGCTACCCGCGCCGTCGACCGTCGTGCGCTTTCGCCGCGAGGACGGCACCTGGGCCGCCATCGGCGAGCCGGGCGAGCTGTGCGTGCACGGCCCGCAGGTGATGCGCGGCTACTGGCAGCGCCCCGACGAGACGGCCAAGGTGATCGACGCCGACGGCTGGCTCGCGACCGGCGACATCGGCGTGATGGACGAGCGCGGCTTCATCCGCCTGATCGACCGCAAGAAGGACATGATCCTCGTGTCGGGCTTCAACGTGTATCCGAACGAGATCGAGGAAGTGCTGGTGATGCATCCCGGCATCAGCGAAGCCGCGGCGATCGGCATTCCGGACGAGGTACAGGGCGAACGGATCAAGGTATTCGTCGTGCGCCGTGACCCGTCGCTGACGGCCGAGGACGTGCTCGCGCACTGCCGCAAGAACCTGACCGGCTACAAGATGCCGAAGTTCGTCGAGTTCCGCGACGCACTGCCGCAGACGAACGTCGGCAAGATCCTGCGCCGCGCGCTGCGCGACGAGGAACTCGCCAAAATCAACGCCGCGAAGCAAGGCTGAACGATCCGTCGCCCCGGGAGACGCTGTCGATGAACGAAGGAATGAAGCGCCACGCACGGCATGTCGCCACGGCGGCCGTCGCGTGCGTGCTGTCGCTCGCGCAGGCAAGCCTGCATGCACAGGAAACGGCCGGCGCCGCGAGCGCGGCCCAGGCCGCTGCGCTGCCGGCGGATCTCGCGAAAGTCACGCACGAGCCGCTCGCGCAACAGGCGCGCTGGCTGCGCACGGCGGCCCAGCGCGGCACGCTCGCGCAACTCGACGACGCGACGCTCACTGCACTCTTCAAGGCGCTCGATCCGCTCGCCGTGCCGCTCTATATCCGCAATGGCCCGAACGGCTATCCGTCCTACCAGTTCACGATGGTGCGTCAGGAGCGCATCAGCGGAAAATGGTCCGACACGCCCGACCGCATGCTCGTGAAGACGACCCGCGAGCCGCTGCGCGTGTATGCGAAATGGCTGCCGGGCGGCGCGCATGCCGGACAGGAGACCATCTACGACACGACGCAGCGCAAGGACGAGATGTACGGCCATCTCGGCGGCCTGCTCGGCAAGATTCCGCTGTGGACGGCGATCGACGGCGCGCTGGCGCGCGCGCAGTCGAATCACCAGGTGAAGGATCTCGGCACCGAGTTCATCGCGAACCTGTACCTGACCGAAGGGAAGAAATACCTGGAAGCCGGCGTGCAGCGCCCGACCGACGTGGAAGCCAAAACGATCGGCGGCGTGCGCGTCGTCGCGCTCACCTACGAAACGCCGACCGGCCGGCCGCAGTTCTACGCGAAAAAGGAAGTGCTGGGGCTCGACCTGCATGCACCCTATTTCCGGACCGTCGAGTCCTATGACAACGACGGCAGGATCTTCGAGCGGATCGTCATCGAGAAAATCGCGCCGATGCCCCTCGACGACACCGCATTCGACCCGAAAAACCCCGACTACGCGTTCTGACGCGCGCCAGCGGGGCGGTCACGGGCTCAATCGTCATCGTCGTCGCCGTGGTGTCGACGCCAGTGCTTGTAATAGTGCTTGCGCCACTTGCGGTAGCGGTCGTCGTCATCGCCGTAATAGCCATACCCATAGCCCGGATAGGCGACGACGGCCGGCTGCGGCGCCACATAGACCGGCGCCGGCTCGACATAGACCGGTGCGACCGGGACGCCGATGCCGACCGACAGGTCCACGTGCCCCGCCATTGCACTACCGGAAACGAGCAACGCCATGCTCCCGAACACCGCTGCTACTTGCCTCTTGTTCATGCTCCGCATCCCTGATAAGCCGGCCCGTCCGGTTCACGCGGTCAATGTAAGCGCGGCGCGCGCACCCAGGTGATACGGGGCTGCGAGAGTCGTAACGCCACGTAACGAAACGAATTTGACCGTTCGGCCTAATCGCGAAAATGCGCCGGAACGTCTATAGTGGGTTACGGTTCGACACAATCACGACTGCGCGCTCCCTTATCGAACAGGGTAGAATTCCGCCAAACGGCTTGTGGACGAACACGCCACACACACGCACAACATATTCTCTGACGCAGGCTCCTGCCGCACCTCAATGGCCAATCCCGCAGAATCCCATCCGCAAAACGACTTCATCAATTCGGCGCGCAAGGAACGTAAGCGTGTTGAAATCTATCTCGTCAACGGCATTCGTCTGACGGGGTGTATCGAGTCGTTCGACCAGTATCTGGTGATGCTGCGCACCCCCGTGGGTCTGCAAGGCATCTACAAGCGTGCGATTTCCACGATCCAGCTCGACACGGGCGGCTCGCGCCCCGGCGGCGGCGGCCCCGCGGCCCGCGCACCGGTGGTCGCCCCGGCGGCCGTGAAGGCGGCGGTCACAGCCCGTACGGCTCGCACGGCGGCCCGCGCGAATCGCGCGGCGACGGCGGCTACGGCTCCCGCGAGCCGCGTGAAGGCTACGGTTCCCGCGAGCCGCGCGAGGGTTACGGCTCACGTGAGCCGCGCGAAGGCTACGGCGCCCCCCGCGAGCCGCGTGAACCTCGCGAAAACTACGGCGCGCCGCGCGACACCGGCGACGCATCCGGCAACGCCGCGCCGTCGGATTCCCGCGGCGGCAACGGGCCGGTCATCGTGACGCGCCGCCGGCGAATCGTGCCGGACGGCCAGTAAAACAAAAGGGCAAGCCAACCGGCTTGCCCTTTTCACTTGTACGGCCGGCGCGGCATGTCGCCACACCGTCGTTATTGGGTTCAGCGTGCCGTCGTCGGCAGGCCCGCGTCGGCCTCGCGCTGCAGCGAACGCACCTGCTGCTGCAACGCCCGCAGTTGCGACTGGAGTTGAGCCTGTTGCGCCTGCAACGCCGCCGTTTCGCTCCGCACGCTCTTCTGGCGATCCGCCACCGCCGCCTGCTGCTGGCGGGCGATCGAGATGTCCGCCTGCAGGCGCCGCGCGCGGTCCTGCGTGACCTCGATCTGCTTGTCCATTTGCGCCTTCTGCGATTCCAGCTTCGCCGCCCGCAACTCGTTGACGGCCAGACGCTCCGCCTGGTGCGAGAAATCGCGATAGATCGCTTCCGCACGCGTTTCGTCGTAAGTCTTGATCACGCGCCAGAACGCCTTCTGCTGGAACAACGCGACGAAATACGCACCGTCCTTGACGTTGAACAACAGGCTGGCGCCGTAGCTGCCGTTGTAGCTCGTGCGCATTTCCGTCAACGAGTGCGCCTGGATCTGGCGCTGCAAGTCGTCGACCGTGCTCGGCCCCGACGTCTCGCCGGCCTGCGGCTGCACCGACGTCTGTGCCTGCGAATCGATCACCGGAATCGCGGCCACCGGCGCCGACGCCTGCTGCACCGCCGACGGATCGCCGCCCGCCAGCCCCTGCGCGAACGCGCCTTGCACGCCTCCCGCCATGGCGAGCAGCAATACGCTCACCCGCCCCAACCCCGTCATATGGCTCATGAAGTTTTATTCCCGCCCGAGTCGTTGTAATTCACCGCGATTTTATCTCATTAATTACTCACTTTCGCGGGTCTCGGGCTCTTCGTCGAAGATCTGATATTTGCGCATTTTTTCCCACAATACCTTGCGGCTGATGCCGAGCTGCTGGGCCGTGTCCTGACGCCGCCAACCGTTTGCGTCGAGCGCCGAGATCACGCGGTTGCGCTCGTTCATGTCCCATTTGCTGCGATCGACGAACACCTCGGCCGCGCTCTCCGCCGGCACCGGCTGCGCCGCGCTGCGCGCATGCGCGATCAGCCGCTGCAGCCGCGCGGCATCCCAGCCGCCCGTCTGCCGCACCGTCACGCCGACCCGCTCGGCGAGGTTGCGCAGTTCGCGCACGTTGCCTGGGAAATAACTGTCCGCGACCGAATCCGTGAGCCAGTACGGCAGATCGGACAACTGGGCGAGCCGCTCCTCGCCCACGACCTGGGCGACGAACGACTTGAACAGCGCGATCTTGTCCACCGCACCGCGCTCTTCGAGCGACGGAATGCTCAGTTCGATCACCGCGAGCCGGTAATAGAGATCGGCGCGGAACAACCCTTCCTTCACGAGCTGCGGCAGCTTCTTGTTGCTCGCCGCGACCAGACGGAAATCGACCTTGACCGGCGCGGTCGCGCCGACCCGCAGCACCGCGCCGTCCTCGAGCACGCGCAGCAGCTTGACCTGCTGGTACAGCGGTAGATCGCCGACCTCGTCGAGGAACAGCGTGCCGCCGGCCGCCTGTTCGAAATAACCTTTATGCGCAACAACCGCGCCCGTGAACGACCCTTTCGCATGACCGAAGAACAGCGATTCGAACAGGCCGTCCGGAATCGCGCCGCAGTTCACCGGCACGAACTCGCCGTGCCGATAGCGCGAATGCTTTTCGTGCAGCAGTTGCGCGATGCGCTCCTTGCCGACGCCGGTTTCGCCGTGCAGCAGCACGTTGGTGTCGCAGTCGGCGAACGTATCGACTTCGTGCAGCAGCGCCTGCATCGATTCGGAGTGCGCGACGAGTTCCGACGGCTGCAACGTTTCGGCCGCGTGCGCCCGCAGTTGCGTGACGAGCTTGCCGATCATGCCGCGCAATTCGGCGCACGTGAAGTCGAGCGGCAGGATGTGCGAATACTCGGGCGGATACTGCGATGCGTCGTGGTCGCGCGCCGCGCCGACCCAGACCACCGGCATGCCGATGTTGGCCTGCCAGTCGCGCAGGAATGCCGCGCCGCCCTCGATCATCGTCACGCTGATGATCGCAAGCGACCGCCGCAACGCGGCGCGCTCGGGCGAGACCGCCGCGTTGTCGGCGCGGATCACTTCGACGTCGAAGCTCGCCATGCACCGGGCGACGCGGTCGACGATGTCCGCCTTGCCTTCCCAGACGTACAGGTCGAGCTCTTCGATTGCGGGCGTATTTCTCATCTGATCTGCTTCTTCAGTAAACCGTTTGGGCGACCCCGCAACTGAGCGAGATCTGATGGACCGTCGCCGCGCCGACCTGGACGCCAAGCAGATTCAGCAGCGGAACGAGGACTGCGTCAAGGCTGGACAGGAGTGGGTTGAGCAGACTGGTCAGAAAACCGAGCAATGTCGACGCGAGGGTCGACGGAATCGACAGCAGATCTGCGCCGAGCAAAGTAAGGGTGGCGGTGATCTGCGCGCCCGCGAGTTGCGTGAGCGCTGAACTGAGCGCCGAGCCGAGCGCATTCGAATTGACCGTCCAGTAGTTGGCGTCGATCCCCGGCACACCATTGAATGTGTGCTGTTGTGCCGCGCCCTGCACCTGGACCGATACGTTGGACATCGAGACTTTCAGGGTGGCAAGCTTCAGCCCGGCAAGGCCGAGGACAGTCGCATTGATCACCTGCGCAGGCGACGTGCAGCTGTATGCCGACGACAGACTGATCTTGCCCGACGAATCGAGCGGCGGCTGCCCGATGCACAGATTGGCAACCCCCGGCTGTGCGGTAATGACGACCGTGCTCGCTGCCTGTGTGGCCGCGCATTGCGTCGAGTTCAGCCACGCGGTACCGGTGCCGGCCTGCAGATAAATCGGCAGATTGACATCGACGCCCACGTTCAGCGCGCCCAGCAACGGCCCGACCAGCGGCAACTGCGCCGTCCCAAGATAGACATTCAGATACACGCCCACCGCCGCCGTCGACGCCTTCGTCCGCCACGTTCCCGTCGCCGGATCGATCCCGCCCTCGCCGACGCCGATCGACGGCGGGCTGATGATCTGCACCTGCAACTGCGTTCCCGTCAGCCCGCCGAGATTCAGCGACGGCACGTTGACCACGACCGCCGGCTTGCCCGTTGCCGCGATCTCCGCGCCGACCATCAACAGGTCGAGCAGATCCACCTGTGCGTTGAGTGCCGCCTGCGTATCCGCGAGCGCGACGTTCAGCAAGCCGCCCGCGCCGCCGAGGCCGATCGACGTCCCCGGAACGTTGGCGTTCAGGATCGCCTGCAGCGTGGCGAGGCTCGCCTGCAGGCTTGCGTTGACGACGGACGTCTGCGTGGCCGCCTTCACCATCAACTGGAGCAGTTGCGGCAACGTGAGCTTCAGCGCGAGCAGTTGATCGACCGTGCCGACGCCCGCCGCCACGACGAGGTCGCCGACCGTCACGTTCGTGCACGCAAGCGCTTGATACGATGCGATGTTCAGGTTCAGGTTGGCGCCGAGCAGCGCGCCGATCAGCCCGTTGACGAGCCCCGGATTGCCGGAGGTCGGCGCCGATCCGCCTGAGCAACCCACTCCGCCGAGCGCGGCCAGGGTCGCGCCGACCGAGAACGTATCGATGTTGGTCGACCGCGCGGTCGACACCGCGGACACCGTCTGCGGCGGTCCGACGAAGAAGAACGGCACTTGCCGCGTGACGACCACCTTGGCCGCGTTCAATTGCGTGGTTCCGGATGTCGCGGCAGCGTAGTAGCTGGGTGCCGGGTTGACCGACGTATCCCAGCGGCCACATTCGATGTTGATCGTGTCGCCGTTCGACGCATCGAGCCCGTTCGACTGTGCGTTGCTGGTCGCGGTGGAAGTGGGCTGCGAACAGGCGTCGTCCATCCGCTGCACGGCGGCGAGCGCGGCCATGTCGGCAATCCGCTGCACGTCCCGACGCTGGAAAAAGAGATTACCGACGCCAATGGCGCCAAGCGTCGTGATGGCGATCAGCGTCGCGATGATCGCCATCACCGAGAACGCGCCGCGCTGCCGTGACGCGCGGCGGATCGTGCCGCCACTGTGCCGGGTAGTCACCGTTTTGCTCCGTCAGCGCGCGAGGTCGCCACCGGAAAGGCCGCCGCCGCTACCACTGCTGCTGCCGCCGCCCGACGCCGACATCGTGCCGAACCACTGCGGAATCGGCGTCTTGAACGAGTCGATATAGCGCTGATAGGCATACGTGCCGGCCGCACCGTCGATCGGTTGCGGCGCGGCGGCCGCGCGATTCGAGCGCTGCACGTCGAGCAGCGCGCTGGTCGCATGACCGATTTCGGACGCCGGCGTGTCGTCTTGCGCATGCGCGACGCCCGCCCCGAGCGAGCAGGCGAAGGCGATGCCCACGGCCTGCACGCGGATTGAGGAAAGGTGAAACATGATGGCCTCCGTGAATATCGTCGTTATCGCGCGAAACGCTGCAGCAGCGGCACGGCAAGATCGAAATTGTCGCTGCTCGCCACCGACGGCACGGGCACGCTGGCCGGCGTATAGGCGACGGCGCGCTGCTTCGCGCGCATCGCGGCCGCGACCTTCGTCTCGTCGTCGCGAATCTGGTTGCGCACGGCGGGCGACAACTTCTGCTGATCCATCAGCCGCCGCGCGTCCTTCGCGTGACCGGTCGCGAGCAGGTAGAGCACGAAGTTGCTGAGGATCTTCGGGTTCTTCTGCTCGAGTTCGGCCGCCTTCAGCAGCGGCACGCGTGCCCCGGCCAGATCGCCGTCGCGCATCTTCGAATACGCAAGGTCGGACAACGTCGCCGCATCGGTCGGCGCAAGCGCCGTCGCCTGCTCGAGCTGCTGCGCGGCCAGCGCAAAATCGCCGCGAGCGCCGGCGGTCAGGCCGAGCCCGCGATAGCCGCGTGCCGCGAGCGGCGTCGTCAGCAACTTGGTATAGGCGGCCACGCCGGCGTCGTACTGGCCGGTCGCCCGCAACGCGTCGGCGCGCAGCAGGATCGTGTCCGGCGATG
The DNA here is from genome assembly GCF_014211915.1 of Burkholderia cenocepacia. NCBI lineage: Bacteria > Pseudomonadati > Pseudomonadota > Betaproteobacteria > Burkholderiales > Burkholderiaceae > Burkholderia > Burkholderia cenocepacia. Next base: position 2,193,770 of record NZ_CP060039.1, on the reverse strand, counting down.
CGCCATATTGCTTCTCGTACTGATCGATGTGCGCGAGCGACGCGAAATACAGCCCTTGCCCCTGCATCCGCTCGATCAGGCCCAGATACATGCCCGGCGTATCGGGCGCCGCATTCTTGTCGGCCGCGGCCTGCATCAGCGCGCCGCGTTCGGCCTGCGCACCGATACCGTATCCGGACTCCTTGAACATCGCGCACCCGCTGGCGAGCAACGCGCACGCCGTCGCGCCTGCGATCGTGCGAACCCAACCCAATCGATTCATCTTGTGTCGCTCCTTCCCCTCATGCCGCATCAGCGCTGAAACGCAGCGAGCGCGGACAGCACGGTCATGATCCCCGGCCCCGCGGTCACGATCAACAATGCCGGCAACAGCGTGACGATCATCACGCCGGTCATCTTCACCGTCAGGCGGCCGATCTGCTCGCGCAGCGTCGCGCGACGCCCTTCACGCAGACGGTCGCCGAATTGCTTCAGCGGCTCCTGCACCGCGCCGCCATGCTTGTCGACCTGAATCAGCAAGCGCACGATCGCGCGCAGATCCTCGTTGTCGAAACTGTTCGTGAGGCGTTGCAGCGATTGCTCGCGCGTACGTCCGGCCGCGAACTGCCGCTGCGCGACGCCGAGCTCCCACGACAGCACCGGCAACATCGTCTGAAAATCGTGTGTGACCACCTGGATGCTCTGGTCGAGCGACAGGCCGACGCCCTGCAGCAGCCGCAACATGTCGACGAGCAGCGGCAGTTCGGCCGCAAGGCTCTGCCGACGCGCGGTCGCGCGCCGCCGCACGTAGATTTTCGGCAGCATGTAGCCGGTCACGAGCGCAATGGACAGCCACAACGGCCAGCGCGCTTGCTGTCCGCGGCCGATCAGTACCAGCACGGCCAGCGCCGGCAGCAGGATCGCGCAGACGATGCGCGCGCCGACGAACAGCGCTCTGGCGCGCACGTCGACGAAACCGCACTGCTCGAGCAATCGACGGTCTTCGTCGGCGATCAGATATCGGCTGAAACTGGTATCGAGCCACCGCATCCCGACGTCTTCGAAACGTTCGCGCAGCCTCGCGAAGCGAACCCGCGGCGCGACAGGTGCCGCTGCCTCGCGCGCCGCGTCGCCGGAACCGGCACGCGCGGCGGCCGCTTCGGCCGCGGCGGCCCGGCGGTCGAGCGCATGCAACAGCGCGCGCTCGGCACGCTGCACGAGCACGATGCGAACGATCGCGAGCGCGGCAAGCAGCAGCACGCCGACCGATCCGAGCACCAGCGCAAGCGCGCCTAAACGGTTTGCATCCATCCATTCACCTCAGCCGCGCGAGCCGGAACAGCCAGAAACCGCCGATCGCCTGCAGCGCGAACGCCAGGTAAACCAGCTGACGTCCGGCATCGTCGTTCCACATCGCCGTGAAATAGCGCGGGCTCGTGGCAATGACGAAGCTGCCGACCGCGATCGGCAACAATGCCAGCACCCATGCGGACAGCCGGGTTTCGGCCGACATCGCGGACAGTTCGCGCTCCGCCTGCTCGAGATCGCGCATGAAGGTCGACATCCGGTCGAGCATCACGTCCGCCCGTCCGCCATAGCGCACCGACAGACGCAGTACCGCGCCGACCAGTTCGAATTCGCGAATACGGTACGTATGCGCGATGTGCAGCATCGCACGATCGATGTCGACGCCGGAGCGCAGCATTCGCGACACGTCGTCGAGGCAGCGGCGCAGCGGCATTTCGGCCGTCTGAAGCGCCGACTGGAACGCCGCCGGCACGCTGTTCCCGAGCGTCACGAGCCGTACGATCCCGTCGAGAAACGACGGCAACTGACGGACGATCTTCAGGCGGCGCCGGCTGATGCGTGACGTGATCCACAGCACGACCAACACACTGCCCGCGACGAGCGCGGCCGCCGCGGCGAGCACGCCGCCGGCCATGCCGGCCCACAGTGCGAGCAGCACAACGATCGCCAGCGACAGCACGAGGCCGGCGCGGACTTCATCGAGGCCCGCACGGTCGGACAGCACGGTCCATGCGTTGAACGCCGACGCACGCCAGCGCGCGAACCCTTGTTCGGGCTCCTGCGGGTTCGCCGTACCGGCCGCCGGGGCGCGCGCGGTGCGTGTATCGCCAGCCGATGCGGCGGGGCGCGCGCCCTGTCCGACGCGGCTGTCGAAGAACCGCTGCGCATGCGCACGCCCTTCCCGCACCTGGCTTCCGCGCCACAGCAGCAGCCCGGCCGCCGCGCAAATCAACGCGAACATCAGCGCGAGCAAGGTGGCGCTAGACATTGAAGCCCCCGCCTCGCCCGAAGCTGCCACCGAACCCGCCACCACCGCCGCCCGCCGACACCAGCGTGCTGCGGAAACGCGCCAGCTTCGGCGAATGCGGATGAATGCCGAGCGATTCCCAATGATCGATCTCTTCGCCCTCCGGCGTGACGCGCGCTTCGTAGCGATACAGCTCCTGCGTCGATACGATGTTGTCCGACATGCCGGTGACTTCGGTGATCGACAGGATGCGGCGGCGGCCGTTGGACAGCCGGCCGATCTGCACGATGAAGTCGATCGCGTTGGCGATCTGCCGTCGCAGGCTTGCTTCGGTCCCCTGAAAACCGGCGAAACCCGCCAGCATCTCGAGCCGGTACAAACATTCGCGCGGCGAGCTGGCGTGCACGGTGCCCATCGATCCATCGTGGCCGGTATTCATCGCCTGCAGCATTTCGAGCACCTCGCCGCCGCGCACTTCGCCGACGATGATCCGGTCCGGCCGCATCCGCAGCGTGTTTCGCAGCAGGTCGCGAATCGTCACGACGCCGCTGCCGTCGAACCCGCCGGGACGACTTTCGAGCCGCACGACGTGCGGGTGATTCAGCGACAGTTCGGCCGTATCCTCGATCGTCACGACGCGTTCCGCCATCGGGATGTGGAACGCCAGCGCATTCAGCAGCGACGTCTTGCCCGAACTGGTGCCGCCCGACACGAGCACGTTGCAGCGCGCGTCGACCGCGGCCTCGAGCAACCGGCCGATTTCCTCGTTGTAGGTACCGTTGCCCAGCAGATCCTCGGGCTTCAGCGGGTCCTTGCGGAACTTCCGGATCGACACGACCGGGCCGTCGATCGACAACGGTTCGATCACGACGTTGACCCGCCCGCCGTCGGGCAGCCGCGCATCGACCATCGGATTCGATTCGTCGAGCCGCCGGCCGACCGGCGCGAGAATCCGTCGCACGATCCGCAGCAGATGCGCATTGTCGGTGAAGCGGATCGGCAGCTTCGACAGGATCCCGTGGCGCGACACGTAGATGTCGTTGTAGCCGTTGATCAGGATGTCCTCGACGTGCGGGTCCGCCAACAGGTCTTCGATCGGCCCGAAGCCGGCGAGCTCCTTCGTCAGCGCCTCGGCCACCGCACGCACCTCGCTCTCGTTGAGCGGGATGCGCCGCAACCGCACGAAGCTGTCGATTTCGAGGTCGACGAACTGGTTGATCGCCTGTCGCGACCAACGGCCGAATTCGGCGCCCAGTTCCTCGATCCGCGTGAGCAGATGCTCGTGCGCGGCATTCTTGATGTCGTGGAACTGTTGCGTTTGCGAGAACGGCGCTGCGCCGTCGGCAAATTGAATGTCGTGTGCCATCGCTTACGACCGCTTCGTAGAGGATTGAATGATTCGCTTGAGCGCAGAGAGGCCGCCGGCCGCACGCTGTGCCGCTCCCGGCGCCGATGCGCCCGCGAGCCGCTCGACCAGCGGCCCGAGCGCACGAACGTACGGATCGCGTTCCGCGACCTCGGCGATCAGCTTGCCCTGGTTCGCCGCATGGCCGATCGACACGCGCCGCGACGGCAGCGTCGCCAGCAGCGACAGATCGAGCCGTTCGGCGATCTGCGCGGGCATCAGCCCGAGCTCGGCATCGAACTGGTTGACGACGAGCCGGATCCGGTCGGTCGCGGCGCCTGCCTCGCGCAACCCGTCCAGCATCTCGACCGCCGATACGACCGATGCCACGCCCTGATCGCAAACGAGCCATGCTTCGTCCGCGAGGTTCACGACCTGCGCAATGAATTCGCGATTCGGGAAGCCGCCGAGATCGACGATCTGGTGATCGAAGAACGCCCGCAGCCGGTTCAGCAACGCCGCGCAAGACGCTGTCGCCACGTCGCGCAGCTCGGCGAGATTCGGTGGCAGCGTCGTCAGCGCGACGCCGCTCGAATGGCGCGCGAGTGCGGTGGTCACGAACGTGCGGTCGATCCGGCGCAGGTTGCGCACGGCCTCGACGAAATGGAATTCGCAGCGCGTGTTCAGGAACAACGCGCCGTCGCCGGCCGGCAGCCCGAGATCGAGCAGTGCCGCCGTGCGCGCGGGGTCGGCCGGCCGCCGCTGCATCAGCACCGACAGGTTCGCGGCGAGTGTGCTCACGCCCATTCCGGCGCGCGCGCCGAGCAATGCGGTGACCTTTCCGTGACGATTGGCCGGCTCGCCCACGTTGTCGAGCAACACGCGCGTGATCCGCAGCGCTTCGTCGGCCGGTGCGGAGAAATCGACGAAATCGCGCACGCCCGCGCGCAGCGCGGCGAGTGCCCCTTCCGGTTGTGCAAGCGAGCCCAGTGCGACGACCGGCACGCCCGGATGCGCCGCGCGTACCGCGGCGACCACCGTGCTTGCCGCCGCGCAGTCACCGGAAAAATCGATGAACACCAGCGCCGGATTCAACACGCCGATACGCTGCGACAGCGCGGCGCCATCGAGCGGCACCCCTTCGACCGCGCCGGCAGTCACCAGCGATTGCGACAGCCAGTGCACATGCTCCGCAAGCGAGGAAGCGCAGACGAAGTGGTCGGTAACGGCGGGCTCAGCCAAAGAGTAGGTTCTCGCATTCATCTTGGATACTCCCAATGAAGCAAGGCATCGCGTCGTGCGCGACGGCCTGCGCGGTCCGGTAACGATTCGGCGCGCTCATTTCGAGAACCCCGGCCCTGCGTCCGGCGATGCCATGCCGCCCAGGTACGAACGCCACACCGGACCGTCGCGCTGCTCGGACAGCTCGCCCGGCGTCGCCGGCAGCGGCGCGCCCTGCGCGATCGGTGCAACGAGATGCGGCGTCACGATGATCACGAGCTCCTTGTCGTTCTGCTGGTAGCTCAGATTCTTGAAAAACGCGCCGATGATGGGCAGATCGCCCAGGAACGGCACCTTGTTGACGTTGGACGTGGTTTCGCGGTCGATCAGGCCGCCGATCACGAAGCTTTCGCCGTCGCCGAGCTCGACTGTCGTGTCCGCGCGCCGCGTCGTCAGCGCGGGCACCTGCACGCTGTTGATCGTGATCGAATGCACGAAGTCGAGCTGGCTCGACTCGGGCGCAACCTTCAGCGCGATCCGCCGCGGACTCAGCACGGTCGGCGTGACCGTGAGCCCGACGCCGTAGGGTTTCCATTCGATCGAGATCGTGCCGAGCGATTGCGGCACCGGCACCGGGATTTCGCCGCCGGCGAGGAAGTTCGCGCTCTGGCCGGACAACGCGACGAGCGTCGGCTGTGCGAGCACGCGCGCCAGGTTGTTCGCCTCGAGAATCGACAGGTCAGCGAACAATCCGCGCGACACCGAATTGACGACGAGGTTGAACGCCGACGAAATCGGTACGCTCGTGTTGTAGGTGAGCGAGCCGCCCGGCGTACCGGTAATCGAGGTGAGCCCCGTCGGCGCGAAGGCGCCGAACGCAAAGCCGTTGCTCTGCTTGAAGAAGTTCAGGCCCGCCTGCTTCAGCACCGAGCGGCTGAATTCGACGACCCGCACATCGACCTGCACGACGTTCTTGCCGGAAATCGTCGACGCATCGAGCGTCGTCCCGTCCTTGCCGCCGACCGTCTTCGCCGCATGGACCGCCCGCTGATGCCCGTCGAGCGTTCCGGCCGCACCGCCGATCACCGTCGTGCCGCCATACGTATTCACGCTCGGCGACGTGCCGTCGAGCAGTGCCCGCGCCGCACCGCTCGTGACGTTCACGTTATAGACGGTCGGCTCGTCGCGGCCGCGCTCCCAGATCATCACGTTCGTCGCGCCGGCACTCTTCGCCACCAGCAGCACGCCGCCACGCCCGCCCTTCACGACGAGCACGTCGGCCACCGACGGGTCGCCGACAGCGACCCGCTGCAGCGCGCGCCCCGTCGCAATCTGCCGCTGCGCGCCGATCGCAAGGCTGATCGTGCCGCTCGTGTCGGCCGCGTCCGACAGCGGCGGCATCGCCAGCGCGCTCAATGCAATAGCCAAACCAATCAGTTTCTTTTTCATTGTTTTGCCGTCGTCGTCCTGCTCAATAAGCGACCGTTTCGGTCCGCCCACCCCGAATCACTTCGATGCTGCCGCCGCTCGGATGCCGCGCGACCACCCGCGGCGCCGCACGCGGGGCCGGTGCCGCCGTCGTCGCGCTCTTCGACAACTCGCTCAGCACCACGCCCGCCGCGGCAAGCGTCGACGGGCTCTTGTCGTCGCCGACACGGACCGCGACGGTTTGCGTCGCGACATCGTCGTCACGCGGGCTACGCAGCGCGAGCACGAGCCGGCCGCTCTGCTCGGCGAGCGTCAGCGCGTCCACCTGCGCGGTCGGCACCGCCAGCACCGCAGTCCGCGTCCCGACCACCGAACCGTTCGAGCTGTCGCGCTCGGTCGTCGCATCGCCGAACGACAGCACGCGGACCTTCGACATCAGCAGCCGCGCCTGGGTATTCACGATCTCCGCCGTCGACGTCCCGCCAATCGCCACGCCGGTCCCGTCGCGCTTCAGGTTCAGGAACACGTCGACATAGTTGCCGGGCCGCACGCGGTTGCCGACCGCGTTGGTCTCGTCGACCTTGATCGCGACGGCACGCTCTCCCGGTGCGAGCTGCTCGGCGAGGCCGGACGACAAGGCGCTCGCGACGACGGCCGCCTGCGCGGGGATATCGGCTGCCGGAATGCGGCCAACCAGTTGCAGCGGATCGGCGAACGCCCCCTGCGGCGCGGCGGTCGACTGCTGCACCTTCAGCGCCTCGGCCGGAATCGGCTGGCCGGCTTGCAACGGCCGCGTCGTCACGACGACCGGCACGCTCTGCGTCGCGACCGTCGCGGCAACCCGCGCGAGATCGGCCGGCTTGCGACCGAGCATCCACGCATAGACGCCGAGCAGGATCGCGATCGCGATCAGCAAGCCCGCAATGATCTTCGTCAGGTTGTTGGCCATGGTGTTGTTATGTTTCCCCGCTACTCACGATTGAATTCTCCACGCAGCATGGCCGACCGGGCGCCCTCGACCCGGCACGACGCCGTTGCTGCCGTCTATATGATGTTGACCGGGCTGATCTGCACCATCGCGGTTCCGGTGAGTGTCGACGGCACCGGCAACAGCGAACCGAGCAGCGGAAACGGCGGAATCAGCGGGCTCTGCGAGTAGGGATACGTCAGCGTGATCTGCACGCACAGCATCGTCGGGTCGTACGAACAGCTGCCTTGCTGCGTGGGTGAGCATGTCGACCCTTTCAGCCATGTGGTCAGGTTCGTCGCGGCCGTGCATGCGGCCTGGGCCCGCGCCGCCAGCGCGGCTTGCTGCGCCGCCTGCACCGACGCGGCCGCGCCGACCTGCTGATAGTTCAACGCGGCGCGAGCGCCTTCCGTGGCGGCAAGCGTCAGGTTTTGCTGGGCCGCGAAGATCATCCCGTACGTGATGATCGCGTACAGGATCAGGAAGAACACGGGGAGCACCATCGCAAACTCGATCGCCGTCGCGCCACGCTGGCGACGCCGCATGCCGGATGCCGGACGAACGGCCGTCATTGCATTCCCCCCGTCGCGATCCGGTACAGGCACCACAGCGCCGCGGGGATCACGAGAAACGCGGCATACGGCGACGCCCGGAAACCGGCGATCTGCATCGTCGGCGTACGCCGCTGCCACAACGCCGACACCGGCGTACGGGTGGCGAAAACCAGCGTGCCGGCATGCGCGAATGCCAGCAGGCTCGCAATGATCCAGAGCCACAGCAGCGCATGCGGGCCGCACCACGCGCCCAGCACCGCGAATACCTTGACATCCGCGGCACCCATTACGCGCAGCACAAAAAAGGGGAAAAGGCTGAGAAAGCCGATCAGCACGCCAATGAGCGCCTGATTCACGGATATGCCGAATGGATTATGCCCGGCGAGCACAAATGCAGATACGAATCCACCGATCACCAGTGAATTCGGTATACGCCTATGACGGATGTCCTCGAGCGCGACGAGCACCGCCCACGCGAGGAAAACCCCGACGCCAGTTAGCAGGATCATTTACGCCCGAACGGCAAAACTTACCGCGCGGATTGCCGAAGCAATCCGCGCCCCTAACAACAGGGAAATGAGCCGAAGCTCGTTCGTTATACCGACGGCAGCTTGCTCGCGATGTAGGTGAACGCCCCCGAGATGCCGGTTGTCAACGTGCTCATGGCCGTGACGAGAGCGACTGCGATAAGTCCTGCGATGAGTCCGTACTCGACTGCGGTAACCCCGTCTTCTTCCTTAAGGAAACGCTTGATGATTGCTTTCATTTTATTCCTCGTGCCTGTATTTACGTTTTCTGGCCTTTTATACGTATACGTCCCCGCATATCTGGCCGTTTGCCCCAACCGTTCGCCACATCTGCTGTAACGACAACCGGGTGCGCTTTCTTTATAGGTCGCCCCGAAGGGCATTGCTCACGATTTGATGCAAGTTAACATTCGCGATAGCGCTCCTCCTCGAACGTAGTGTACCGAACCGTACATTTGCTTACATCTGCTCCGGATTCTATATCCGATCCCATTTAAATTCCAACCTCTTTTAACCACTCTGACGGAAAAAAATGACCGGGAGCACAACGTATTTGTACGGCGTTTCGGTACGACTTACACATAGGATTTACGATAGGTTAGATGTGCACACCTAATCCACCAGTAAAACAATGGCCTCGTCCACCAAGCCTGCGGGGGGCCCATGTTACGCCGCACGCGTAACGCCAATGTTGTGACGTTACGTTACGAAACGGCCGAAACCGTTCTCATTCATCTGCATTTAAACAGATTCAACAATCTTTCAAGATCCGTAACTTCCTTTTCCGACAAGGAATTGCCTCGTTTAAAACCTGTTGTCGAACCGTCGGCCATCGAAATGGCACGACAGTTGCAGAGTAGTCCTCGCACCACTCAACACAACGCAGTTCACAACACATCTTTAATGCGAGGAAGAAATGGACATCAAGGTTATCCCTCATGGCGTGTTCCGGACGACTCTGATCGCGGCCACCGTTGCAGCCATGCTTTCCCTCTCCGCGTGCGGCGGCTCCGGCTCCATCAGCCAGGGTCTCGGCGGCGGCGGCTCGAGCTCCGGCGGCGGCGACACGATCTCCACGTCGGGCGGCAACGGCTCGAGCGGCACCTCGGGCACGAGCGGTACCTCCGGCACCAGCGGGACTTCGGGCACGAGCGGCACGTCCGGCACGTCCGGCACCAGCGGAACCTCTGGTACGAGCGGCACGTCGGGCACCAGCGGCACCTCGGGCTCGAGCGGGACGTCCGGCACCTCGGGTGTGTCGGCGAATCCGGTGGGAAATGTCCTCGCAGGCACCGGCAATATCATCACGAATACCGGCGGCACCGTCTCCGGTCTCGGCTCCGTCATCGGCAGCCAGACGCTGCCGGGCGTCAATCCGGCCACCACGCAAGCCGCGGGCGGCATCGTGCAAAGCGTCGGCGGCGCTGTCACCGCACTGGGCAACGGCCTCGGCAATGGGCTCGGCCAGCTCGGCGCGACGAAGGACCCGGTCGGCACCACGGTCGCCAGCACCGGCGGCGTGGTCAATCAGCTCGGCGGCGCAGTCACGCAAACGGGCAACCTGGTCACGAGCCTCGGCAGCGGCCCGCTGTCGCCGCTCGCGCCGGTCACCGGCGCCGTCGGCGGCCTCGTCACGACGCTCGGCGGCGCCGTGTCGAACGGCGGCACCACGCTCACCAATGTGCTGTCGACCGGCCCGATCCAGCAGGTCACGCAAACGGTCAGCTCGGCCATCACGCCGATCACGACGATGGTCGGCCAGACGACCCAGACGATCGGCACGGCAACCGGCCTCGGCGCACCGGTCAACACGCTGCTCGGCACGGTCGGCAACGGGCTGAACCAGGCCGGCGCCCTGCTCGCATCGACGGGCGGCAACCCGGTCACCACGGGTCTCGGCAACACCGTCTCGTCGACGGGCAACACCGTGAAGGCCGTCGGCGGCCTGCTCACGGGCGGCACCGGCGGCGTGACCAACCCGCTCGCCCCGCTCACGGGCCTCGTCTCCACGGTTACCGGCGCACTCGGTGGTGCGACGGGTGGCGGCAGCGGCCCGCTCGCTCCGGTCACGGGTCTCGTCTCCACGGTCACCGGCGCACTCGGCGGCGTAGCAGGCGGCGGCAGCGGTCCGCTCGCTCCGGTCACGGGTCTCGTCTCCACGGTCACCGGCGCGCTCGGCGGCGTAGCAGGCGGCGGCAGCAGCCCGCTCGCACCGGTTACGGGCCTCGTCTCGACGGTCACCGGTGCGCTCGGCGGCGTGGCAGGCGGCAGCGGCGGCCCGCTCGCCCCTGTGACAGGCCTCGTCTCGACGGTCACCGGCGCGCTCGGCGGCGCAACGGGCGGTACCAGCGGCGGCCCGCTCGCCCCGGTCACGGGTCTCCTCGGCGCAGTCACGGGCGCCCTCGGCGGCGCAACGGGTGGCGCAGGCGGCAGCAGCCCGCTCGCCCCGGTGACGAACGCCGTCTCCACGGTGACGAGCACGGTCGGCGTACCGGCACTGAGCGGCGGCACGGGTGCCGTCACGAACTCGGGCGCGTCGTCGAATCCGCTTGCGCCCGTCACGTCGCTGATCGGCGGCCTGCTCGGCGGCACGCACGGCAAGTAATCCGACATCCATTCATCGAAAAGACAGCGAGGAGTCCATCATGTCCCAGCAACGTTCCATCCCGACGGTCGCCCTGCGCCAGTGGCGCGCGCCCCTCACCGCCTTCGCCGCGGCGTGCCTGCTGGCCGCCTGCGGCGGCGGCGGCGTCAGCTCGCCGCCGACCAGCAGCAACGACAACAACAACCCGAGCACGAGCGGCACGTCCGGCACGAGCGGTACCAGCGGCTCGTCGACCGGCACCAAGGGTGTCATCAGCACGGTCGGCCAGACGGCCACCGACCTCGGCAGCACGGTCGGCAACATCAGCCTGCCGGGCCTCGGCGACGGCGTGACGAAGGGCGTCGGCAGCACGCTGTCCAGCACCGGCACGATCGTCGGCGCGGCAGCCGATGCGGTGAGCAACGGGCTGGGACAGATCGGCTCGACGAAGGACCCGGTCGGCACCACGGTTGCCGGTCTCGGCAACGTCGTCGGCGCAACCAGCAACACGGTGTCCGGCCTGAGCTCGACGGTCAAGGCGCTGGGCACGGGCCCGCTGGCACCGCTCGCGCCGGTCACGACGCCGGTCGGCACCGTGCTCGACACGGTCGCCAACGGCCTGACGGCCGCCGGCACGACGATCGGCTCGACGCTGTCGTCGGGCGCCGTGCAGCAGGTCACGCAACCGATCAGCTCGGCGATCACGCCGCTCGTGATCACCGCGGGCCAGGTCACGCAGCAGGTCGGCACGACGACCGGCCTCGGCCAACCCGTCTCGGGCCTGCTCGGCCAGATCGGCGGCGCCATCAGCTCGGCCGGCAAGCAGGTCGGCGGCACGTCGAGCCAGCCGCTCGTCGGCGACGTCGGCCAACTCGTGACCGCGGTCGGCAACACCGTGACCAACGCGGGCGGCCTCGTCAACCCGAACGGCCCGAATGGCGCGGCGCCGATCCCCGGCCTGATCACGAGCCTCGTCGGCGGCTCGACGGCAACCGTCCAGAACGGCTCGTCGTCGGGTTCCGGCTCGACGAACCCGCTCGGCGGCCTGCTGTCGGGTCTCGGCTCGACGCCGCTCGGTTCGCTCACGGGCGCCCTCGGCGGCGCAACGGGCGGCTCGGGCAGCGGCCCGCTCGCGCCGGTGACCGGCCTCGTCTCCACGGTGACCGGCGCACTGGGTGGCGCGGCAGGCGGCAGCAGCGGTCCGCTGGCACCCGTCACGAATCTCGTGTCGACGGTGACGGGCACGCTCGGCGGCGCAACGGGTGGCGCAGGCAGTGCAAACCCTCTCGCGCCCGTCACCGGTTTGCTGAATACTGTCACCGGAGCTGTTGGCGGTGCAGCGGGGTCCGGGGGTTCGAGCCCGCTCGCGCCGGTCACGTCGCTGGTCGGCAGCGTGTCGGGTACGGCATCGTCGGGCAGCGGTTCGACGGGCCTGCTGGCACCGGTCACGGGGTTGCTGGGTACGCTGGGTAGCGTCGGCAAGTAAGGAGGACGGTCGCGTCATCGCAGCCGGAGCGAATGGCGCGGCCGTACAAACACAACCGGCATGGCGGCACGCGGCGCGCGACACTCGGATGTCGCGCGCCGGCATTACAAAGAAGACGAAAAGCAAGGCCTACGAGGAAGAACAATGAAATCCAGACTCGACAGATGGATGATGCTGCTTGCCATCGCGGCGACAGGCACGGCACAGGCACAAACGCGCGTCGGCGGTAACCCGCTCGACTCCCTTCCCCAGATCAACGCACCGAAGACGGGCCCGAACGTCACCGTTCAGGTCGCGCCGCAAGCGCCGCAATTGCAAGAGCTGCTGTCGCGGCACCTGACGCCGAAGACGTTCCAGGTCGAAGGTGTGAAGTCGGTACCGTTCGAGGAAATCACGCGCCGCTTCACGCCGCTCGTCGGCAAGGACATCACGATCGGCGAGCTGATCGAAACCGCCAACGGCGTGACCAAGCTGTACCAGGAGCGCGGCTACGCGCTGTCGTTCGCGTTCGTTCCCGCGCAGACGTTCGAGGACGGCGTCGTGCGCATCACGGTGGTCGAAGGCTATGTGTCGGACGTCAAGGTCACCGGCAAACCCGGCGCGATGGAACCGAAGATTCGCGCGATTGCCGCGCACATCACGGCCGACCGACCGCTGCGCCGCGCGACGTTCGAGCGCTACGTGAACACGTTCGGCCTGCTGCCCGGCCTCACGGTGAAGGCGAATGTCCCGCCGCCGCAAACCACCGACGGCGCGACGACGCTCGAGCTCGCGGTCGATCGCAAGCCGTTCAACGTCAGCACCGGTATCGACTTCAACCACCCGGGCGTCCAGGGCCTCATCACCGCGACCGAAAACGGCCTGACGCGATTCGGCGAGCAACTGAGCATCTCGGCGCTCGCGCCGCCGGGACGCGACAAGCAAACCTACTTCGCGTTCAGCGGCGCCCTGCCCGTCGGCAGCAGCGGCCTGATCACGCGACTCGATGCCAGCACGTATCGCGGCAAGCCGACCGACAACCCGGGGTTGCCGTCGACTATCGAGCGCACCGTAAAGAACGAGAAATTAGGTCTTTCGGCATCCTATCCGATCTTGCTGAATAACCAGCGCAGCCTGCTCGGCACCGTGTCGGGTTATGCGTCGCATAACGAGGACCGCTACCAGAACAAGATCAACGGTGCGAGCCTCGACAACCGGTCGCAGGTTCGTGTTCTTCAATTGCAGTTTGACTACACGAGTGTCCAGCCGAAGCAGGTGCGCAAATTGAGCGTCAACGTTGCCAAAGCATTCGATATCCTCGGTGCATCGAAATCGCAGATCGGCACGAACGGCGGCACCACAACAAACTACGACGACCCGATCTCGCTGACCTTCGTTCGCACCGGCGCGACTTTCACGCAGACGAACGAATGGCCGTTCCGGATCGGCACGTCGGTTTCGGTGACCGGGCAATACAGTCCCGACTCGCTGCCGACGTCCGAGCAGATCTCGTTCGGCTCGACCCGTTACGCGCTCGGCTACCAGCCGGGCGAAACATCGGGCGACTCGGGCTGGGGGATGTCGCTGGAAGTCAACCGCGGCTTCACGCCGGGCTGGACGTATCTGAAATCGATCACGCCGTACATCGCATACGACATGGCGCGCGTGTATCTGCACTCGGGCACGCCGTCCCCGAACCGCATGTCGTCGGTCGGCATCGGCGTGCGGCTCACGGACAGCCGCTACTACAGTCTCGACCTGAACGTCGCCAAACCGGTGGGCGACGCACCGGTCGAAAGCGCGTCACGCAGCCCACGCATCAACGCCGCGTTCTCCTATCAGCTGAACTGATCGGTCACCAAAGCCTCGAAACAGCCCGCATCACGCGGGCTGTTTCGATTAGAGTCCCCTCTATCAAACGTGGCGCGCGGTTTCACGTATTCTGGCGAAGCTCGCAACATGCCCGCCCCATGCAGACGGGCGTGCGGGCGAATCGAACAGACATGCAAAACAAGGAGGATGACAATGATTCAACTGACCCGCCCGTTGCGTGCAATCGCCATTGCCGGCGCCCTGCTCGCGTGCGCAGCCCCCACCTTCGCGCAAGCCGACAGCCCCATCGGCATGTGGCAAACGATCGACGACAACACCCATCAACCGAAGGCACTCGTGCAGATCGCCGAGGACGGCGACGGCGCGCTGACCGGCAAGGTCGTCAAGGGCCTCGGCGCGAACGATACGCCCGATCGCCGCTGCACCGCGTGCACGGACGAGCGCAAGGATCAGCTCATCAAGGGCATGACGATCATCAAGGCGATGAAGAAGGACGGCGACCACTGGGACGGCGGCAACATTCTCGACCCGGAGAACGGCAAGGTCTACAAGTGCAAGATGACGCTTGAAGACGGTGGCCAGAAGCTCGTGGTGCGCGGCTACATCGGCGTGTCGCTGCTCGGTCGCTCGCAGACCTGGGTTCGCCAGCAATAACGCTCCACGCGCCAAAACGCGCGGCTCAATAAAAATCGGCCTGCGACAACGTCGTCAGGCCGATTTCTTTTGGTGCGCGCACAACGAAAAGCGATGGAATCACGCTGCGTGCTTCATTGCACCCGATGCATAGCTGCCTGGTGCCCGATACGCGGGTGCTGCGTTGCTACGCGCCTCCGCCGCTTTCGATTGCGTGTGCTTGCGCATCCGCGCGGAGAGTTCATTGCACAGATTCATGCCGGCTTCGCCATAAAGCTCACGCATCACATTCATCAGCGTGCCCGTTTCGTGCCACACCTTGAAGCGGCGATGGCATGTTTGATACGACGGGTAACGGCGCGGCATGGCCGACCAGGTTGCGCCGCTGTAGATCACCCAGAGCACCCCGTTCAGCACGGCCCGCGTATTGGCTAACGGCCGGCCGCGCAACTCGGTGCGCGGCTGCATTTCGGGCAGAAGCGGCGCGACGCAGCGCCATTCGTGGTCGGTCAAATCGCGATACGGTGTCATGGACATCTCCAGCCTTAATAACCATGACACCACAATATCGGCTCACCTCAACGATGAATATAAGACAAATCCGAAAATACCCGTAGATCGACTTGATTTAACCGAAATTGACGTTTAAATCCCGCCAATTACCCAAGCCCGCATCCACTCAGGTCAACGACGTATCGACGATGCGGCGCGGTGTTTCGAGATACTCCTTCGACTGCATCTCGACGATGCGCGAGACCGTACGCGCGAATTCGTTGGCCATCGGGCCTTCGACGTACAGTTCCTCGGCCGGCACCGCCGCGGACATCAGCAGCTTGACCTTGTGGTCGTACAGCACGTCGATGAGCCACGTGAAGCGGCGCGCCTCGGACGCCATCCGCGGCGACATCTGCGGCACCTCGGACAGCACGATCGCATGGAAGCGGCTCGCCAGTTCGAGGTAGTCGTTCTGCGAACGCGGGCCGCCGCACAGCGTCGCGAAATCGAACCACACGACGCCGTCCGCCTTGCGCAGCGCCTTCAGTTCGCGCTTCTCGATATGCAGGATCGGGCTCTCATCGGGCACGGCCGCGAGCTTGCCGAATGCATGGCGCAGTTCGCGATCGGCATCCGCGCCGAGCGGCGTGTGATACATCTTCACCTGCGCGAGCGTGCGCTGGCGATAATCGACCCCCGCATCGACGTTGAGCACGTCGAGCTTGTCCTTGATCAGCGCGATTGCCGGCAGCATGCGGTCGCGATGCAGGCCGTCCGGATACAGATCGTCGGGATCGTAATTCGACGTCATCACGAACTGCACGCCGTTGTTGAACAGACGATCGAGCAGGCGGTACAGGATCATCGCGTCGGCGATGTCCGACACGTGGAACTCGTCGAAACAGATCAGCCGGTAACGCTTCGCGATGCGTCGCGCGAGTTCGTCGAGCGGATCGGCCTGCCCTTTCAGTTCCTCGAGTTCGCGGTGCACTTCACGCATGAATTCGTGGAAATGCAGGCGCGTCTTGCGCTGCACGGGCACCACCGCGTAGAAGCTGTCCATCAGGAAGCTCTTGCCGCGACCGACACCGCCCCACATGTAGACGCCGCGCGGCAGGTCCGGGTGATTGATGAGCTTCTTGAACGCGTTCGAGCGACGCGCCTTGTAGTCGACCCATTCGTCGAAGCAGCGCTGCAGGCGATCGACGGCCGCGCGCTGAGCGGGATCGGACTGATAGCCGCGCGTGGTCAGTTCGCGCGTGTAGTATTCGGTGACGTTCATCGGGGCAAACCGGAAAAAACAAAGGCGAGCGGGAAAAACCCGCCCGCCTTCGTCATGAGACGGTTGCGCCAGCCGATGGCCGGCCGGCGCTATACCGCGCTCAGCTGTTCAGCGAGCGCTTGTCGACCGCGAGCGCCGCTTCGCGCATCACTTCCGACATCGACGGGTGCGGATGGCAGATGCGGGCGATGTCTTCCGACGCCGCCTTGAACTCCATCGCGACCACGGCTTCCGCGATCAGGTCCGACGCGTTCGCGGCGATCACGTGCACGCCGAGCAGCTCGTCGGTCTTCGCATCCGCGATCATCTTCACGAAGCCGTCCGGCGCGTTCATGCCGAGCGCGCGGCCGTTGATCGAGAACGGGAACTTGCCCGTCTTGATCTCGCGGCCTTCCGCCTTCAGCTGCTGCTCCGTCTTGCCGACCCATGCGATTTCCGGGTACGTGTAGATCACCCACGGAATGCAGTTGTAGTCGATGTGCGGCTTCTGGCCGTCGATCACTTCCGCGACCAGCACGCCTTCGTCTTCCGCCTTGTGCGCGAGCATCGGGCCACGCACCACGTCACCGATCGCGTACACGTTCGGCACCGCCGTGCGGCAGTGGTCGTCCACGTCGATGAAACCACGCTCGTTCGCCTTCAGGCCGATCGCCTCGAGGCCGAGGTTGTCGGTGTTCGGCACGCGGCCGACCGACACGATCAGGCGGTCGGCGTCGAGCGTCTGCGCGTTGCCGTCCTTGTCCGTGTAGGCGATCGACACGCCGTCGGCGGTCGTCTTCACGTCGCCGATCTTCACGCCGAGATGGATGTCGAGGCCCTGCTTCTTGAACAGCTTGGCCGCTTCCTTCGCGAGTGCCTCGTCGGCTGCGCCGAGGAACGCCGGCAGCGCTTCGAGCACCGTCACGTCGGCACCCAGGCGACGCCACACCGAGCCGAGCTCGAGGCCGATCACGCCCGCGCCGATCACGGCGAGCTTCTTCGGCACCGCGTCGAACGTCAGCGCACCTTCGTTGTCCGACACGATCTTGTTGTCGACCGGGATGTTCGGCAGGTGACGCGCCTTCGACCCCGTCGCGATGATCACGTTCTTCGCGGTGACGACTTCGGCTTCACCCTCGCCGCTCACTTCGATCTGCACGCCGGCGTCGGTCTTGCCGGTGAACTTGCCATGGCCCTTCAGCCAGGTGATCTTGTTCTTCTTGAACAGGAACTCGATCCCGCTCGTCATCTTCTCGACGATCGCATCCTTGCGGCCGAGCATCTTCGCGACGTCGATCTTCACGCCGTCGACCGTGATGCCGTGGTCGGCCAGGTGGTGCGACGTGTTCTCGAACTCTTCCGACGACGCGAGCAGCGCCTTCGACGGGATGCAACCGACGTTCAGGCAGGTGCCGCCGAGCTTCAGCGCGCCGGCCGGGTTCTTCCACTTCTCGATACAGGCAACGGTCTTGCCGAGTTGCGCGGCGCGAATCGCGGCGATGTAGCCGCCAGGGCCGGCGCCGATCACGACGACGTCAAATTCCTTGGACATGACAATCCTTTCTACTTGTACGCCCGCAGGTTCGCACGTGGGCGCGAACCTGCGGAACGGGTCGATGCGGTGAGACTCGGCTTACAGGTCGAGCAGCAGGCGTGCCGGATCTTCCAGCGCATCCTTCATCGCGACGAGCGACAGCACGGCTTCGCGGCCGTCGATGATGCGGTGGTCGTACGACAGCGCGAGGTAGTTGATCGGGCGGATCACGATCTGGCCGTTTTCGACGACCGGGCGCTCCTTCGTCGCGTGCACGCCGAGGATGGCCGACTGCGGCGGGTTGATGATCGGGGTCGACAGCATCGAGCCGAACACGCCGCCGTTCGAGATCGAGAACGTACCGCCCGTCATTTCCTCGATCGACAGCTTGCCGTCCTTCGCCTTCTGGCCGAATTCGGCGATCTTCTTCTCGATCTCGGCGAGGCTCAGTTGATCCGCGTTGCGCAGGATCGGCACGACCAGGCCGCGCGGCGAACCGACCGCGATACCGATGTCGAAGTAGCCGTGGTAGACGATGTCGTTACCGTCGATCGATGCGTTCACGAGCGGGAACTTCTTCAGCGCATGGACGGCCGCCTTCACGAAGAACGACATGAAGCCGAGCTTCACGCCGTGTTCCTTCTCGAACTTGTCCTTGTACTTGTTGCGCAGTTCCATGACCGGAGCCATGTTCACTTCGTTGAACGTCGTCAGGATCGCGTTGGTCTGCTGCGATTCGAGCAGACGCTCGGCGATACGCGCACGCAGGCGCGACATCGGCACGCGCTGTTCCGGACGGTCGTTCAGCCAGGTCGCTGCCGACGCCGGCACCTTCACTTCCGGCAGCGCCGGCTTCGCGGCGGCGGTCTTCGCCGGTGCGGCGGCCGGAGCAGCCTTCGGTGCGCTGCCTGCTGCCAGCGCGTCGCCCTTCGTGACGCGGCCGTCGCGACCCGAACCTGCGACGTCGCCCGTCGACAGGCCCTTCTCGGCCAGCAGCTTCGCTGCTGCCGGCGATGCGGCGGCCGAGCTCGATGCCGTTGCGGCTGCCGGCTGAGCGGCCGGTGCGGCGGCGGCTGCAGGCGCGGCTGCCGGTTTGACTTCGGCGGCGCCTGCCGCTGCTTCGGCAGCACCTGCCTTCGCTTCGGTGTCGATCGTCGCGATGATCTGGTCGGCCACGACCGTGTCACCGTCGTTCTGCAGCACTTGCGCGAGCACGCCCGCTGCCGGCGCCGGCACTTCGAGGACGACCTTGTCGGTCTCGAGTTCGATCAGGATTTCGTCCTGCGCGACTGCTTCGCCCGGCTTCTTCTTCCACTGCAGCATGGTGGCTTCCGACACCGACTCCGACAACTGGGGGACTTTGACTTCTACGATAGCCATGTGATTTTCCTGGATGCTTAATCTGGGGTGTGACGAGGTTCGTGCGATTCCTTCGGCCGGTGCGGCGCGCGAAGCGCCCGGCGGGCCAAAAGGAACGGGAAAGCGCCGCGCGCCTTCCCGTTTCGCTTCCGTCGGTTATTTCGCGATCGATGCGCTCTTCAGGCGGCCGAATGCCCCTTCGATCAGGGCCTTCTGCTGCTCGTAGTGCTTCGCGTAGTAGCCGACCGCCGGCGAGGCCGAAGCCGGACGGCCGCTGTATGCCAGCTTCTGCCCTTCCTTCATGCCTTCCTTCAGGTGGTGCTCGACGTAGAACCAGGGACCCTGGTTCTGCGGCTCGTCCTGCACCCAGACCACTTCAGTCGCGTTCTCGTACTTCTTCATTTCGGCTTCGAACTGCTTGTGCGCGAACGGATACAGCTGCTCGATACGGATAATCGCGACGTCGTTCGCCTTCGCTTCGCGGCGATGCGCGACGAGGTCGTAATACACACGGCCCGAGCACACCAGCACGCGCTTGACCTTCTTCGCGTCGATGCCGCCGTCGGTTTCGCCCAGCACCGGCTGGAACGAGCCCTTCGCGAGTTCCGACAGGTCCGACACCGCTTCCTTGTGACGCAGCAGCGACTTCGGCGTCGCGACGATCAGCGGCTTGCGGAACAGGCGGATCATCTGGCGACGCAGCAGGTGGAAAATCTGCGCCGGCGTCGTCGGCTGGACGACCTGCATGTTGTGGTCGGCACACAGTTGCAGGAAACGCTCGATACGCGTGGACGAGTGTTCCGGACCCTGGCCTTCGTAGCCGTGCGGCAGCAGCATCGTGAGACCCGACACGCGGCCCCACTTCACTTCGCCCGACGAGATGAACTGGTCGATCACGACCTGCGCGCCGTTGACGAAGTCGCCGAACTGCGCTTCCCACAGCACGAGCGTGTTCGGCTCGGCGGTCGAGTAACCATATTCGAAGCCCAGCACCGCTTCTTCCGACAGCACCGAGTCGATCACCGTGAACTTCGCCTGACCGTCGGCGATGTTCTGCAGCGGCACGTACGTGCCGTCGTTCCAGCGCTCGCGGTTCTGGTCGTGCAGCACCGCGTGACGGTGCGTGAACGTGCCGCGGCCCGAGTCCTGGCCTGTCAGGCGCACCGAGTAGCCCGATGCGACGAGCGACGCGAATGCGAGGTGTTCGCCCATGCCCCAGTCGAGCGGCTGGTCGCCGCGCGCCATGTTGCGGCGGTCGTTGATCACGCGCTCGACGAGCGGGTGAACCTTGAAGTTTTCCGGGACCGTCGTGATGCGTTCGCCCAGGCGCTTCAGTTCGGCGAGCGGCACGGCCGTGTCGGCTGCGTCCGTCCACTTGCGGTTCAGGAACGGCACCCAGTCGACCGCGTACTTGCTCTTGTAGTTCGACAGGACCGGATCGACGGTGTGGTGGCCGTCGTCCATCGCCTTGCGGTACGCCTTCACGTAGTTGTCGGCGTCTTCCGCGGTGATCACGCCCTGCTGCACGAGCTTCTCGGCGTACAGCGCACGGGTGCCCGGGTGCTGCGCGATCTTCTTGTACATCAGCGGCTGCGTGACCGCCGGCGTGTCCTGCTCGTTGTGACCCAGCTTGCGGAAGCAGACGATGTCGATCACGACATCCTTGTGGAACTGCATCCGGTAGTCGATCGCGATCTGGATCGCGAGCACGACGGCTTCCGGATCGTCGCCGTTCACGTGCAGCACCGGCGCCTCGATCATCTTGACGACATCGGTACAGTACAGCGTCGAGCGCGCGTCGCGCGGGTCGGACGTCGTGAAGCCGATCTGGTTGTTGATGACGATGTGCAGCGTGCCGTGGGTGCCGTAACCGCGCGTCTGCGCGAGGTTCAGCGTTTCCATCACGACGCCCTGGCCGGCAAAGGCCGCGTCGCCGTGGATCTGCACCGGCAGCACTTGCAGGCCGTCTTCGTCGCCGCGACGGTCCATCCGCGCCTTCGCGGAACCTTCGACCACCGGGTTGACGATTTCGAGGTGCGACGGGTTGAACGCGAGCGACAGGTGGACCGGCCCGCCTTCCGTCGACACGTCCGACGAGAAGCCCTTGTGGTACTTCACGTCACCGGCCGGCAGGTCGTCGACGTGCTTGCCTTCGAATTCGGCGAACAGGTCGGCCGGCATCTTGCCCAGCGTGTTGACCAGCACGTTCAGACGGCCGCGGTGGGCCATGCCGATGATGATTTCCTGCACGCCGCTCTTGCCCGCGTGCTGGACGACTTCGTCCATCGCGGCGATGAAGCTTTCGCCGCCTTCGAGCGAGAAGCGCTTCTGGCCGACGTACTTGGTATGCAGGTAGCGCTCGAGGCCTTCGGCGGCCGTCAGGCGATTCAGGATGTGCTTCTTCTTCTCGATCGAGAACGACGGCGTCGCGCGGGTCGATTCCAGGCGCTCCTGCCACCAGCGCTTCTGTTCCGGGTCGCTGATGTACATGTACTCGGCGCCGATCGTGCCGCAGTACGTGTCGCGCAGACCCTTGACGATGTCACGCAGCGAAGCCTGGTCGAAACCGAAGTACAGGTTGCTTGCGCTGTAGGTCTGGTCGAGGTCGCCTTCGGAGAAGTCGTAGAAAGCCGGTTCGAGTTCGGGAATGGCGGGACGTTCGCGACGCTTCAGCGGATCGAGGTTGGCCCATTGCGAGCCGAGGAAGCGGTAGGCGCTGATCAGCGACTGGACGTGCACCTGCTTGCGTGCGGTCGCGAGATTGCTGGTGCTTTCACGGGGGATGAAGGCATTGGCCTTCGCACGCTCGGCGAACGATTCGACGATCGGGAAGTGAGCGACGTCATTGGCATTCGAGCCGTCGGTTGCAGGCACGTTCTGCAACGCGTCGAAATACTCGCGCCAGTTCTCCGGCACCGATGCCGGATTGTTGAGGTATGCATCGTACAGTTCTTCAACGTACGAAGCATTGCCGCCGAACAGATAGGAGTTCAGCTGAAACTGCTTCATTACATCTGACATTTTACGCTCACCTTTCTTCGAGCTTCTCGAGAAATAGCGGGTTACTCAACCTTCCGCGACACGGCCTGACCGTTTAGCGGATTGCGAATCAAGTCTTGCTTGGAAGGACCTAAAACTTGCGTGCGCGCAGCATATCACAGAACCGATACCGGAGTTCACGGCGAAATGTGCCTGAAAGCGCCGCGCGGCGGGGTTTTGCCGGATTGCGGCGACCTGCGGGAACAGTGTTTTGCAGGCAATCCGGTTGCACGACGCGCAGATGCAAAAAAGGCTGCCCGAAGGCAGCCTTTTTCGTCGTGCTCGGGAACGATCGATGCTCAGTCGACCGCACCTTCGCGGCTCGCGCGGCGACGCTCGTGCTCCTTCAGGAAGCGCTTGCGCAGGCGGATCGACTGCGGCGTCACTTCGACGAGCTCGTCGTCGTCGATGAATTCCACCGCGTATTCCAGCGACATCTGGACCGGCGGCACGAGACGCACGGCCTCGTCGGTGCCCGACGCGCGCACGTTGGTCAGCTGCTTGCCCTTGATCGGGTTCACGACGAGGTCGTTGTCGCGGCTGTGGATGCCGATGATCATGCCCTCATACAGCGCGTCGCCCGGCTTCACGAACATGCGGCCGCGATCCTGCAGCTTCCACAGTGCGTAGGCAACCGCAGCGCCGTCGTCCTGCGAGATCAGCACGCCGTTGCGGCGCTCGAAGACCGAGCCGTCCTTGACCGGCGCGTACGAGTCGAAGATGTGGCTCATCAGGCCCGTGCCGCGCGTGAGCGTCAGGAATTCGCTCTGGAAGCCGATCAGGCCACGTGCCGAGATCTTGTACTCCAGGCGCGTGCGGCCGCGGCCGTCCGACGCCATGTCAAGCATTTCGCCCTTGCGGCGGCCGAGCTCTTCCATCACACCGCCCTGGTGTTCGTCCTCGACGTCGACCGTCAGCAGCTCGTACGGCTCGTGACGCACGCCGTCGATTTCCTGCATCACCACGCGCGGACGCGACACGGCCAGCTCGTAGCCTTCGCGACGCATGTTCTCGACGAGAATCGTCAGGTGCAGTTCGCCGCGGCCCGACACTTCGAACACGGTTTCGTCACCGGTATCCTTCACGCGCAGCGCGACGTTGTGGTTCAGTTCCTTCATCAGACGGTCGCGGATCTGGCGGCTCGTCACGAACTTGCCTTCGCGGCCGGCGAGCGGCGACGAGTTGACGAGGAAGTTCATCGTCAGCGTCGGTTCGTCGACGGTGATCATCGGCAGCGCTTCCGGCGTATCGACAGCGCAGATCGTCGCGCCGATGCCGACGTCTTCAATACCGTTGATCAGCACGATGTCGCCCGCTTCCGCCGAGTCGACCTGCACGCGCTCCAGCCCCTTGAACGACAGCACCTGGTTGATCTTGCGGTTCAGCACGTCGCCTTCCGGGCCGAAGCGCATCACGACCGGCTGGCCCGGCTTGATGCGGCCGCGCGTGATGCGGCCGACGCCGATCCGGCCGACGTACGTCGAATAGTCGAGCGACGTGATCTGGAGCTGCAGCGGCGCTTCCGGATCGGCCGGGCGAACCGGCACGTGCTCGAGGATCGCCTCGAACAGCGGACGCATGTCGCCTTCGCGCGCGGCCGGGTCGAGCGACGCGTAGCCGTTCAGGCCCGACGCGTAGACGATCGGGAAGTCGAGCTGCTCTTCGGTCGCACCGAGCTTGTCGAACAGGTCGAAGGTCTGGTTGATCACCCAGTCGATCCGCGCGCCCGGGCGGTCGATCTTGTTGACGACGACGATCGGCTTCAGGCCGAGCGCGAGCGCCTTCTTCGTGACGAAGCGCGTCTGCGGCATCGGGCCCTCGACCGCGTCGACGAGCAGCAGCACCGAGTCGACCATCGACAGCACGCGCTCGACTTCGCCGCCGAAGTCCGCGTGCCCCGGGGTGTCGACGATGTTGACGTGCGTGCCTTCGTATTCGACCGCGCAGTTCTTCGCGAGAATCGTGATCCCGCGTTCCTTTTCGATGTCGTTCGAATCCATCACCCGCTCCGCAATCTGCTGGTTGTCGCGGAAGGTGCCGGACTGGCGGAGCAGTTGGTCGACGAGCGTGGTCTTGCCGTGGTCGACGTGGGCGATGATGGCGATATTGCGAAGGGCGCGGGTCATAGAAACCTGGAAATCCGTTTGAACGCGCAAACGCGCGCGCTCGTTTTTCACGGGCGCGCGCCGTTGCAGCTTGGTGAGCCTCAAATTATAGCACGGGCGAGTGGCGAGAGCTGGCCTACACGTTGCAACGCAACAAAACGGGCCGCCCCGCCCTCCGCTCCCGACCCGGTCGAGCCTCTTCCGCACCACGACTGGCGCGCCGAAAAACCTTATCGAGACAAGGGATTCTCGCCGGACGGAGCGCGCGTTTCGCGGTTCGATTAACATTTGCCGCGGCAAGCAATTGTGCCTATACTGCTGCCTAGTCAACTATTGCAGCTTCAGGGTTTTATGTCGGATTCTCCTACCCCACCGCCCGTTTCGCCGCTCTCTACGTATCAGATGAACGACAGCGTCGGTTATCTGATGTCGCGCGTGAAGTCGGTGATGACCAATCTCGTCACGCAGCGCACGCAGGAAGAGCTGGGCATCACGGGCACGCAAGCGAGCATGCTGTTCATGATCGCGGTCGGCAAGTGCTCGACGGCCGCCGAACTCGCACGCGAATACGGCATCGACGCAAGCGCGGTCACGCGCCTGCTCGACCGGGTCGAGAAACGCGGCCTGCTGTCGCGCGTGCGGAGCGTCGAGGATCGGCGCGTCGTGCGGCTCGAGCTCACCGACGAAGGCCGCGCGCTGGCCGAACGGCTGCCGCCCATTTTCCGCAGCGTGCTCGACCAGGTGCTGGACGGGTTTACGCCGGAAGAAGTCGGGTTCCTGAAGAGCATGCTGCGCCGCATTCTCAGCAACTATTGCGAGACGACCGGCGGTAGCATCACGTAATAGTTGCCATAACAATTACTTTTGACAGATTAATGTAAGGAAATCCTTGCAGTGTCCATCATTCATTCCGAGTCAGGGGTTAGCGCGATGAAAACCTCCCCGTTGTCCGTGCGCGCCGGGTCGTGCCGTGCCGCCGTCGCCGCCGCGGTCGCCGCGCTGGCGCTGGCGGGCTGCGCGAATTACATCGGCATCAAGAGCGACAAGCAGATCGCCCCCGCGTCGCAATTCGAATCCGCCCAGAGCCTGCCGGCCCAGGGCGGCCAGTGGCCGGCGCTCGACTGGGCCAACCAGTTCGGCGATCCGCAACTGCCGAAGCTGATCGACGAAGCGCTGCAGGGCAACCCGTCGATCGCGCAGGCCCAGGCGCGCATCGCGAAAGCCTCGTCGTACATCGAATCGTCCCGCTCGAACCTGATGCCGAAGGCCGAAGCCAGCTATTCGTGGACGCGCGAGCTGTATTCGTCGAATGCACTGTTCCCGCCCCCATACGGCGGCCAGTGGTACAGCGAGAACAATGTGCTCGCGAGCGCCTCGTGGGAACTCGATCTGTGGGGCAAGAACCGCGAACGCCTGCACACGGCCGTATCGCAGGAAAAAGCCGCCGAAGCCGACATGCAACAGGCGCGCATCACGCTCGCGTCGTCGGTCGCGCGCACTTACAACTCGCTCGCGCAGCTCTATGCGCTGCGCGACATCGCGCAGCGCGAGATCACCAACCGCGAGACGGTCGGCAAGATCACCGACGGCCGCGTATCGGCCGGCCTCGACACCAACGTCGAGCGCCAGACGGCCCGCGGCAACATCGCGACGACCCAGGCTTCGCTGTCGGACCTCGACGGGCAGATCACGACGGTGCGCTACCAGCTCGCCGCGCTGCTCGGCAAAGGCCCGGATCGCGGGCTGCAGATCGCGGCGCCCGTGCTGAACCCGAGCGGCGACGTCACGCTGCCCGGCAACCTGCCAGCCGATCTCGTGTCGCGCCGCCCTGACATCGTCGCCGCGCGCTGGCAGGTCGAAGCCGCGATGCACGACGTGAAGGAAGCGAAGGCCGAGTTCTACCCCGACGTGAACCTCGCGGCCGGCTTCGGCTTCGATGCGTTCGGCTGGGGCAAATTCCTGAACTTCGCGAGCCGCCAGGCGCAGTTCGGCCCGGCGATCCACCTGCCGATCTTCGATGCCGGCGCGCTGCGCGCCCAGCTCAAGGGCCGCTACGCCGACTTCGACCTGTCGGTCGCGAACTACAACCAGACGCTGATCAGCGCGCTGAACGACGTCGCGACGCAGGTCGCGTCGATCCGCGCGATCGATCGGCAGATGGGCGACGCCCAACGTGCGCTCGACGCGTCGACGCGCGCGTACGATCTCGCGGTCATCCGCTACAAGGCCGGCCTGTCGCCGCAACTGCAGGTGCTGACGGCGGACAGCAACCGCCTCGCATCGGAGCAGACGGTGACCAACCTGAAGATGCGTCGCCGCGACATGCAGCTCGCGCTGATCAAGGCGCTCGGCGGCGGGTTCGACGCAACCGGCACGCCGCTCGCCGCGCCCGATGCCGCCACGCCGACCAAACAGGCCGCCAACTGAGCCGGCGCCACCACTACGCAGACACTCGAAATAACGGACGGAGAAAATCGCCATGAGCGACCAACAAAACGCCGCCAGCGCGCAGCCTCAGAACAACGGCAAGCGCAAACGAATGATGACGCTGCTCGTCGCGGTCATCGTGATCGCGGCCATCGCATACGGCCTGTACTACTTCCTCGTCGCCCGCTTCCATGAAGACACCGACGATGCATACGTGAACGGCAACGTCGTGCAGATCACGCCGCAGGTCACCGGCACCGTGATCGCCGTGAAGGCGGACGACACGCAAACGGTCAAGGCCGGCGATCCGCTCGTCGTGCTCGACCCGGCCGATTCGCAGGTCGCGCTGCAACAGGCGGAAGCCAACCTCGCGCAGACGGTGCGCCAGGTGCGCGGCCTGTTCGTCAACGACGACCAGTACCGCGCGCAAGTCGCACTGCGCCAGTCCGACCTGTCGAAGGCCCAGGACGATCTGCGCCGCCGCCTCGCCGTCGCGCAGACCGGCGCCGTGTCGCAGGAAGAAATCTCGCACGCCCGCGACGCGGTGAAGGCCGCGCAGGCATCGGTCGACGCCGCGCAGCAACAGCTCGCATCGAATCGCGCATTGACCGCGAACACGACGATCGCATCGCACCCGAACGTGATGGCCGCCGCCGCGAAGGTGCGCGACGCGTACCTCGCAAACGCGCGTAACGTGCTGCCGGCGCCGGTCACCGGCTACGTCGCGAAGCGCTCGGTGCAGGTCGGCCAGCGCGTGTCGCCCGGCAACCCGCTGATGTCGGTGGTGCCGCTCAATGCCGTGTGGGTCGACGCGAACTTCAAGGAAGTCCAGCTGAAGCACATGCGCATCGGCCAGCCGGTCGAGCTGACGGCCGACATCTATGGTTCGTCGGTCACGTACCACGGCAAGGTCGTCGGCTTCTCGGCCGGCACGGGCTCGGCGTTCTCGCTGCTGCCGGCGCAGAATGCGACCGGCAACTGGATCAAGGTCGTGCAGCGCCTGCCGGTGCGGATCGAGCTCGATCCGAAGGATCTCGACAAGCATCCGCTGCGTATCGGCCTGTCGATGCAGGTCGACGTGGACATCAAG
This sequence comes from Burkholderia cenocepacia, assembly GCF_014211915.1. NCBI lineage: Bacteria > Pseudomonadati > Pseudomonadota > Betaproteobacteria > Burkholderiales > Burkholderiaceae > Burkholderia > Burkholderia cenocepacia. Next base: position 2,165,649 of record NZ_CP060039.1, on the reverse strand, counting down.
GACGAACGCGGCGACCAGCTCGTCAACGCGCCGAACACCGTCTACGAGACCAACGTGTTCGCGAAATACGGCGACGAGGCCGACGCCGAAATCGCGCGCATCATCGCCGAGAACGCGGGCGGCAACGCATCGGCGCCGGTCGCGGCGAAGCAGAACACCGCCGCGAAAATGATGTAACCGTTCCGACTCCGGAAAGACAACCGACATGGCACAGGCTCCTGCCTCCTACCCGCCCTTGCAGGGCGGGCAACTCGTACTCGGGACGATCGCGGTGTCGCTCGCGGTGTTCATGAACGTGCTCGACACGTCCATTGCGAACGTCGCGATCCCGACCATCTCGGGCGACCTCGGCGTGTCGTCCGACCAGGGCACGTGGGTCATCACGTCGTTCGCGGTCGCGAACGCCATCTCGGTGCCGCTGACCGGCTGGCTGACCGACCGTTTCGGGCAGGTGCGCCTGTTCCTCGCGTCGATCATCCTGTTCGTCATCTCGTCGTGGATGTGCGGGCTGTCGCCGAACCTGCCGTTCCTGCTCGGCTCGCGCGTGCTGCAGGGCGCGGTCGCCGGCCCGATGATTCCGCTGTCGCAAGCGCTCCTGCTGTCGAGCTATCCGCGCGCGAAAGCACCGATGGCGCTCGCGCTATGGGCGATGACGACGCTGATCGCGCCGGTCGCGGGCCCGATTCTCGGCGGCTGGATCTCGGACAACTACTCGTGGCCGTGGATCTTCTACGTCAACATCCCGGTCGGCATCGCCGCCGCCGCCGCGACGTGGATGATCTATCGCAACCGGGAGTCGGCCGTGCGCCGCGCGCCGATCGACGGCGTGGGCCTCGCGCTGCTGGTCGTCTGGGTCGGCTCGCTGCAGATCATGCTCGACAAGGGCAAGGATCTCGACTGGTTCGCATCGACGACCATCGTCGTGCTCGCGCTGACCGCCGTCATTGCATTCGCGTTCTTCGTGATCTGGGAGCTAACCGCCGAGCACCCGGTCGTCGACCTGTCGCTGTTCCGCATCCGGAACTTCACAGGCGGCACGGTCGCGCTGTCGATCGGGTACGGCCTGTACTTCGGCAACCTCGTGCTGTTGCCGCTGTGGCTGCAGACGCAGATCGGCTACACCGCGACCGACGCCGGCCTCGTGATGGCGCCGGTCGGGCTGTTCGCCATCCTGTTGTCGCCGCTCACCGGGAAGTATCTGCCGCGCACCGATCCGCGCTTCATCTCGACGGCGTCGTTCCTGACGTTTGCGCTGTGCTTCTGGATGCGTTCGCGCTACACGACGGGTGTCGACGAATGGTCGCTGACGCTGCCGACGCTCGTGCAGGGCATCGCGATGGCGGGCTTCTTCATCCCGCTCGTGTCGATCACGCTGTCCGGCCTGCCCGGCCACCGCATTCCTGCGGCGTCCGGCCTGTCGAACTTCGTGCGGATCATGTGCGGCGGCATCGGCACGTCGATCTTCCAAACCGCGTGGGACCACCGCAACAACTTCCATCACGCGCAACTGGTCGAGCAGGCGAACCCGTACAACCCGACGTTCAACCAGGCCGTCACGCAGATGGGCAACCTCGGGCTGTCGCAGAGCCAGGCACACGGGCTCATCAACAACATGGCCACGCAACAGGCCGCGCAACTCGGCGTGAACGATCTGTTCTATATCTCGGCGGTGATCTTCGTGCTGCTGATCGCACTGATCTGGATCACCAAGCCGGAACGCGCGGGCGGCGGCGATGCCGGCGCGGCGGCGTCGGCAGCGCACTGAGCGGCCAGGTTCAAGGCAGCACACCAAACAAAAAGCCCGGTCGAAATCGACCGGGCTTTTTGCATTCTGCCACGCGCGCTTGCGTGCGTTGCTGCGTCATTGAGCCGTCACGACGAGCCGTTCCGGGGCAAGCACGCCATTCGCCTTGCGCGCCACGCCGAGCAACCGGGTGGCGTCGTACACGCGCACGCGCTCGCCATCGGCCGCGTCGATCGGCTCGAGCGCCGACAGCGGCAGACGCTGGCCGTGCAGGAACCGCTTCGCGCTGGCTTCGTCGAGACGCACCAGCGGAAACGTCGACAGCAGCGCATCGACCGGCTGAAGCCATGCATCGCGCGCCGCTTCGGCGGCGTCCGACAGCGCATCGAGCGTCACCGCATGCTCGAGCGTCAGCGCGCCGACGCCCGTACGGCGCAGCATCGTCAGATGCGCACCGCAGCCGAGCGCTTCACCGATATCTTCCGCGAGCGTACGCACGTAGGTGCCCTTGCTGCAGGTCACGCGAAACGTCACGTCGGGCAGGTCGCAAGCGAGCAGATCGAGCGCATGGATCGTTACGTTGCGGCCTTCCCGCTCGACGGTCTGGCCGGCCCGCGCATATTCGTACAGCGGCTTGCCGTCGCGTTTGAGCGCCGAATACATCGGCGGCACCTGCACGATGTCGCCGGTGAAGCGCACGAGCGCGGCCTCCACCGCCGCGCGATCGCATTCGACGGGCCGCGTGTCGATCACCTCGCCTTCAGCGTCGCCGGTAGCCGTGCGCTGGCCGAGACGCATCGTCGCTTCATACGTCTTGTCGGCGTCGAGCAAGTCCTGCGAGAACTTCGTCGCCTCGCCGAAGCACAGCGGCAGCAGGCCCGAAGCCAGCGGATCGAGCGTGCCGGTGTGACCGGCTTTCTTCGCGAAAAGCAGGCGCTTTGCGCGAATCAACGCATCGTTGCTCGACAGGCCGATCGGCTTGTCGAGCAGGAGAACGCCGTCCAGCACGCGCCGGGGCACGCGCGGACGTGGGGGTGCTGCATTCGTCATAGGCCGGTCGAGCTCAATCGTCCTTGGCAGGCGTGTCGGCCTCGTCGTCGTCCTTCGCGCGCGTCGAGTTCGCTTCCTTGATCAGGCGCGACATTTCGACGGCCTTCTCGATCGTCTGGTCGTAGTGGAAATGCAGCGTCGGCACCGTATGAATGTGCAAGCGCTTGAACAGCAGGTTGTGCAGGTGACCCGACGCATGGTTCAGCGCCTCCTGCGTCTTCTCCGGATCGCCGGTGAGCGCCGTGAAGTAGACCTTCGCGTGCGCATAGTCCGGCGTGAGTTCCACGCTCTGGATGGTCACGATGCCGATGCGCGGATCTTTGACTTCGCGCATGATGAGTTCGGACAGATCGCGCTGAATCTGATCGGCGATCTGAACGTTGCGATTGGGGGAAGTACGTTTCCTGGACATGATCGATCCGTGATCCGTTTATCAGGATGAAGCGGCGGCCGTTGTCAGCACGCCACCATGAAAATGGGCGGGACAGGCCCAAGCCTGCCCCGCCCAAGAGCCGATACGCGACGATTACAGCGTACGTGCGACTTCGGTCACTTCGAATACTTCGAACTGGTCGCCTTCGGTGACGTCGTTGAAGTTCTTCACCGACATACCGCACTCGAAGCCTTGCTTGACTTCCTTCACGTCGTCCTTGAAGCGCTTCAGCGATTCGAGTTCGCCCGTGAAGATCACGACGTTGTTGCGCAGCACGCGAACCGACGACGAGCGCTTGACGATACCGTCGGTGACCATACAGCCGGCGACCGTGCCGATCTTCGGTACCTTGAAGACCTGGCGCACCTCGACCATGCCGGTGATGACTTCACGCTTCTCCGGCGCCAGCATGCCCGACATCGCCGCCTTCACCTCGTCCACTGCGTCGTAGATGATGTTGTAGTAGCGGATATCGATGCCGTTCGCCTCGGCCAGCTTGCGTGCCTGTGCGTCCGCACGCGTGTTGAAGCCGATGATGACCGCCTTCGATGCCGTCGCGAGGTTGACGTCGTTTTCGCTGATGCCACCGACCGCGCTGTGCACGATCTGCACGCGCACTTCGTCGGTCGACAGCTTGAGCAGCGACTGCACGAGCGCTTCCTGCGAACCCTGCACGTCTGCCTTGATGATGAGCGGCAGGTTCTGCACTTCGCCTTCGCCCATCTGCTCCAGCATGCTTTCCAGCTTCGCGGCCTGCTGCTTCGCGAGCTTCACGTCGCGGAACTTGCCCTGACGGAACAGCGCGATTTCACGCGCCTTGCGCTCGTCCGGCAGCACGATCACTTCCTCGCCCGCGCCCGGCACTTCCGACAGACCCTGGATTTCGACCGGGATCGACGGGCCGGCTTCCTTCGTCGGTTTGCCGTTCTCGTCGAGCATCGCACGGACGCGACCGTAGGCCGTACCGGCCAGCACGATATCGCCGCGGTTCAGCGTACCGGACTGCACCAGGATCGTCGCGACCGGGCCTTTACCCTTGTCGAGCTTCGCTTCGATCACGATACCCTTGGCCGGCGCCTCGACCGGTGCCTTCAGTTCCAGCACTTCGGCCTGCAGCAGCACGTTCTCGAGCAGATCGTCGATACCTGCGCCCGTCTTGGCCGACACCGGCACGAACGGCGAATCGCCACCGTATTCTTCCGGCACGACGCCTTCCGCGACCAGTTCCTGCTTGACGCGATCCGGGTTCGCTTCCGGTTTGTCGATCTTGTTGATCGCGACGACGATCGGCACGCCACCCGCCTTCGCGTGGGCGATGGCTTCCTTCGTCTGCGGCATCACGCCGTCGTCGGCCGCCACCACCAGCACCACGATGTCGGTCGCCTTCGCGCCGCGTGCACGCATTGCCGTGAACGCTTCGTGACCCGGCGTATCGAGGAACGTGATGACGCCACGCGGCGTGTCGACGTGATAAGCGCCGATGTGCTGCGTAATGCCGCCCGCTTCGCCCGCGGCAACCTTCGCGCGGCGGATGTGGTCGAGCAGCGAGGTCTTGCCGTGATCGACGTGACCCATCACCGTGACGACCGGCGGACGCGGCAGCTGCTCCGCATCGGTACCGGATTCGCCTTCGACGAGCAGCGCTTCCGGATCGTCCAGCTTCGCGGCAACCGCGCGGTGGCCCAGTTCCTCGACGATGATCATCGCCGTTTCCTGGTCCAGCACCTGGTTGATCGTGACCATCTGGCCCATCTTCATCATCACCTTGATGACTTCCGAGGCCTTGATCGACATCTTGTGCGCGAGATCGGCAACCGACACGGTTTCCGGCACGTGCACTTCACGGACGATCGGTTCGGTCGGCGCCTGGAACGTCGAGCTGTCCTGGTGACGGCCGCGACCCTTCGGGCCGCCGCGCCAGCCGCGGTCGACGCCGCCGCTCGAGTCGCCGCGAGTCTTGATGCCGCGACGCTTCGCCGCGTCGTCCTGCCAGCCGCCCTTGCCTGCACCCGGCTTCTTGTTGCGGTCGCCCGCGCCTGCCGGCGCCTGCGTGGTGGCCGGAGCCGCCGCGCCAGCCGGCTTCTTCACGGCCGGACGCGCCTGCGCACCTTCCGGCTTCGCCGGCTTGTGCAGCGTGCCCTTCGCTTCGGCCGGCTTCGGCGGTTCGACCGGTTTCGGCGGCTCGACTGCCTTGACCACGGCCTTGCGCGGCGTGTTCATCATTTCGCGGATCGCGCGGGCTTCGGCTTCCGCCGCCGCGCGACGCTTGCTGATCTCTTCCTGCTCGGCGCGCGCCTTGTCGGCTGCCTCACGGGCAGCGTCCTCGGCCTTCTTCGCCGCTTCGCGCTGGGCCGCGCGTTCGGCGGCTGCGCGTGCTTCGTCCTGCGCGGACTGCGTCGGCGTCGCTTCCTGCTCGGCAGCAGCCTGCTGCGCTGCCGCCTGCTGCTGGGCTGCGGCGGCTTCCGCCGCGGCACGCTTCGTCGCCGCTTCTTCCTCGGCGCGACGGCGCTCGGCCTCGGCCGCTTCCTCGCGGGCGCGACGTTCGGCTTCCTCGCGTTCGAGGCGTTCCTGACGCTCGCGCAGCTCCTGCGCCTGCTTCTCGAGCAGTTCGGCCTCGCGGCGCGCCTCTTCCTCGCGACGCTTCAGTTCCGCATCGTCGTCCGCTTCGGCGACCTGCGCCTGACCCTGATCCGCACCTTCGGCCACGTCGTCGCGCTTGACGAACGTACGCTTCTTGCGAACCTCGACCTGAATGGTGCGAGCCTTGCCCGTCGCGTCAGATTGCTTGATCTCCGACGTATGCTTGCGGGTCAGCGTGATCTTGCGCTTGTCGCCGTCAGTTGCGCCGTGCGACTTGCGCAAATGATCGAGCAGACGCGCCTTGTCCGTTTCGGACAGCGCATCGTCTTCACTCGCTTTCTGGACGCCCGCTGCCTGCAGCTGTTCGAGCAGCACACCAGCAGGCATTTTCAGTTCCGCGGCAAATTGGGCTACGTTGTTACTCGCCATTCATTCCTCTTAGTGCAAGGACCGATTCCTTGCGGTTAGCATCGGGTCAGGCCATACGGCCGCCATCAAATCAGTGCGCCATGGTCATTTCTCACTGGAACCAATGTTCACGTGCTTTCATGATCAACGCCTTAGCGGCATCCTCTTCCATTCCGGTCATGTCGACCAGTTCATCTACAGCCAGCTCGGCGAGATCGTCGCGCGTCTGCACGCCGTGTTCGGCCAGCTTCGCGAGCAGCTCCGGCGTGATGCCGTCGAGGCTCTTGAGATCCAGCGCTGCGTTCTCGACCTTTTCTTCGTTCGCGATGGCCATTGTCAACAGCGCGTCGCGTGCGCGGTTGCGCAGTTCGTGCACGGTGTCCTCGTCGAACGCTTCGATTTCGAGCATTTCGTTGAGCGGCACGTACGCGATTTCTTCGAGGCTCGTGAAGCCTTCGTCGATCAGGATGTCGGCAACTTCTTCGTCGACGTCGAGACGCGCCATGAACAGCGCACGCAGCCGGTCGCGTTCTTCACCCTGCTTCAGGGCGGACTCGTCCGGCGTCATGATGTTGATCTGCCAGCCGGTCAGCTCGCCGGCAAGGCGAACGTTCTGACCGCTGCGGCCGATCGCGACAGCCAGTTCGTTCTCGTCGACGACGACGTCCATCGAATGCTTTTCTTCATCGACGACGATCGACTGGACGGCTGCCGGCGCGAGCGCGCCGATCACGAACTGGGCGGGATCCTCCGACCATAGCACGATGTCGATGTTTTCGCCACCGAGCTCGTTGCGCACGGCCTGCACGCGGGAACCGCGGATGCCGACGCAGGTGCCGATCGGATCGATCCGCTTGTCGTAGGCGATGACGCCGATCTTCGCGCGCACGCCCGGGTCGCGGGCAGCCGCCTTGATCTCGAGCAGGCCCTGCTCGATTTCCGGCACTTCCATCTCGAACAGCTTCATCAGGAATTCCGGCGCCGTGCGCGACAGCTCGATCTGCGGGCCGCGCGCGGTGCGGTCGACCTTCGCGATGTACGCACGCACGCGGTCGCCCACGCGGAGGTTTTCCTTCGGGATCAGCTGATCGCGGCGCAGCAGCGCCTCGACGCGGCCCGATTCGACGATGAAGTTGCCCTTGTCGAGGCGCTTCACCGTACCCGTCATGATCTTTTCGCCACGCTCGAGGTAGTCGTTCAGGATCTGCTCGCGCTCCGCGTCGCGCACCTTCTGCAGGATCACCTGCTTCGCGGCCTGCGCGCCGATGCGGCCGAATTCGATCGACGGAACGGGTTCCTCGACATACTCGCCGACTTCGACGTCGGGCTTCTGCTCACGTGCTTCGAACAGCAGGATCTCGCGATCCGGCTCCTGCAAGCCTGCCTCGTCGGGAACGACGAGCCAGCGACGGAAGGTTTCGTGCTCGCCGCTTTCGCGATCGATATGGACGCGGATTTCGGCGCCTTCGTCGAACAGCTTCTTGGAAGCGGACGCGAGCGCAGCCTCGAGGGCGCCCAGCACCACATCCTTGTCGACGTTTTTCTCGCGCGCCAGCGCATCCACCAGCATCAACACTTCGCGACTCATTATTTGCGGCTCCTAAAGTCAACTTGCGGAATCAGGCGGGCTTTGTCGATATCGGCCAGCGTGAAATCCAGCATGGCTGCCTCGCCCTTCTTCCCCTCAAATTCCAAACCGATCGTTTCGCCATTCGGCGCGTGCAGAATGCCCCGGTACGTCTTGCGCCCGTCCAGCGGCTTTTTCAAGGTCACGGAAACTTCGCTGCCGGCGAAGCGCTCGAAGTCGGCCAGCTTCTTCAACGGGCGGTCGAGCCCCGGGGACGAGACTTCGAGCCGTTCGTAATCGATATTTTCGACCGTCAAGACGTGCTGGAGCTGACGCGTAACCTTTTCGCAATCTTCGAGCGAGATGCCGGCAGGCTGATCGATATAGATGCAAAGCATGCCGCGCCCGGTGCGCTCGAGTTCCACCAGCTCGTAGCCGAGCCCGGTGACCGTGGTTTCTATCAGTTCCGTCAGTTGCACAGTGTCCTCTCAGGTGTTCGCGCCCGCCGCTCGCGATTCACCCGCGGGCGCGCGCCTTAGCCGGCGCAGGAAGCGCTACCCGAGATGCCTAACCGTTTCAGCAAAAAAAAATGGGCGGAACGCCCATCTTCTTACTGGTGGTCGCACCTGAGCCGCACATTGAATCCGTACGCCCAGCGACTCCGCGATTATAGCGATTTTTGGCGCAAACGCCAAGCCAGCCGGTAAAAGCAGCGCGTCGGCTGCCTTTACGGACCGAAAATGCGAAATCGGGCTACCCGATCGACCGGCACCACCCTACCGCACCGGTGATCGCCGTTGTCGCGGCACACGACATGGATGCAGCCGAAACCCGTCAACGCAATGCGCCGTATCGACAAAGCCGGCCGGATGCCGGCCACGCCGACGTATCGGCGGCTTTGCGCCGCCGTACGTACGCCAATCAACAGACGCTTAGCGGCTGCGCGTACGGCTGCGCTGCGGACGCTGACCGCCGCGCGGGCCGCCGTTGCCGGCGCCGTCGGCACGATTGCCGTTCGGATTGCGATTGCCGCCGCCCTTGCTGCCGCCGCGCTTGCCGCCCGCACCCTCGCGCTTGGGGCCTGCGCCATACGACGCGCGATTGCCGTCGACATCGCGACCGCCACCTGCACGGTTGCCGTCGCGGCCGCCGCCGGTACGATTGCCGTCACGGCCGCCGCCCGCGCGGTTGCCGTAACCCGACGGCGCAACCGGCAAGCTGCCGTAGCCGCTCAGGCCCGGCAAGCCCGGCCCGCCGCGTCGGCCACCGCCGCGACGCGGCTGGTCGAGTTGTCCGTGCGTCGTCAGCACCGGTTCGCGGCTGATGAAGCCCATCGACGTCTGCATCGGATCGGGCTGGCGACGCTCGGTCGGACCGGCAGCGCCGCCGCGCTTGCCCTTCTCCTCGGACGGCGCCTTCAGGCCGACGGTCGCCATCAGTTTGCGCACCTGTGCGTCGTCGAGCTCTTCCCAACGACCACGCTTCAGGCCGCGCGGCAGCGGAATCGGGCCGTGACGCGTACGGATCAGCCGGCTCACCATCAGGCCGACCGCCTCGAACATCCGGCGCACTTCGCGGTTGCGGCCTTCGGCCAGCGCGACGTGATACCAGTGGTTCGTGCCTTCGCCGCCGCCATCGCGGATGCGCAGGAAATTCGCCGGACCGTCGTCGAGCTCGACGCCGTGCAGCAGCTTCTGCCGCATGCCTTCGGCCAGCTCGCCGACGACGCGCACCGCGTACTCGCGCTCGACGCTGTAACGCGGATGCATGAAGCGGTTCGCGAGATCACCGGAAGTCGTCAGCATCAGCAGACCTTCGGTATTGAAGTCGAGGCGGCCCACCGCAAGCCATTTCGCCGTCTTCATCGGCGGCAGACGGTCGAACACCGACGGACGGCCTTCCGGATCCGCGTGGCTGACGATTTCGCCGGTCGGCTTGTGATACAGCAGCACGCGCGGCGGCTTGTTCGGCAGCTTGCGCTTGACCGGCTTGCCGTTGATCCGCACCTGGTCGGTCGGCATGATCCGCTGGCCGATGTGCGCGGGCTCGCCGTTCACCGACACGCGGCCGGCGACGATCAGCTCTTCCATTTCGCGGCGCGACCCCATGCCCGCTTCCGCGAGCACCTTGTGGAGCTTCGGCGCGTCGTCGTCCGGCGACAGCACGCGCTTGTTCGCCGGCTGGGCGCGGCCGCGGCGCAGCATCGGCGCACGCACGCCGCTGCCGCCCGCGGAGTTGTCCGCGTCGAAGGCGGGCGACGTCACGTATGCGAACAGTTCGTCCTGGGACGCATCGCCTTCCGCTACCTTCGCCGGGCCACCTTCAGCCTTCGCTGCACCGCGACGGCCCTGGCCAGCCTGGCCGCCCTTGGCCGCCGCCGCGCCTTCGCGCTTGCCGGCCGGCTTGCGACCGCCCTTGGCCGTGCCTTCCTTGCGCGGCGCACGCGCCGGCTGCACGTCGGCGGCCTCGGCCGGCTGCGCATCCGCGCCCTCGGCACCCTGCTGCTCGCCTTCGGCGCCCTTCGACTTGGCCGCCGCGCGACGCCGCGCGATCAGGCTACGCGGGCCGCGCCGCAGACCGCGGCGGGGACGCTCGTCGCCACCCGCGGCCGAAGCATCCTGCTCCGGCGCATCGTCGGCACGCGCTGCCTGCACGGCAGGCGCGGACGATTCAATATCGTGGATATCTGTCAAAACAACCTCAAAATGTCAGGTCTCGCGCCCGGCGCGGGCGCGGCAAGAAGTTGGCCGCGATCAGGCGCGACGCTGTTCGGGTTCTGCTTCGTCGTCCGGCAGCGCGTCGGCGCCGATGGGCGCACTGGCGCTTCGGACGGCATCCGCGAGACTGTCGGACGTGTCGTCCAGCGTCTCGTCGTCCGCGGGACGGGAGCGGGAGACGTCGGCCTGATCGGCCTCGCCGGGCATGTCGCCGGCCGCTTCCGCTCCGTCTCCGGCAGCCGCTTCGGCGGCCGGCTTGCGATCTTCCTCGCTCCAATCCGCACGCTGCGGCTCGGGCTGCACACCGGTCGGCACTGCTTCGGCGCCAACCTGTTCCATCTGTTCCGTTTGCCCGCGATCAGCATCGAGCGTATCGCGACTCGGAATTTCCTGCGTCGACGCGACGTCGGCCGCGGCATCGCCGGGCCCTTCGGCCGACTCGTCGGCGGGCGCCTCATCCGCCAGCGCCTGCGGCACGTTGGCCGCCGCGTCGTCGGCCACCACGACGTCACCGTCGAAATCCATGGCCTGCTGCGCGAGCAACGCGGCCTCGATGTTCGCGGCCGGCTCTTCGAGCGCCGGCAGGTCGTCGAGCGCCTTCAGGCCGAGATCGTCGAGGAACTGCTTGGTCGTCGCATACAGCGCCGGACGCCCCGGCACGTCGCGATGACCGATCACCTCGATCCAGCCGCGATCCTCGAGTTGCTTGACCACCTGCGTATTGACCGTGACGCCGCGAATCTCTTCGATGTCGCCGCGCGTGACGGGCTGCCGGTACGCGATGATCGCGAGCGTTTCGAGCACGGCGCGCGAATATTTCGGCGGCTTCTCGGGATGCAGGCGATCCAGATAATGACGCATCGCCGGCTTGCTCTGAAAGCGCCACCCGGTCGCCAGTGCCACCAGTTCGACACCGCGGCCGGACCAATCCTGTTTCAGATCTTCGAGTAACGTGCGGACCGTGTCAGCCGACACGCCGTCGGCAAAGAGCTTGCGCAAATCGCCGAGCTTCAGCGGTTCCTGCGCGCAGATCAAAGCAGTCTCGAGGACGATCTTCGCCTCTTGGGTATTCATGCAGCTAGGCCAGACCCTGTGGTCAAACGAACCGGATCAACAAACAGACGAAAGGAACGGAAGACGCGCTCGCCCGATTCTGATCGGTCATATTGATGGGAGCACGAACCGGGGGCGGCGAATCAACTTCAAGCCAGGCCCAAACCGGACGGAACAGCACGGCTCAACGACGGAACCGCGTGACTGAGCGCCATATTACGCAAAATTGCCCGGTGCGTAAAGATGAGCGAAACAGGCCGCCGCCCCGGCGGCACGCCCGCTCCGTCCCCGCTTCAGCGAACGCCCGCGCCGTGCGCGAGGAACCTGCGTAGTCGCTCCACGCCCGCGTCGAGCCGCGCCGGATCGCACGCATAACACCAGCGCACGAACCCTTCTCCCTCCGGGCCGAACGCTCGACCGGGCGCCAGGCCGAGCCCCGCGTCGCGCACCAGCGTCTTGCAGAACGCCAGGCTGTCGGTCGCGCCGGGCAGCCGCAGGAACAGGTACATCGCGCCGGGCGGAGGCGGCACCTCGACGCCCGGCAGCGTCCGCAGCGCGGCGACCAGGTGATCACGTGCGTCGCGCAGCGCCGTGACGAACGATCGCACGAACGGCTCCCCGTCGCGCAACGCGACCTCACCGGCGGCCTGCACGAAGCCCGGCGCGCACGACGTGTTGTATTCGACGAGCTTCGACAGGTCACCCATCACCGACGCCGGCGCAATCAGCCATCCGAGCCGCCAGCCCGTCATCGCCCACGCCTTCGAGAACGAATTCACGACCACGACGCGCTCGTCGCGCGACGCGATATCGAGAAACGACGGCGCGCCGCCCTCGTCGAACGCAAGCCGCTCGTACACCTCGTCGGCGACCAGCCAGATGCCGTGACGACGGCAATGGGCGAGCACGGCCCGCTGATCGTCGCGCGACATCGTCCAGCCGGTCGGGTTGTTCGGCGAATTGATCAGCAGCATCCGCGTATCGGGCGTCAGCGCCGCCAGCAGCCGACCGACGTCGAGTTGCCAGCCCGCGTCGCCGTAGCCGAGCGGCACGCAGTCGACCTGCGCGCCGAGGATCTTCGGAATCTCGACGAGATTCGGCCACAGCGGCGTGACCGCGACGACACGTTCGCCCGGCCCGACCAGCATCTGCGCAGCCAGCATCAGCGCACTCACGCCCGAACTCGTTACGGCGACCGTGTCGGCCGCCGCCGCACCGTGACGCGCGCTGACATAGGCGGCGATCGCGTCGCGCAGCGCCGCCGTCCCGAGATTGTGCGTGTAGAAGGTCGCGCCATTGCGCAGCGCCGCCGCCGCGGCGTCGCGGATGAAGTCCGGCGTCACGCGATCGGATTCGCCGAACCAGAACGGCAGCATGTCCGGCACGCCGAAGCCGGCGTTTGCGACCTCGCGGATCAGCGACGGCCGCAGCGCGTGCACCGCGGTGCGCGCCGCCGGCTCATCGTTCGCCGGGAAAAAACCTGCGGAATGCGTCATCGAAAACCACCGCCGAGGAACACGATCCGCGTAGTGTACCGGCCGGCAAGCCAGACCGGACGCACGCCAATATGCGTCAATCGAGATCCTCGGCCCTCGCCGGCATCTGCCGCACGAGCTCCCAGATCGCCTGCGCGGCGGGCGACAACGACCGGTCGCGGCGGCGCACCAGCTCGACGGTGCGCTCGGTGCGCGGCGTGAGCGGCCGCGCGACCAGCGTCGAGCCGGCAGGCAGCGGCAGCGACAGCCACGGCTGCACGCTTACGCCAACGCCGGCCTCGACCAGCCCGAACACGGTCGCCGAATGCCCGAGCTCCTGCATGACCGTCGCGTTGACGCGATGCGTGGCCAGCGCGGCATCGATCAGCGGCCGACTGCCCGATGCATGATCGAGCAGCACGAGGCGCTCGCCATCCAGCGCCGTCCACGGCACCTCGGCCCGTGCCGCGAGCGGATGGTCGGCGCGCGCGACGAGGCAGAACGAATCCGTCATCAGCGGCTCGCAGACCAGATCGGCGACCGTCAGCGGGCCGATCACGACGCCGAAGTCGACTTCGCTCGACTTCACCTTGCGCAACACGTCGCTCTGCACGTCATCGCGCAGGCCGAGCGTCACGAACGGGAACTGACGCTCGCACGACGCCACCACCCGCGGCATCAGCCTGCATGCGATCGTCGGGCTTGCCGCGACGATCACGCGCCCGCGGCGCTGCTCGCCGATCTCGCGAATCTCGCGCAGCGTGTCGTCGAGATCGTCGAGCAGACGCGACACGCTCGCGATCAGGTTCGCACCGACGTCGGTCAGCTGCACGTCGCGCGTCGTGCGGTCGATCAGCTTCAGCCCCAGTTCGGCCTCGAGCTCGCGCACGCAGCGGCTGACCGCGGACTGCGTGAGCCCGATCTCGTCACCCGCCCGACTGAAGCTCTTGAGCCGCGCGACTTCGATGAATACGCGGAGCTGGCGCAGCGTAACGTTCATGTCCCGGCCTCATCAATCGTCGATATCGATGCGCGATTTTAATGCGCGAAACTACTTCGATGAGTGAATGCGGCACCGGTCGCACATGTTTCGCTGCGGTGCAATACGTTCGCAAACGCACGTGGCATGGGCGGATTGCACAAGATTGGTGATTGTCCCGATTTGCTCACGGGTTATTTTGGCGTCTTATACGCCCCTAGCTGACTTAGCCGTTAGCTCGCTGCCAAGCGGCTCTCGAGGGATTTACCTCTGACATGGCACGCTTCGTGCATTACCTTGCGCACAGGGTGCAGGTTTCGTCGGACGGAAGAGTAGAAACGCCGCTGCCGGCCAACCGGACGCCCCCACCCGGCACTCGACGATCGAGTGCTTGAAGAGTGCGCGGCGCAGGGCAGCGCACCGGAGTTAGCTTCGCTGAGGTGAGGACATGATGCTGTTCGACGATTTGAGAGATAACGAATGGGCGCTGGTCGAGGGTCTGTTTTGCTCGGAGCCCGCACGGAGTGAGCGGCGTGGCCGCCCCCGCGTGGAAGCCCGATCGGTAGTCAACGCCGTGCTGTGGGTGCTGTCGACGGGTGAAGGCTGGTCGAAACTTCCGGGCCGCTATCCGTCCCCGCCGACCTGCCGCCGCCGCTTCGACGAATGGCAGGCGGACGGTACGCTCGCCGAAATCGTGAAACGACTCGGCACGAGCGGCCGTCAGATCTCGCTGCGCGGACGCATCGGCGCAAGCGCGGCGAAGCCGCCCGCACCGCCGAGCCGCGACCGGCTGCGCGGCGCGTTCTGGACCAATCCGGAATCCTGGCGCGCGCCCGTCAAGATGGCGTAACGAATGCTCGATCGGGCGGCTTCGGCCGCCCGGTTTCTTTTTGCGACGCGACTTCGTTGCGACGCATGCCTTGCCGTCGATTACCGTTGTCGTGCCGCGAAACATCTATTTACTAATATTTACAGCAAGCCTGCACTCCCACGCTTACCTTAGCGTCATATCAACAGGCCGCACTGACGGCTTGAAGGGAGCCCCGCCATGAAAACAATGTCACTGCTCGTTGCATGCGGCATTGTCGTTTCCGTGGCGCTGACCGCTCCCGTCCATGCCGACGATCGGGTGAAACCGCCGCATCGCCAGCAGGATCACCGCAACACCCTCCGCCAGCCGCCGTCCGCCAACCCGTCCAGCCGGCAAACCGTGCCACGCGGCGACTTGCGCGGCGACATCGCCAGCAACGCGCGAGCACGGATCGGCTCACAGCCACCGGGCATGTCGCGTCATCCGTAGTCCTGCCGATTTCGAGATTTCGCCAAAGAAAATGCCGGCATCCGGGAACTGCGCCCCACGCGGCGGGTCACATCGTTGCCATGAGCACAGCGTGGCAGCAGCAAAAGTATCCGGTACGCCCGTATCCTTGTGATACGGGCTTTTTTTGCATCGCCGGCCTGCGCGGCGATGCGCGGGACGGGATGAAGACCGACCGCTACAGGCGGCTTTCGAGAATCGCCACGGCGCTCGCTTCGCTCAATGCGTAGTCGTCCATGCGGCGATCAGTCCAGGAAAGTAATTTCTCGGCGCGCTCGAGGCGCGAGAATTCGGCTCGACCGCTATCGGTCAATACGGCAATGTCGACCGGGGCATGGAAGCCCGGCGCGGGGGCAACGGTCTTCTGCCTGACCGTGTCCATCAGCCCGAGCGAACGGAGATACTCGAACACGCCCGGGCGGCGTGCCCACGGTACCTGGCGGTACTGCACTCGTCTCAATGCGTCGAGCACCGCTTCGTTGGAATACGTGGCCATCTCGATTCTTTCTTAAAGTGCAGCGACAATGCGAAGCGGCGCGCCGGGCGGGGTCTCCGCCCGCCGAAACCGCCACCGATTCTGGAGGCCGACGTTGTTCGGCGTCGCGTCAGGGCCGTATCGTCAGCCGTCCATAAAAAGACACCATACCCCAATCAAATTGATTCTGTTCGATTCATTTGTACTTCTCTTCATCGGTTTCATGCTCTGCCGCAAGCAGCGTCGAACCATTTCGATCGTCGCCGCCGCGCTGTTCTGGCTGCTGGCGACGGGCTGGCTCGCAGCGCCGCTGATCGCCTGGAGCGAGGCCGGCGTCACGCCGGTCGAGCATCCCGACATGCACGGGCGAACCACGCTGATCCTCATCGGCGCCGGCACGCACCGCACCGACACCGGAGTGCAGCCACCGCCCGACGGCGTCGCGCGCATCCACAAGGTTGCGGCGCTCTATCACACGTGCCGGCAGCAGGCCGAACGCTGCACCGTGGTGATGTCGGGCGGCGACCCGCAGCATCACGGCGACACCGAGGCAGCCGTCTACGGGCGCCAACTCGTCGCTCAAGGCGTGACACCGGCCGACCTCGTGCTCGAACCGAACAGCCGCACAACCTACGAAAACGCGAAATTCACTGCATCTATACTACGCTCACAGTATGACGATGCGCGCGTTCTCGTCACGTCGTCGTACCAGATGCGCCGGGCGTTGCTCGATTTCCGCCGTTTCGGCATCGATCCGCAGCCCGTTTATGCGAATCTCCGACGCGCGCAAACGGGCTGGCTGCCCCGCTGGCGCAATGTGGCCAATGCCGAGCAGGCGCTGCACGAGCTGGTCGGGATCGCGCAATTCCACGTGTATCGTTGGCTCGGCTGGTTTTGACGACGGCGCGCAAACCTGCGCGAAAATCGCTGCACCACCCTGGATGGCAGACGCGTGACGAAGTGCGCGAAGTGTTGCGCGACTTCAACGGGGCCTTGCGTCGTGCGACGATCCGGTGCACATTGATCCGTCACTTTTGTTACACTCGACACGCACTCGATTGCAGTCGCCAGACGAAACGGCAACACTCGGGTTCATCACCACTTAGCGGAGGTAAAGCAATGAAGAAGACGTCCCTGGCTATCCTGGTAGCGATGTCGGCGCTGACTGGCGCAGCGTATGCGCAAGAGAGCACGCAGATTCAGACCATCACCGATCCGGCCAAGATCGCCGAGATCGAGCAGCGTGCACAAGCGCTGCAACAGCAGCAAGCGGCCGAAGCGGCTCAGCCGGCGGCGCAGGAAGAGCATCACCACGGCAAGAAGGCTGCGCATCACAAGGCAGCAGCGAAGAAGGCCGGCAAGAAGGCGAAGGCTGCAGACGCTGCCAGCCAGTAAGTTCGGCGGCACCGCTCCAGTAAAAAGCCGAATCCGGGTAACCGGGTTCGGCTTTTTTGGTTGCGGCGCCCGCGCGCTGTGCTAAAGTCGCGCACCGAAATTTTCCACCCGTGCGCACCCCGGTGCGGAGGACAGCATGAGCAACATTCAACTCGACATCGAGTGGACCGAAGCCGCCACTCGCCAGATCAAGCAACTGATGCCCCGCGGCTCGGACGACGCGTTTCTCGCGCTGCCGCCGATCGAATGCCTGCCGATGGAGGGCGACGTGCTGTTCCTCGGCCCGCAAGGCAAGCAGCAACCGTTCATCGTTGCCGAGCGTCAGTATCACCATGACGGCGATGCCGACTGGACGATCATCCTGATCCTCGACGTACCCAGCGCATCGCACTGACGCGCCGCCGCGACCGGACACGTCCGGTCGCCCTACCCGGCTCGGACTCAGACGAGCTTCGACAGCACGCGGATTTCGGAACGCTCGATCCAGTCCGCGGCCGCTTCGCGATAAGCGAGAATATGCGCGGAACGCGCATGGGCGGCCAGCGCCTCCTCGCTCTCCCAACGCTCGACGAATACGAACCGCGCGGGCTCCTTCAGATCCCGGTGCAGGTCGTACTGCAATGCGCCCGCTTCGTTGCGGGTCGGCTCGACGATTCCCTCGAGCACCGCGCGCAGCTTTTCCTCCGCGCCCGGCTTCGCCACGATCAGCGCCACGACTGCAATTTCCGCCATTCCCGCCTCCCTCATCCGAAAAAGTCCGAGAATACGCGAATCCCGCGCCACGCATCGGCTATGCCGATACGACAGGGCGATGGCACCAAAAAAATAGCCCGCGCTTCAGAGAAGCGCGGGCGAAACCGTCGCCCTACGAGGATAGGCGACGGGGCCATCGAGATCCGCACGCTGGCGCGGATCGTCATCTGTTGCGCCGACGCTTGGCGCGTCGGCATGTGAGGGTGTCGATGCCGTTGTTCAGGCGCTCGCGGCGCATTCCCGGCCTCTGACACCGTCCTCCCTGTTCTAACGATTCCAACGTATAAAGCAGGTTGCATGCCAGGCATCACGCGCTCAACATTCCATTGATTTATAAGGACATTTTTTCAGATCGGCGACAATGTGACACGTGTTCTGTCGTCGTAACGCTCGGATGTTACGTAACGTCACGAGAAGGGACGGGCCCCATCGAACAGGCGTACACGTCGGCGAGCGGCCATGAAAAAAGCCCGCCGGATGGCGGGCTTTTCAAGGGGGCGGAAAACGCCGGGATCAGCGAAGCTGATTCACGAGCAACCCCATGATCTGGCGAGCCGGCGACGACGTGTCGATTGCGCCCGCATCGTCGACGACCGCGACACGCGTCTGATCGGCCGTGAGCGCCTTCACGTTGACGCGATACTGCTTCGCCTGCTTTTCCTTCTTGCCGTGGAACAGCTGGCTCCAGAAACCCTGCTCGGCCGCGCTCAGATCCTTCGGATCGACGTAGCGCACGAAGTACAGGCCCTTCGAGCGATCGCGATCGTCAACCGTGAAGTTCGCGCGATCGAGCGCGAGACCGACGTGCAGCCACGACCGGTCGTACGGTTCGCCGAGCGTGACTTCGGACGGCACGGCCGCTTCAGCCGCGTCGCTGCCTTGCGCCGACGTGCGCGAGACGTTCTGGGCAGCGATCGCCGCGGCAGCCTTCGACGACGCGTCGCCATCGGCCTTCTTGTCCTTCGGTACCGCGTTGTCCTTGATGTTCGCGATCGGCGGCTCGCCGTTCTTCGCGCGCTGCTCGTTCTGCGCGAGCACGGCCATCAACCGCTTCAGGTATTCCGTCTCGAGCGCCGGATCGTTCGGCTTCGGTTCCCACTTGCTCGAATCGTTGTTCGCACCGGTGATCGCCTCGCGCATGCCCTTCTGGCTGATGAACACGTAGGTGCCGCCATTCGGCGCCGAATCGAGACGCGTGCGGTACTTGTTGCGCTCGGCCGTCACGTACGAATTGCCCATCGCCTTCGAGATCACGCTGCGGATCAGGCCGTCGTTGATCTGCGGATGGGTTTCGTTCCAGTCGGTTTCCATCACGCCCTTGTCGCGCTGGTCGACGACGAGCAGGAAGCCCTGCTCCTGCCAGAAACGGCGCACCTGCGGCCAGATCGCGGCGGGCTGCTTGCCGTCGATCACGAGCCAGCTTTCGGTGCCGTCGCGCTGGATATGCATGCCGGCCACGGCCGGCGCGACGGTGTCCAGCGCAGGCGCGGCCTGCTGGACCTGCTGGAGCGCGGACAGGGAAGTCGCGCCGCCCTGGGGCGGCAGCGAACGCTGATCGGCCGTCTCGTCGAGCATGTTGGGCGGCACTGCGAGCGACGCTTCCTTCGATTTCGAATCGCTCTTGTAGTCCACTTTCGTGGGCGACGACGTACCGCAACCGGCGACGAGCGCGCCGGTGGCGAGCACTGCAGCGAACCGCATGGTAAGACGAAGATCAGTCATGTTCGGGGAATCCTCTTCCGCTAAATCACGGCGCTTTCCGTGGATCAACCTTGCATTTTACCGGGGCCGCGCTGCGATGTGCAAAAAAGCGACGGCCAAGAAAAAACCCGCGCCAGCCTGAGCTGACGCGGGTTCTTGTCTGGTCGGGGCGAGAGGATTTGAACCTCCGACCACCTGCACCCCATGCAGGTACGCTACCAGGCTGCGCTACGCCCCGAAAGAAAAAAATTATAACAGACAGTTTCCCGGTTTAGAACGGGTCGCATGCACTTTGTGCATGTTCTCGTGAAATTTTTTGGCGTGACGACACCAATGCAAGCAACCCGCGGCACCGATCCCGCATCGCCGTCATCGCTTGCGCGCGACGCAGATGACCGTCAAGCCGGCGACGCGATTGAAGCGGAACATCGGCAGCTCGATACGACAGATCGTCTTGAGCAAGCCGTTGACGAACGGATGATGGCGGCGCAATTGCGACTCGGGCTCGCGCGGATGCGAACGCGCCCGCTCGCCGAGCCGCAATGCGGCCGCGAGCGGAAACGTGAGGCCGAAATAATAGGCGCCGTGCTCGACGTCGAGCCCCGCACGCCGGACCACGTTCTCGAGGCCGCCGAGCGTGTATCTGCGCTTGTGCTCGAGGAAATCGTCGTGGCCGCTCCACAGGAATTGGAACGCGGGAACCGTGATCAGGAACCGGCTACCCGAGGGCGCGCCCTTCACGTACTGCGTCAGCAGTCCGACGTCGTCGTCGACATGTTCGAGCACGTCCATCAGCAACACGAGATCGGCATCGAAGCGATCGACGGCGCGCCGAAAGTGGATCGGCTTGCCGGCCGCCTCGCCGTCGCTGTCGTCGGCGTAGCTCGTATCGACGCACCATGCTTCCGTCGCCTGCGTGCGCTCGAGCAGATGCTTCGAGAAAAAACCGGAGCCCGCCCCTACATCGAGTATCCGGTTCGCGCCCGATGCGCCGAGGAACCGGCGAATCGCGCTCGCCTTCGACGCGTAGTACCAGTGATCGCCCACCCCCGCACCGAGTACGTCGACTTCCTTCAGGTCCATGGTGCTTCCCCGTGATGGCTGCCGTGTTGTGATGTCGAATCCGCCACTGATGCCGATCTTACCTCGCCGCTGCCGCCGATCGTATCCGTCGATGCCCGGGGGCCGCGGCGCTTCGGCATCCGGTGAAACCCGCGCCGGCCAAGGCCGGCCGCGGATTTTCAGGGTCGCTTCGAAACACGCCTGGCGACGGCCCGGACAAACCAAACGACCGTTTGATTCAGCAGCTCGTCGACCGCGAATCCATTGTCCGGCAGTCCGCCGGCGCATCGCGTCCGGGCGCCCGTTGTTTGGTAACGCCGCTCTAGCACGCTATGACACACTGCACGGCATCGACGCTCGCGCCGTGCAGTGGCGCGCGCCGCCGTCGATCAAGACAAGACATGGAGACAGACGATGCGGAATACGGTCCGGCGCGGCCATCGCTCGCCTTTGGCAATTTTCGACTGGTTTTCCGGCCTGCGACGCACGGTCGCCCCAAGATCGCATACGATATCCCGCGTGTTCGGCTGCGGCGCGCTGGCGCTCGCCCTGCTCTGCGCCGGCTGCGCGGAATCGGCCACGCAGCGCGACAGCAACCCGTCCGCCGCATCGACGAAGATCGAACGTACCAAGGCCGAGCGGCTCGCGCGCGAGCAGCAGACCGCCCGCACCGTGCCGTCGCTCGCATCGATCAGCCTCACGCAGCCACGCCCGTTCACGCTGCGCGACTCGGGCCAGAACGGCGCGATGACGTTCCTGCGCGACGTCGATTTCCGCATCGTCAACAACCTCGGCTTCTTCATTCATCAGCTGTCGGCCACGCTCGTGCCGACGCAGGCCGGCGCACCGATCGTCTTCGACGATCCGACGAGCTTCGAGATCGACGTGCACGAAGGCACGGTCACGCTCGACAACGCGAAGCTGACCGCCCTCTTCAACACCTACATCTTCGGCTATCGCAACGCGCCGCTGCGCAAGCTCGCGGTATCGGCCGGCGACGGCGTGATCCATCTGCAAGGCGAGATGCAGCGCGACGGCTGGGTACCGTTCTCGCTGACCGGCACGCTCGCGATCCGCGACGGCAGCCAGCTCGTGTTCCACCCGACCGGCGTGCGCGTGTCGGGCCTCAACGCACAGCCGGTGATGCGCGCGGCCAACGTGAAAATGGCCGACCTGCTGAAGGTGCAGACCCCGATCGCGCAACTCGCCGGCGACGATCTCGTAATGGCGGTCGACAAGCTGATGCCGCCGCCGCGCCTGAAACTGACGATCACCGCCGTGCGCGTGACGCCGGCGGGCCTCGACCTGAAGCTCGACGACGGCTCGCGTGCCGGCTTCGCGATGCCCGCGAACGCACCGCAGCAAGCGATGTATATCCGCGGTGGCGACGTGAAGTTCATGCGCTCGATGCCGATGAACGCGGACATCCTGATCGGTCCGCTCGACGCGTCGAAGCGCGACCAGACGTTCGTGTTCGACCTGTATCACTATCGCGACCAGGTGTCGGCCGGCTACTTCAACTTCGACGAAAGCGGCGCGATGGCGATCCGGATGCCTTCGTATACGGGCCCGGCCAGCGGCGCGCTGCTCGGCAACGCGGCGGCGCGCCTGAACGACAGCTTCCTCGCCGCGCAGCAGAATGCGCTGCGCGACGTGCGCCAGCACTGGGAAGCGTACGCGCTCGCCGCAGACGCCGTGCGGCCCGGCATGCAGAAGGTCGCGATGCGGCGTACGTCGACGACGCCGTTCAACGAGCGGCACGTGTCGAACCGCAACCCGACGATCCATCTGCGCAACGTCGACTTCAACCTGTCTGGCGATATCGGCTTTCATGTCGAGGATCTCGACGTGGAACTCGTGTCGAAGCACCCGGGCGAACCCGTCGATCTCGACGATCCGAACCAGTACGACATCCGCATTCTCGGCGGCACGGTCGTCGAGTCGTGGAAGGCGATGTCGGCGCTCTTCAACAACTACCTGCTCGACTATTCGCCGCGTTCGCTGAACGACCTGCAATTGAGCGCGGACGGCCAGAACCTGCGCGTCCAGGGCGGCATCAAGCTGTGGAATCACGTACCGGGCGTCTGGTTGCCGACCGACATGAAGGGCTCGCTGACGGTGCTCGACGACCGGCACCTCGCCTTCAAGCCGTCTCAGGTGTCGGTGCTCGGCATCCCGCAGGCGACGCTGCTGCGCTCGCTCGGTATCGAGCTCGCATCGCTGACGCCATTGCAGCGGCGCGGCGCGGAACTGCGCGGCGACACGCTCGTGCTCGACCAGTACACCGTGTTCCCGCCGCCCGTGCTGAACGGCAAACTCGCCCAGGCGACGGTCGAGCCCGACGGATTGCGGCTCACGTTCCGGCGCGCGGCAGGCGCGCCCGCACCGAAGCGACCGCAGATCGACGCACCGAGCTACATGTGGATGGAAGGCGGCGACATGAAGATGTTCAACGTGCTCGAACTGAACGTGCGCGCGCTGATCCGGAATTCGGCCGAGGCCGGCCCGATGCGGTTCGACCTGTACGGATATCGCAGCCAGGTCGCGCAGGGCTCGGTGCGGATGCTGCCGGACGGCACGCTGGTCGTCGACATGGGGCGCAAGAATCCGCTCGCGTCACGCTGATTCCGTCGCGCTGCCCCCTGATGCGCGACCCGCATGAAAAAAGCCCGGTGGCAGGTCGCCAACCGGGCTTTCCGATGCATCCTGCGCGCCGTGCGCTCAGTCGTGTTTCAGTCCGTCGATCACATCCAGCAACGCCTGCCGCAACGCGATCACATCGACGTTTGCGCCCGGCCTGGCTGCGCCGCGCGCATCGACGGCCTGCGCGTCGGATTCGACCGGCCCCGCCGCGGCCCGCTCGCTGCCCGGCGAATCGAGCCGGTTGCGCGCGCCGTTGATCGTGAAGCCCTGCTCGTACAGCAACTCGCGAATCCGCCGGATCAGCAGCACTTCGTGATGCTGGTAATACCGCCGGTTGCCGCGCCGCTTCACCGGACGCAGCTGAGTAAATTCCTGTTCCCAGTAACGCAGTACATGTGGTTTGACCCCGCATAGTTCGCTGACTTCGCCGATCGTGAAGTAGCGCT
The DNA here is from genome assembly GCF_014211915.1 of Burkholderia cenocepacia. NCBI lineage: Bacteria > Pseudomonadati > Pseudomonadota > Betaproteobacteria > Burkholderiales > Burkholderiaceae > Burkholderia > Burkholderia cenocepacia. The sequence goes on along the minus strand of NZ_CP060039.1, from coordinate 2,141,850 downwards.
TCGCGGGAATCGGAGGCAAGACGACTTTCTCAACCGTGGTGGTCATCGTCGGTTAACCGTCGGTAAGGGGGCGCGGCGGCCGCGCGGAGCGTGGGCGCGTATTACTCCGCGCCGTTTTCGACCAGCGCCTTCAGCTTCTGGCTCGCGTGGAAGGTTACCACCCGGCGGGCCGCGATCGGAATCGCCTCGCCCGTCTTCGGATTGCGGCCCGGACGCTGCGGCTTGTCGCGCAGCTGGAAATTACCGAACCCCGACAGCTTGACGCTTTCGCCGTTTTCGAGCGCGTCGCGGATCACTTCGAAAAACGCCTCGACCATGTCCTTCGCTTCACGCTTGTTCAGCCCGACGCTGTCGAACAGCAGCTCCGCCAGTTCCGCCTTCGTCAGCGTCGGCGTCTCGGTGGACGCCGGCGCCGACGCGTCGCGGTTCATCGCGCTGCGTTGCGCCGTCAGGAGGGCTTCGAATTCACTCGAGGTCATGTCGTTCATATCTGCCATACAGCGCGTTGAATCAAAACTTACGATGGAAAAAAGCCGCCCGCGAACGGGCGGGCCCTCTCCTTAGCCGCGCAGGCGCGCACCGGCACGAGCCATTCGCTCGACCAGCGTCTGAATCGCCTGATCGACGACCTCGTCCTGCAGCGTGCCAGCCGCGTCCTGCAGCGTCACGCGGAAGGCAAGGCTCTTCTCGTTCGCGGCAAGACCACCGGAAGTATTTGATTTTGCACGAAATTCGTCGAAGAGTACAACCTTCTGAACGAATCGGCAGGCCTCTTCGGCAAGCGCCTTCTTCATTTCGTCGAAAAGTGCCTGAACCTCGACCGCCTGATCGACGACAACGGCGATATCGCGACGGACCGGCGGGAATTTCGACACGTCGGTCGGCGCGGGCAGCGTACGGGCAATCAGCGCGTCCGCGTCGATTTCGAACATCACCGGCGGGTGCGGCAGCTCGTATTTCTGCATCAGGCGCGGATGCAACTCGCCGATCCAGCCGACCGCGCGGCCCTCGACTTCGATCCGTGCGCTGCGGCCCGGATGAAGGGCCGGATGCTCGGCTTTCACGAAACGCGCAACCGCTGGCGCGAGCAGCGCTTCGACGTCGCCCTTCACGTCGAAGAAATCGACCGCGCGGGTCGCCACGCCCCACTGCTCGTCGAGCGCCGGACCGTACGCCAGCGCGCCGACGCGCTTCGGCTGCGCATGACCTTCGACCGCCAGCTCGCCGGCCTTCACCGACGGATCGGCGACGAACACGCGCCCCGATTCGAACACGCGCACGCGATCGGCGCGGCGGTTCAGGTTGTGGCGCAGCACGGCGATCAGGCTGCCGAACAGCGTCGTGCGCATCACCGAAAGCTGGCTCGCGATCGGGTTCAGCAGGCGGATCGGGTTGTCGTTGCCCGCGAAATCGTGCTCCCACTCCGCATCGACGAAGCTGAAGTTGACGGTTTCCGCGTAGTCGCGCGCGGCGAGCGCGTGACGGATATCGTGGATCGAACGTCGCGTCTCGTGGGTCGCGCGCATTTCGCTCGTCGCGACCGGCGGCCGCGCCGGGATCTTCTCGAAACCGTAGATGCGCGCCACTTCCTCGATCAGGTCTTCCTCGATCTCGATGTCGAAGCGATGCGACGGCGGCGTGACGAGGAACGCGTCGTCTTCACGCTCGAACGGCAGGCCGAGGCGCGTGAAGATGTCCGCGATCTCGTCGGCGTCGATCTTCACGCCGATGATGCGGTTCGCGCGCGACACGCGCATCTTCACCGGTGCGCGCTGCGGCAGGTTCACCGCCTGATCGTCGACCGGGCCGGCCTTGCCGCCGCAGATCTCGAGGATCAGCTGCGTGATGCGCTCGACGTGCTCGACGGTCGTCGCGTAATCGACGCCGCGCTCGAAGCGATGGGCCGCATCGGTCGAGAAGTTGTACTTGCGCGCGCGGCCGCGGATGCTGTCCGGCCACCAGAACGCGGCTTCCAGGTAGATGTTGGTCGTATCGAGCGTGACGGCCGTGCTGTCGCCGCCCATGATGCCGGCCAGGCTTTCGACCTGACGGTCGTCCGCGATCACGCCGACCGTTTCGTCGAGTTCGACCGTGTTGCCGTTGAGCAGCTTCAGCGATTCGCCGCGCTTGCCCCAGCGCACTTCGATGCCGCCGTGGATCTTGTCGAGATCGAACACGTGCGACGGGCGGCCGAGTTCGAACATCACGTAGTTCGAGATGTCGACGAGCGCGGACACGCTGCGCTGGCCCGAGCGCTCGAGGCGCTCGACCATCCACTGCGGCGTCTTCGCATGCGCGTTCACGCCGCGGATCACGCGCCCCGAGAAGCGGCCGCACAGATCGGGCGCGGCAATGCGCACCGGCAGCGTTTCGTCGAGCTCGACGTTCACCGGGCGGATGTCGACCGGCGTCAGCGGCGCGCCTGTGATCGCGGCCGTCTCGCGCGCGATGCCGAACACCGACAGACAGTCGGCCTTGTTCGGCGTCAGCTTGATTTCGAAGATCGTGTCGTCGAGATTGAGGGTCTCGCGGATGTCCTGGCCGACCGGCGTGTCTTCCGGCAGGATCAACAGCCCGCTGTGATCCTCGGACAACTTCAGCTCGCGCGCCGAGCACAGCATCCCCTGGCTCTCCACGCCGCGCAGCTTCGACAGCTTGATCGCGAACGGCTTGCCGCCCTCTTCCGCCGGCGGCAGTTCCGCGCCCACCAGCGCGACCGGCACCTTGATGCCGGGCGCCACGTTCGGCGCGCCGCAGACGATGTTCAGCGTCGCGCCGGTGCCGGCGTCGACCTGGCAGACATTGAGCTTGTCCGCATCCGGATGCTTGACGACTTCGAGCACGCGGCCCACGACGATCTTCGACGTCGGCGGCGCAGCCTTGCTCAGCGATTCGACTTCGAGCCCCGCCATCGTCAGCGCGTGCGACAGCTCGTCGGTCGTCAGCTGCGGGTCGACAAAGGTTCTCAACCAGGATTCAGGGAATTGCATGGATGTCTACGTTCGAAACAGGTTAGATCGACGCCCGGGCCCCGTCGGAAACGTCCATCGGGGGCGTGCGCGGGCACAGGTCGGCGCGGCGAGCGGCGTTATGCGAACTGGCGCAGGAAACGCAGGTCGTTCTCGAAGAACAGCCGGAGATCCTGAACGCCGTAGCGCAGCATCGTCAGGCGCTCGAGGCCGCTGCCGAACGCGAAACCGATGTAGCGCTCGGGGTCGAGGCCCATGTTGCGGATCACGGTCGGATGCACCTGCCCCGAGCCGGAAATTTCGAGCCACTTGCCGGCGTTCTTGCCTTGCTCGAACATCATGTCGATCTCGGCCGACGGTTCCGTGAACGGGAAATACGACGGACGGAAGCGCACGAGGATGTCGTCGCGCTCGAAGAATTTTTTCAGGAAGTCGGTATAGACGCCCTTGAGGTCGGCGAAGCTGATGTTTTCGTCGATCCACAGCCCCTCGACCTGATTGAACATCGGCGAGTGGGTCGCATCGCTGTCGACGCGATACGTGCGGCCCGGCGCGATCACCTTGATCGGCGGACGGTTCATGCGCGCGTAACGCACCTGCATCGGGCTCGTGTGCGTGCGCAGCAGCAGCTGGCGGCCGTCGGCATCCTTGCCTTCGACGTAGAAGGTGTCCTGCATCGAACGCGCCGGATGGTTCTCCGGGCTGTTCAGCGACGTGAAGTTGTACCAGTCGGTCTCGATTTCGGGGCCGTCGGCCACGTCGAAACCGATCGAGCCGAAAATCTGTTCGACACGCTCCCACGTGCGCATCACGGGGTGCAGGCTGCCTGCGCCGGCGCCGCGGCCCGGCAACGTCACGTCGATCGCTTCGGCGGTGAGGCGCTGATTCAGCAGCGCGTCGGCCAGTGCCTGGCGACGGGCGGTGAGCGCGGCTTCAACCTGCTGCTTCGCGACGTTGATGCGTGCGCCTTCGGTCTTGCGTGCTTCGGGATCGAGCTTGCCGAGGCCCTTCAGCAACTCGGTCAGCGCACCCGATTTGCCGAGAAATCGTGCTTTCTCGTTTTCGAGCGTGGTGATGTCGGCAGCCTGTTCGAAGGACTGCTGCGCGTCGGCGACAATCTGGTCCAGATCCATAGATCCCATCATTTCCAACGTCATTCGGTCTTGGCGAGCGAAATGGCCTCGCCAAACAAAAAAGGGGCTCGGAAGAGCCCCGTTTTCGCTGCAGCGGCCGAGACTACCGGAACCTCGCTGCAACTAACCACGCAGTGCTAATTTCGCAATTAGGCTGCAACGGCGGCTTTCACCTGCTTGACGATCGCAGCAAAAGCAGCCTTGTCGAACACCGCCATGTCGGCCAGCACCTTACGGTCGAGTTCGATCGACGCCTTCTTCAGGCCGTTGATGAACACGCTGTAGGTCATGTCGTGCTGGCGAACTGCCGCGTTGATACGCGTGATCCACAGTGCGCGGAACACACGCTTCTTGTTGCGGCGATCGCGGTACGCGTACTGACCAGCGCGCATCACCGCCTGCTTGGCGATGCGGTAGACGTTATTGCGGCGGCCGCGATAACCCTTGGCCAGGTTGATGATCTTCTTGTGGCGGGCCCGTGCGGTTACCCCACGTTTGACTCGAGGCATGTTTCTCTCCTTGGAGTATCAGTTGAGGGGTTACGCGAACGGGAGCATCGCGCGGACGGAGTTCAGATCGGAATCATGAACTGCCGTTGCGCCGCGCAGATGGCGCTTGTTCTTCGTGGTTTTCTTGGTCAGGATGTGACGCTTGAAGGCTTGACCGCGCTTGACGGTACCGCCCGGACGCACCACGAAGCGCTTTGCAGCGCTCTTCTTGGTCTTCATCTTAGGCATGACGAACAACTCCAGTTTATTAGATGGCGATGGGTGTGCGGTTGGCTTGCGCCCTTGACCCGCCCTTCGAAACCCAGTCCACTTGTGTACGGCGAACCGCTTGCGCAGCCGCCGTCATCGTTGGCGCGCCGCCCTGACCGGGCAACGCACCGAACCACTGTCGAACCTGCGCGCGATGCGCGCGGGCCCGTTACTTCTTTTTCTTCGGCGAGAGCACCATGATCATCTGGCGCCCTTCCATCTTCGGCATCTGCTCGACCTGGCCGACTTCCTCGAGATCCGTGCGCAGACGCTCGAGCATCCGCATACCGATTTCCTGGTGAGCCATTTCACGGCCGCGGAAACGCAACGTGATCTTCGTCTTGTCGCCCTCTTCGAGGAAGCGCACGAGATTGCGGAGCTTGACGTTGTAATCCCCGTCATCGGTACCCGGACGGAACTTGACTTCCTTGACCTGGATGACCTTCTGCTTCAGCTTCGCTTCGTGCTGCTTCTTCGACTCCTGGTACTTGAACTTGCCGTAATCCATCAGACGGCAAACCGGCGGCACCGCTTGCGGCGCGATCTCCACCAGGTCAACATCCAGTTCTTCCGATTTACGGAAAGCGTCAGCGAGTTTTACGATACCGAGCGGTTCGTTCTCGATCCCGACCAGGCGCACTTCCGGCGCAGTGATTTCACCGTTGATGCGGTGCGACGACTTATCAGTAGCGATGTTACGTTTCCTCTAAAAATTAAAAAAACGAGCCGCGCTGCCAGGGCGGTTACTTGAACGAGCGCAGGTCTTCCTGCAGACGCTCAACGAAGGCTTCGACCGGCATTACGCCAAGATCGACGCCGCCACGGGCACGCACGGCTACCGTTTGCGCATCACGCTCCTTATCGCCCACGACGAGGAGATAAGGCACCTTTTCCAGCGTGTGCTCGCGTATTTTATAGCTAATCTTCTCGTTGCGCAAATCGGCCGCCACTCTAACCCCTTGTTTTTGCAACGATTGGGCCAGAGACTGCGCATATTCGGCCTGACTTTCGGCGATATTGAGCACAATTGCCTGATACGGCGCGAGCCAGACCGGCATTGCACCAGCATGGTGCTCGATCAAAATGCCGAGGAAACGCTCCATCGAACCGACGATCGCGCGGTGCAGCATCACCGGCCGGCGGCGGCTGTTGTCTTCCGCGACGTATTCGGCACCCAGGCGCTCCGGCAGCACCATGTCGAGCTGCAGCGTGCCGCACTGCCACGAGCGGCCGAGCGCGTCCTTGATGTGGTACTCGATCTTCGGGCCGTAGAACGCGCCCTCACCCGGCAACTCTTCCCACGTGAGACCACAAGCCGTCAGCGCATCGCGCAAACCTTGCTCGGCACGATCCCACGTCTCGTCCGTACCCGCACGCTGGTCGGGACGCAGCGACAGCTTGATGTCGATGTGATCGAAACCGAAGTCCTTGTACACGCTCATGGCCAGCGTGTTGAACGCGATCGATTCCGAGATGAACTGGTCTTCCGTACAGAAGATGTGCGCATCGTCCTGCACGAAGCCGCGCACGCGCATCAGGCCGTGCAGCGCGCCCGATGCCTCGTTGCGGTGGCACGAGCCGAATTCCGCGTAACGCAGCGGCAGGTCGCGATACGAGCGCAGGCCGTGCTTGAACACCTGGACGTGGCCCGGGCAGTTCATCGGCTTGATCGCGTAGTCGCGCTTCTCCGACTCCGTCGTGAACATGTTCTCGCGATAGTTCTGCCAGTGGCCCGACGCTTCCCACAGCGAGCGGTCCATGATCATCGGCGTCTTGATCTCGAGATAACCGGCTTCGTTGACGCGGCGGCGCATGTACTGCTCGACCTGCTGCCACAGCGCCCAACCCTTCGGATGCCAGAACACCATGCCCGGCGACTCTTCCTGCATGTGGAACAGGTCGAGCTGCTTGCCCAGCTTGCGGTGGTCGCGCTTCTCCGCCTCCTCGAGCATGTGCAGGTACTGATCCTGGTCTTCCTTCTTCGTCCAGGCCGTGCCGTAGATACGCTGCAGCTGCTCGTTCTTCGAATCGCCGCGCCAGTACGCACCCGCGACCTTCATCAGCTTGAAGACCTTCAGCTTGCCGGTGGACGGCACGTGCGGGCCGCGGCACAGATCGGTGAAGCCGCCGTGCGAGTACAGCTTGATTTCGTCGCTTTGCGGAATCGATTCGATGATCTCCGCCTTGTACTTCTCGCCGATGCTGCGGAAGTAACCGGCCGCCTCGTCGCGCGACACAACACGACGCGTGACCGGCTCGTCCTTCTTCGCGAGCTCCTGCATGCGCTTTTCGATCTTTTCCAGATCTTCCGGCGTAAACGGGCGGTTGTACGAGAAGTCGTAATAGAAACCGTTGTCGATCACCGGGCCGATCGTCACCTGCGCGTCCGGATACAGCTCCTTCACCGCATACGCGAGCAAGTGAGCGGTCGAGTGACGGATGATGTCGAGGCCGTCGGCATCCTTGTCCGTGACGATCGCGAGCGACGCGTCGCGGTCGATCACCGTCGACGTATCAACGAGCTCACCATCGAGCTTGCCACCAAGCGCAGCCTTCGCAAGGCCGGGACCGATCGAGGCCGCAACCTCGGCAACTGTCACCGGATGCTCGTATTGTCGAACTGAGCCGTCAGGCAAGCGTATCGAAACCATAGCAATCTCCGTGATGCCGACAGTGGGCGGCAGACCAGGTACGCGAGATCGAACTCACGCGTCAAAAAATTCGCGACAAAAAAAATGCGGCCCCGCTTTCGAGGGGCCGCATTCGATACTTCACTCAAACTGAAAGGGCGAAAACGTTCCTCGACTAGCGTCGCTCCGAAGTGGTTTCGGTCAACGTTCGCGGTGTCATAACCGTATTCGCCTTGTTCGCGTTGAGTTGTGTACTGCACTGAACACCCGGAGGCCGGGCATTCTCAATTCGTTGGTAGGCTCGATTGGATTCGAACCAACGACCCCCACCATGTCAAGGTGGTGCTCTAACCAACTGAGCTACGAGCCTAGAGAAGCTAAGATTATATGGAGCGGCTACCGACTTGGCAAGTGTTTTATGCGGTCGCAGCAAAACAATGCTGTTCCAACCCCATCACGATTTCCGCCCTGCCCGCACGACGCCCTGCACCTCGCCGAGCAGCGTGCACGCGCGCTGCACCTGCGCCGAATTCGATACCTCGACCGTGAACTGCATGAATGCCGCATTGCGGCGACTCTGCGTCTTCACGCCCACGACATTGATCTTTTCGCGTGCGAACACTTCGGAGATATCGCGCAGCAACCCTTGCCGGTCGCTCGCCTCGATCATCAGGTCGACCGGATACACGGACGCGCCGCGCCCGCCCAGCACGTCGGCCGACCAGGTCGTCTGCAGCACGCGCTCCGGCGCGCGCTCGACCATCCGGCGAAACGTCGGGCAGTCGCTGCGATGAATCGACATTCCCTTGCCGCGCGTGACGAAACCGCTGATCGGATCGGGCGGCGCCGGACGGCAGCAGCGCGCCAACTGCGTCAGCAGCGCGTCGACGCCCACCACCAGCACGCCGGTCGACGCGCCGTGCGCGACGCTCGCGCCGCTGCTGCGCTTCTCGAAATCGGCCGGCGCCTCGGGCGCCGGTTCCGGCGGCGGCGCATCGGACAGCGCGTGCTCGACGTTGCGCAGGCTGAACTCTTCCTTGCCGACGACCGAGAACAACTCCTCGGGTGACTTGAAGCCGAGCTTCGCGGCGAGGTTGTCCAGGTTGACCGACGTCTTGCCCTCGCGCTGCAGCGTCTTTTCGACGAGCGCGCGCCCGTGCGCGACGTTTTCTTCCTGCTCGATCGAGTTGAACCACGCACGCACCTTCTGCCGCGCGCGCGAGCTCTTCAGGTAACCGAGCTGCAGGTTCAGCCAGTCGCGCGACGGCCCGCCTTCCTTCACCGCGACGATCTCGACCGTCTGGCCGTTCGCCAGCGACGTGTTCAGCGGCACCATCACGCCGTCGACGCGCGCGCCACGGCAGCGATGGCCGAGCTCGCTGTGCAGGTGATACGCGAAATCCACCGGCGTCGCGCCCTGCGGCAACGCGATCACGCGCGCCTGCGGCGTCAGTACATAGATGTGGTCGTCGTCGAGCGACGTCTCGCGCAATTGCGCCCACGCCTGGTCGCCCGACACTTCGGTGCCGTCCTCGACGTCGTCCTTCCACGCGAGCAACTGGCGCAGCCACGCGATCTTCTCGTCGTACTTGTCGCTCGCGGAGAACTGGCCGCCGTAACCGCGCGCGCCGGCCTCCTTGTAACGCCAGTGCGCGGCGACGCCGTACTCGGCGAAACGATGCATCTCCTGCGTGCGGATCTGCACTTCGAACGCACGGCCGTCGTCGCCGATCACGACCGTATGCAGCGACTTGTAGCCGTTCGGCTTCGGCCGCGAGATGTAGTCGTCGAATTCCTTCGGCACCGGCTGCCACAGGTGATGCACGATGCCCAGCACCGCGTAGCAATCCTTGATGTCGGGCACGATCACGCGAAACGCGCGCACGTCGTACAGCTCGGAGAAGTCGAGCTCCTTGCCGCGCATCTTGCGCCAGATGCTGTAGATATGCTTCGGCCGGCCGCTCACGTCGGCCTGGATGTGCGCTTGCGCGAGCTCGTGCTGCAGCCGCGCGATCGCCTGCGTCACGTACGCCTCGCGCTCGATGCGCTTCTCGTCGAGCAGCTTCGCGATCCGCTTGTAGGTGACGGGATCCTCGAAGCGGAACGCGAGATCCTCGAGCTCCCACTTCAGTTGCCAGATACCGAGACGGTTCGCGAGCGGCGCATAGATCTCGAGCGTCTCGCGCGCGACGTCGGGCGGCGGATCGAGCTTCGCGGCCGCGTAGTAGCGCAGCGACTGCAACCGCGACGCGAGCCGGATCAGCACCACGCGGATGTCCTGCGCGAACGCGAGCAGCATCTTGCGCAGCGCCTCGATCTGCGTGCGCCGCTCTTCCGCCGCGTCGCGCCCGGAGTCGGGCTTCGCGGCATTCTGCGCGGCGCGCAGGCTGACGGTGCCGAGCCGCAACAGCTTGCGCACGTCGGACACGAGCCGCGCGACTTCGTCGCCAAAACGCTCGGTCAGCTCGCGCTCGGGGTCGCTCAGGTGCGGCGTCAGCACGAACAGCGCGGCGGCCTGCATCGCGGACGGATCGACGTTCAGCGTGCGCATGATCGCCGCCGTGCCCGCCGAGTGATCGGCGAGCAGCTCGCCGGACGACAGGCGCGCGTCGCCGGCCCGCTCGCGCACGAACGCAAGCACGTCGTCGAACGACGGCGCCGCGACGGGAGAGGCGGAAACGGATTCGGTCATTGCACGGCCTGCCGGAATACGGTCATCGTCGGATAACGCTCAGCTCAGCTCAGCTCCGCTGCGCGGCGACGACCACGATCTCGACGAGCAGCGCCGGATCGGCGAGCTTCGCCTCGACGGTGGCGCGCGGCGGCGTGTTGCCCGGTGCGACCCATGCGTCCCACTCCGCATTCATGCCTTCGAAGTTCGCGAGATCCGAGATGTAGATCTGCACCGACAGCAGATGCGCCTTGTCGCTGTTCGCTTCGGCGAGCAGGCGGTCGATGTGGCCGAGCACTTCGCGCGTCTGGCCGCGGATGTCCTGCGTGGTGTCTTCGGCGATCTGACCGGCCAGATACACGGTACCGTTGTGGATCGCGGTTTCGGAGAGACGGGCCCCGACGTGGTGACGAATGACTGCCATGAAAATGTTCCGGTCGTGATGGATAGGAAATCGGGCGGCGGCACGGCCCGCGTGCCGCCGAACCGCATATTATGACGCGTTTATGCGTCGCCTTCGACGAAAAACTGCCGTGCGAGCGCAATCTGGTCGGCGCTGACGAAGGCCGGCGCGTGGCCCGCCCCCGGAATCTCGACCTGCGTCACGTGCCGGCCGCGACGGACCATTTCGGCCGCCGTCTCGCGCGACAGCAAGTCGGACGTCTCGCCGCGCACGACGAGGAGCGTCGCATCCGTCGTCTCGATCGCGCGCCACAGCGCGGCCTCGCCAAGCGCGGCCAGTTCGGGCGTCGTCGCCTTGAACGGCTCGGCGATGCGCGGATCGTAGCGCATCGTCCAGCCGCCTTCGGGCAGTTCGTGCAGCAGCGGCCCGTTGATCTCGCGCCACTCGTCGGCGCTCAGCGCACCGAACGGCAGCGACAGCGACGTCAGGTAGTCGATCCCCTCCTGCTCGGTCGCAAAGCGCGGCTGCACGCCGAGGTACTCGCCGATGCGCGTCAACGAATCGGGCTCGATGCGCGGGCCGACGTCGTTGACGATCATCCGGCGCAGCGGCGAACCGGGGAGCCCGGCGAGCGCCATGCCGATCAGGCCGCCCATCGACGTACCGAACCAGTCGACCGATTCGACGTCGAGCCGTGCGATCAGCGTCACCATGTCGGCCACGTACTGCGGAATCGCATAGTGCCGCGGATCGGCCAGCCGGTCCGATTGGCCGCGCCCGACGACATCGGGGCAGACGACGCGATACGTATCGGACAGCGCAGCGGCAAGCCGGTCGAAATCGCGCCCGGAGCGGGTCAGGCCGTGCACGCAGACGAGCACGCGCGGATTCGCGGGATCGCCCCACTCGGTATAGGCGACGTGGTGAAGGCCGGCCGCGCTCGCACACTGCACGCGCCGCTGGCGGGGAACCGGGGGATTCGCTGGGATCGTTGGCATCGTTGGCATCCTGTCGAACGGGGGCGACGCGCGGGACAACGCTTGCGGCGCCCGATGCAAACGATTGTAAACCGCTTCGGAATGACGGGGCGTCACGCCCTCCCCGGCCCACCACCCGAGCCAGGTTCAATCGTGGCGGCGCCACGCATCCCGCAACCGCTCGCGCAGGAAATCGACGAACGTCCGCACCCGCAACGGCACATGGCGAGCGCCGGGATAAACGGCATGCAACGGCGCGGCGGATGCCTCGAAGGCTGGCAGCACACGCACGAGCCGGCCGGCGTCGAGATCGGCGCCGACGTCCCAGATCGACTTCAACGCAATGCCCGCGCCTTCGAGCGCCAGCGTACGCGCCGCGCCGCCGTCGTTCGTCAGCAGCGCGGCCGTCACCCCGACCGCCACGCCGCCTTGCGCGCCATCGAACCGCCATTCGGCACGCGGCTGGTCGCCCATCACGATGCATCGATGCGCACGCAGCTCGGCCGGATGGGCCGGCCAGCCGTGCGCCGCGAGATAGCCCGGCGACGCGCACAGCACGCGGTGATTCGGCGCCAGCTCGCGCGCGATCATCGTCGAATCGGCGAGATTGCCGATCCGCACGGCGACGTCGATGTCGGCCGCGAGCAGATCGACGACCGCATCGGTCAGCATCAACTGCACGGTCAATTGCGGATGCCGCTGCTGAAATGCCGCGACGAGCGGCGCGATTCGCAGGCGGCCGAGTTCGCCGGGCGCCGTCACGCGCAGCACGCCGCTGACCGTGCCGCGGCGGTCGCGCATCAGCGTTTCCGCATGCTCGACTTCGGCCAGGATGCGCAGCACCTGCGCATGAAACTGCGCGCCGTCGTCGGTGAGCGTCTGCTGCCGCGTCGTCCGGTGCAGCAGGCGCACGCCGAGCCGCGATTCGAGATGCGCGAGCCGCTTGCTGACGACCGACAACGACAGGTCGAGCTCGCGCGCCGCCGCCGACAGGCTGCCGGCCGATACGATCCGCGCGAAGGTATCGAGCGCGGGGAAATCGTCGATCAGCGTCATGGCGCCCGCCCCGCTCCAATCTTTCCTTTTTTCGAATAATCCATTCGCCGTTTGCCCGTATTTGCATTCAGAACGGAAACCTACCATACCTGTTCCGCGTCGTCGCATGACGCTCTTCACAGGACCCTCGCAACCATGTCGATCCGCCTTCGTTCAACCGCCCGCCCTGTCGCGCACGCCTTCGCGGCAGCCGCTTGCGTCGTGGCGCTCTGGCCCGCCGCCGCCCGTGCCGCCGATCTCGTCGCGCCGCACAGCCTGACCGTCGCGGCAGGCTTGCCGGCCGCGCAGGCCCGCGCGCAGATTCTGGCCGCGCGCCGCTACGGCAGCTTCTGGAATACCGGCGACCCCGCACTCGCCCGCGCGGCGCTCGCCGCCGACTTCACCGACCGCACGCTGCCGCCCGGCCGCGAACAAGGCGCAGCGGGGCCGCTCGCGGCCTCCAGCACGATGCGCGACGCGATCCCGGATCTGCGCTGCGACATCGAACAGATGATCGTCGCCGGCGACCGGGTCGTCGTGCACCTGCATTTCCGCGGGCATTTCACCGGCGCGTTCAACGGAACGGCCGGGCACGGGCAGGCAATCGACTTCATCGCGACCGATATCTACCGGATCGACCACGGCCGGATCGCGGAAAACTGGCATATCGAGGACAACCTGACGCTGATGCGTCAGCTCGGGCTCGTCGGCTGACGGAGGGGACGATGACTCACGGTAACGACACGCCCGCGACGCCGCTGCCGCGTCGCACCTTCCTGGCCCAGGCCGGCGCCGGGCTCGCGGCCGGCGTCGCGCTGGCCGCAGGCACGTCCGTGCGTGCCGCCGCCGCGACGGTGCCGGCGCCCGCGACACCGGGCGCCACGCCGTTTTGGCCGGACGGCGCGCGGCTCGTGATCTCGATCTCGATGCAGTTCGAGGCGGGCGGACAACCGCCCACGGGCGCGGACAGCCCGTTTCCGGCCGTCGCGTTTCCGCCGTCGGTGCCGGTCGATCTCGCCTCGGCCACCTGGTTCGCGTATGGCTACCGGGAAGGCATTCCGCGCCTGCTCGACCTGTGGGACCGGCACGGCGTGAAAGTGACGTCGCACATGATCGGGGAAGCCGCGCGCCGGCACCCCGAACTGGCGCGCGAGATCGTATCGCGCGGCCACGAAGCCGCCGCGCACGGCCCGACTTGGCGCGCCCAATTCGCGATGAGCCGCGACGACGAGCGCCGCTTCCTGACCGACGCGCGCGACATGGTCGAAGCGGCGACCGGCCAGCGTCCGACCGGCTACAACTGCAACTGGCTGCGGCGCGGGCCGCAGACGTTGTCGCTGCTGCAGGAACTCGGCTACACGTATCACATCGACGACGTCAGTCGCGACGAACCGTTCATCGAGACCGTCGACGGTCGCGATTTCGTGGTGGTCCCGTACACGCTGCGCAACAACGACATCCTGCTGATCGAAGGCCGCCACTACTCGCCGACGATGTTCGTCGAGCAGATCAAGCTCGATTTCGACCAGCTGTACGCGGAAGCCGGGCAGCGGCGCAGACTGATGTCGATCAGTGCGCACGACCGGATCAGCGGCACGCCGCAGATGGTCCGCGCGTGGGACGACTTCCTGCACTACGCTCGATCACACCCCGGGGTCGCTTTCATGCGCAAGGACGACATTGCGCGCTTCGCGCTGCACAGCCCGTCGACGCTGCGCGAGGCCGAAACGATCTGACCGGATTCCGTTCAACTCACCACCCAGGAGAGACTTTCATGGACGATCCGCTCCACGGAAAGACAGTACTCGTCGTCGGCGGCAGCTCCGGCATCGGCGCCGCTACCGCAGCAGCATTCGCGCGGCGCGGCGCGCGGGTGACGATCGCTTCGCGCGATCCACGCAGGTTCGACATCGACGCCCTGCCGGGCGCGCACGTGCGAACCGAAAAGCTCGACATCACCGATACGGCGGACGTCGATGCGTTCTGCGCACGCGCCGGCCAGTTCGACCACGTCGTGATTTCTGCCGCGAAGACGGCCACGGGCGCCGTCCGTGCGCTGCCGCTCGCCGACGCGCAGGCAGCGATGGACAGCAAGTTCTGGGGCGCCTACCGCATCGCCCGCGCGATCGATATCGCGCCCGGCGGCTCGCTGACGTTCGTGTCGGGCTACCTGAGCGTGCGGCCGAGCGCGTCGTCGGTGCTGCAAGGCGCGATCAACGCGGCGCTCGAAGCCCTCGCCCGCGGGCTGGCGCTCGAGCTGGCGCCGGTGCGCGTGAATACCGTGTCGCCCGGCCTGATCGCGACGCCGCTGTGGGACAAGCTTGCGCCCGACGCACGTGACGCGATGTACGCCGGCGCCGCCCAGCGGCTTCCCGCACGCAGGGTCGGCCAACCGGAGGATGTCGCGAATGCGATCCTGTATCTGGCGGCCACGCCTTATGCAACCGGTTCGACGGTACTGATCGACGGCGGCGGCGCGATTGCGTGACGCCTGCGCGCACGACAAAACGCCCGCGTTCCGTCAGGAACGCGGGCGTCAGGGATGACGCAACAGCGTGACGCTCAGGCCACGGCGCTGACGTCGAGCGGCGCGCCCGTCTTCGCCTGGATCTCGTCGGCGCTCACGCCGTCGGCCAGTTCGAGCACCTTCAACCCGGCCGGCGTCACTTCGATCACGCCGAGATCGGTGATGATCAGGTCGACCACGCCGACGCCCGTGAGCGGCAGGTTGCATTCGTCGAGGATCTTGTGCTGGTCGCCCTTCGCGACATGCTCCATCAGCACGACGACACGCCCCACCCCCGCGACGAGGTCCATCGCGCCGCCCATCCCCTTGATCATCTTGCCCGGGATCATCCAGTTCGCGAGGTCGCCCTGCTTGCTGACCTGCATCGCGCCGAGGATCGCGAGGTTGATATGGCCGCCGCGGATCATCGCGAACGAATCGGCCGACGAGAAGATCGACGAACCGGGCAGCGTCGTGACGGTCTGCTTGCCGGCGTTGATCAGATCGGCGTCGACTTCGTCCTCGGTCGGCGACGGGCCGATGCCGAGCAGGCCGTTCTCCGACTGCAGCCACACCTCGACGCCTTCCGGCACGTGGTTCGCGACGAGCGTCGGCAGGCCGATGCCGAGGTTCACGTAGAAGCCGTCCTGCAGTTCCTTCGCCGCGCGCGCGGCCATCTGGTCACGATTCCAGGCCATGTCAGTCTCCTTTCGCGCGTACGACGCGTTGTTCGATGCGTTTTTCGGGCGTCGCGTTCAGCACGATGCGCTGCACGAAGATCCCCGGCGTATGGACCTGATCCGGATCGAGCGTACCGTTCTCGACGATCTCCTCGACTTCGACCACGGTGATCTTGCCGGCCATCGCGCACATCGGGTTGAAGTTGCGCGCGGTGCGGCGATAGATCAGGTTGCCGGACTTGTCGGCCTTCCACGCCTTGACGAGCGCGACGTCGGCCGTCAGCGACGGTTCGAGCACGTAGTGGCGATCGCCGAACTGGCGCGTTTCCTTGCCTTCCGCGATCACGGTGCCGTAGCCGGTATTCGTGAAGAACGCGGGGATGCCCGCGCCGCCCGCGCGCAGCTTTTCGGCGAGCGTGCCCTGCGGCGTGAATTCGAGCTCGAGTTCGCCGGCCAGGTACTGGCGCTCGAACTCCTTGTTCTCGCCGACGTACGACGAGATCATTTTCTTGATCTGGCGCGTTTCCAGCAGCAGGCCGAGGCCGAACCCGTCGACGCCCGCGTTGTTGCTGATGCAGGTGATGCCCTTGACGGCCGAATCGCGCAACGCCGCGATCAACGCCTCGGGAATCCCGCACAGGCCGAAGCCGCCCACCGCGAAGGTCTGTCCGTCACGGACGATCCCCTCCAGCGCGGCAGCCGCGCTTGGATAGACTTTGTTCATCAGTTGTCCCTTCCTCTATGGAAACCAGCAAAACCGGTTCACGCGCCACGTGGCGCAAGCCCGCCGCACCATTCTATGCATGCGCGGCAATGCCTGCGTCGAAGCACGCTGTTTTTATGTCGCGACACACCGCCGCGAGATGCCTGAAAGGGTACGATGCGGCGCGGATGCGGCACAATACGCAAAAATACATAAGCATTTCCCTCCGCCTGCCTGCGCCATGCCCGATCTCGATTACCAGACCGCCTTCCACCTCGCGCCGCTCGGCCTCGTGCTGTCGCGCGACCGCGTGATCGAGGACTGCAACGACGCGCTCGCGTCGATCTTCCGCTGCGCGCGGGCCGACCTGATCGGGAAATCGTACGCGGTGCTCTACCCGTCGACGGACGAATTCCAGCGAATCGGCGAGCGCATCGCACGCGTGATGGTCGCGAACGGCGTCTACTCGGATGACAGAATCATGAAGCGCGCGGACGGCGAACTGTTCTGGTGCCACGTGACGGGCCGCGCGCTCGACCGCACGGCGCCGCTCGCGGCGGGCGTCTGGACCTTCGAGGATTTGAGCGCGACGCGCCGCGTCGCGGTCGAGCTGACCCCGCGCGAGCGCGAGATTGCCGCCCAGCTCGCGACCGGCAAGACCAGCAAGCAGATCGGGCGCGTACTCGACATCAGTTCGCGCACGGTCGACATCTACCGCGCCC
Organism: Burkholderia cenocepacia; assembly: GCF_014211915.1. Lineage (NCBI taxonomy): Bacteria > Pseudomonadati > Pseudomonadota > Betaproteobacteria > Burkholderiales > Burkholderiaceae > Burkholderia > Burkholderia cenocepacia. The sequence continues at coordinate 2,124,663 of NZ_CP060039.1, read as the reverse complement.
GGCTGATGCGCAAATACGGGACGAACAATACGCCGGAGCTGCTGCAGCGCCTGCTCGGGCAGTGAGCGCGCATTGCGTCGCAGCGCTCGAATGACGATCGGCTGCACGCGGCGGCCGACCGGGGGAAACAACGGGCACGGCGCGCCACCGGCGACCCGGTGCCGGCCTGCCGGTATGCACGCTCAACCGACTTTCGCCGCGAGCGCGCGCTCGATCGTGTCGCGCAGCAGGGGCGGCAGCGGCACCGACTTGCCGAGCGCGTAGTCGACCCACACGCAGCGCGCGTTGCCGCGTGCGTAGACATGCTGCGGATCGTCCGCGCGCGTGAGCTCGAACCCGGTATCGAAACTGCTTCGGCCAGGCTTCGCGGCCGACATCCTCGCGATCACGTCGCCCGGATAGTGCAGCTGCTTGAGGAATTCCATCGACGCGGTGACGATGACGGGCCCCTGCCCCTCGCCGTTGCCGCCGGCAATGCCGAGTTGCTCGAACCACGAGATCCGCGCCTGCTCCATGTAGCGGAAATAGACCGTGTTGTTCACATGGCCGAACGCGTCCATGTCGCCCCAGCGGATCGGCATCGACATCTCAAAAACGGGGGAGTAATCGCTTGTTGCGCTCATTGCAGTCTTCTTTGTTGCTGAATGTCATCCGCTCAGGCGAGGCCGAAGCCGTCGTCCGCGGAGATGATCGAGCCATTGATGAACTGCGACTCGTCGGCCGCGAGCAGCAACAACAGCCCGTCGAGATCCTGCGGCTTGCCGACACGCCGGCGCGGCAGCATCGACTGCAGCTTCTGGCCCTGCTCGGTTTCCCACAGGTAATGATTGATTTCGGTATCGATATAGCCCGGGCAGATCGCGTTCACGTTGATCCCGTGACGGCCCCACTCCAGCGCCATCGCGCGCGTCATCTGCACGACCGCGGCCTTGCTCATCGCGTACAGCCCGATTTGCGGGAACACGCGCAGCCCGGCCACCGACGCGATGTTGATGATCCGGCATGGCGGCTTGCCGTTGCCGCCGCCGTTCGCGCGCATGATCATCCGCTTCGCGACTTCCTGCGCGACGAAAAATGCGCCGCGCGTGTTCGTATCGAACACGAACTCGAAATCCGCCGGCGTCACGTCGACGAGCTTCTGCATCGTCGACACGCCCGAATTGTTCACCAGGATATCAATCGTGCCGGCTTCCGTCTCCGCATGCGCGACGGCCGCCTTGATGCTCTGGACATCGGTCACGTCGAGCGACACGACGTGCGCGGCGCCACCCGCCGCCTCGATCTCCGCGCGCAGCTCCTTCAGGCGCTCGACGCGGCGGCTCGCGAGCACGACCTTCGCGCCGGCTTGCGACAGTACCTGCGCAAAACGCTGCCCGAGGCCGCTCGACGCGCCCGTCACCAGCGCAACCTTGCCTTCCAGATTGATCGATCGACCCATTTGACCATCCCCTTTCGATGTCGTTTCGCCAGCCCCGGCGGCACAGCCCGGGCGGCATTACCCTAGCACAAAAAATAGAACGATCGTGCTAATCTACCTGCATGTTGTTGCGGCAAGCGTTTCGTTTCGCAGACAATACGCTCCCGAATAAAAGCATTCTAACGGTTAGAGGAACGCCAATGACCCCCGCAAGCCTCATCGAGCAATACGGCCCGCGCGAATCGATGGAATACGACGTCGTGATCGTTGGCGGCGGCCCGGCCGGGCTGTCTGCCGCGATCCGGCTCAAGCAGCTGGCCGCCGAGAAAGGCACCGAGATCGGCGTGTGCGTGCTCGAGAAGGGTTCCGAGATCGGCGCGCACATCCTGTCGGGCGCGGTGATGGACCCGCGCGCGATCACCGAGCTGTTTCCCGACTGGAAGGAACGCGGCGCGCCGCTCGACGTCGAGGTGACGGAAGACCGCTTCCTGTTCCTGTCCGAGAAGAGCGCGGTGACCACGCCGAACTGGGCGCTGCCGGACAACTTCAAGAATCACGGCAACTACGTGATCTCGCTGGGCAACGTCACGCGCTGGCTTGGGGCACAGGCCGAGGCGCTGGGCGTCGAGATCTTCCCCGGCTTCCCCGCCGCGGAAATTCTTTACAACGACGACGGCTCGGTCAAAGGCGTCGCCACCGGCAACATGGGCGTGGGCAAGGACGGCGAGCCGACCGAGAACTTCCAGCTCGGCATGGAGCTGCATGCGAAGTACACGCTATTCGCCGAAGGCTGCCGCGGCCATCTGGGCCGCCAGCTGATCTCGAAGTTCAAGCTCGACGCGAACGCCGATCCGCAGGCGTACGGGATCGGCATCAAGGAACTGTGGGAAATCGACCCGGCCAAGCACAAGCCGGGCCTCGTGATCCACACGGCCGGCTGGCCGCTGAAGTCCGATACGTACGGCGGCTCATTCTTGTATCACATGGACAACAACCAGGTGGTGGTCGGCTTCGTGGTGGGCCTGGGCTACACGAACCCGTACCTGTCGCCGTTCGAGGAATTCCAGCGCTACAAGACGCATCCGTCGATCCGCGCGTTCCTCGAAGGCGGCAAGCGCGTGTCGTACGGCGCACGCGCGATCACGGCCGGCGGCCTGCTGTCGCTGCCGAAGACGGTGTTCCCGGGCGGCGCGCTGATCGGCGACGACGCGGGCTTCCTGAACGCGTCGCGGATCAAGGGCAGCCACGCGGCGATCAAGACCGGCATGCTCGCGGCGGACGCCGCATTCGACGCGGTGCAGGCCGGCCGCCAGTCGGACGAGCTCAATGCGTACCCGGACGCGTTCAAGCAATCGTGGCTGTACACGGAGCTGTACCGCGCGCGCAACTTCAAACAGTGGATGGCCAAGGGCCTGTACCTGGGCACGCTGATGGTGGGGCTCGAGCAGAAGGTGATGGGCGGCAACGTGCCGTGGACGCTGCATCACCAGCACGCGGACCACGAGATGCTGAAACCGGCGTCGCAGTGCGAGCCGATCGCGTATCCGAAGCCGGACGGCAAGCTGACGTTCGACCGGCTGTCGTCGGTGTTCATCTCGAACACGAACCATGAGGAGAACCAGCCGGCGCACCTGACGCTGAAGGACGCGAGCGTGCCGGTGAACGTGAACCTGCGCACGTACGCGGGGCCGGAGGCGCGCTTCTGCCCGGCGGCGGTGTACGAGTTCGTGAAGAACGACGACGGCGGCGAGCGCCTCGTGATCAACGCGCAGAACTGCGTGCACTGCAAGACCTGCGACATCAAGGACCCGACGCAGAACATCGTGTGGGTCACGCCGGAAGGCGGCGGCGGGCCGAATTACCCGAACATGTAACCTGCCGGAACGCGCCGCCACGAGCGGCGCGTTTTGCGTCGGTCACTGCGAACCGCCATAAACGAAACGGGGCGCTGCATCACGCAGCGCCCCGCTTGCATTCATCGTTCGACGGCCAAGGCGACACGCTGCGCCCCGGCCGCCTCTATCAGGTCGCGCTGCCGGCGATCTTCGGCGTCGACGTCTCGACGTCGCCGCACTGCGCGCGATGGCGCAGCGCATGGTCGATCAGCACCAGCGCGAGCATCGATTCGGCGATCGGCGTCGCGCGAATGCCGACGCACGGATCGTGGCGGCCGAAGGTTTCGACCGTCGCCTCGTCGCCGCTCTTCGTGATCGAGCGGCGCGGCGTGCGGATGCTCGACGTCGGCTTGATCGCGATCGACACGGTGATGTCCTGCCCCGTCGAAATCCCGCCGAGCACGCCGCCCGCGTGGTTGCCGACGAAGCCGGCCGGCGTCAGTTCGTCGCCGTGCACCGAGCCGCGCTGCGCGACGCTGTCGAAGCCCGCGCCGATCTCGACGCCCTTCACCGCGTTGATGCTCATCATCGCCTTCGCGATATCGGCATCGAGCCGGTCGAATACCGGCTCGCCCCAGCCGACCGGCACGCCCGACGCGACGACGTCGATGCGCGCGCCGATCGAATCGCCCTCCTTGCGCAGCGCGTCCATGTACGCTTCGAGCTCCGGCACGACGGCCGCATTCGGCGAGAAGAACGGATTCTCGTGCACGTGCGACCAGTCGACGAACGGCACGTCGATTTCGCCGAGGCCGCTCATGTAGCCGCGCACCTCGACCCCGAAGCGCTCGCGCAGCCACTTCTTCGCGACCGCACCGGCGCCGACGATCGGCGCGGTCAGGCGCGCGGACGAGCGACCGCCGCCGCGGTAGTCGCGGATACCGTATTTCTGCCAGTAGGTGTAGTCGGCGTGGCCGGGACGGAACGTCTCGACGATGTTGCCGTAGTCCTTGCTGCGCTGGTCGGTGTTGCGGATCAGCAGCGCGATCGGCGTGCCGGTCGTCACGCCTTCGAACACGCCCGACAGGATCTCGACCTCGTCGGCCTCCTGCCGTTGCGTCACGTGCCGCGACGTGCCCGGCTTGCGGCGATCGAGTTCGATCTGGATATCGGCTTCGGTCAGCCCCATCCCCGGCGGGCAGCCGTCGATCACGCAGCCGATCGCGGGACCGTGCGATTCGCCGAAGGTCGTGACAGTGAAAAGCGTGCCGAGGGTATTGCCGGACATGATGGAACCGCCCAAAAGAGAAATGGGCAAACCGATGCGCTGCCGGGGTCGCAGGCAGGCCGATCGTTTGCCGGTCGAGAAAAAGAGGTAAACCGCTATTATGCCAGCCGTCCCGGGCCCGCGGGCCGCGTGAACCGTTCAGACCACACGGGCCGGCGCGGATAAGGGCAGAGGCAACGCGGTACGGCGATCGCAGGCCCTCGGCGTTACGCGCGGGAGCCGCCGAACCGCGGCCCCCATCCCGGCCCGGCGCGCGGATCGATCATTCCGCGCCGAGCTCGGCGCCCGCCTACTTCCGCGCGCCGCGCAGTTCGGTCACCGCCGCCTGCAACGCCTCGGGCGTCGCCACCGAAGCGGGGATCGGCTCGCCGACCGCGAGCGTCAGCCGGCTCATCACGCCGCGCTTGATCGGCCGTGGCATCCGCGCATCGGAATGCCGCGAAAAATAGCTGCCCCACAGCCCGCGCAGCGCCATCGGGATCACCGGCGCCGGCGTGCGGCGCAGGATCTCGGTGATACCGTGGTGGAACGTGTTGATGTCGCCCGTCTTCGTCAGCTTGCCCTCGGGGAAGATACACACGAGCTCGCCGTCCTTCAGCGCGGCCTCGCAGAGGTCGTACGCACGCGCGAGCATCGCGGGATCCTCGTGGCGCGGTGCGATCGGGATCGCCTTCGCATGCCGGAATACCCAGCTCGCGAAACGCGTCTTGAAGATCCGGTGATCCATCACGAAACGAATCGGGCGCGGGCTCGCGGCGGCCAGCACGAGCGCATCGACGTAGCTGACGTGATTGCACACGAGCACCGCCGCCCCTTCCGCCGGAATCCGCTCCGCGTGCACGAGGCGAATCCGGTAGAAGGTATGCACGAGCACCCACGCGACGAAGCGCAGCAGGAACTCGGGCACGAGCAGGTAGATATACGTCGCGACCACGACGTTCAGCAGCGCGGTGACGAGGAACAGCCCCGGGATGTCGACACCGGCCTTGGTCAGCCCCATCGCCATCACGGCCGACAGGATCATGAACAGCGCGTTCAGGATGTTGTTCGCGGCGATGATCCGTGCGCGGTGCGTCGGCGCGCTGCGGCTCTGGATCAGCGCGTACAGCGGCACGCTGTAGAAGCCGCCGAACATCGCGAGCAGGAACAGGTCGGCGAGGATGCGCCAGTGGCGCGCACCGGCCAGGAATTCGCCGACCGACAGCAGATGGCCGGGCGACGGCAGCGCATGGCTCGCGAAATACAGCTCGATCGCGAACACGCTGATGCCGATCGAACCGAGCGGCACGAGGCCGATCTCGACGCGCCGCTGCGACAGCCGCTCGCACAGCAGCGAGCCGAGGCCGATGCCGACCGAGAACGTCGCGAGCAGGATCGTGACGACGTCGGGGCTCGCGGACAGCACGTCCTTCGCGAAATTGAAGAACGACGTGAGGAAGGTCGCGCCGACGAACCACAGCCACGAAATGCCGAGCAGGCTCAGGAACACCGTGCGGTTCTGGCGCGCGAGGCCGAGGTTGCGCCAGGTTTCGCTGACCGGGTTCCAGTTGATCACGAGGTCAGGCTGCGGCGCAGGTGTCGGCGGCACGCGCTGCGCGACGAGCCGCCCGGCCAGCGCGATGACGACGACGCTCACCGCAAGCACGCGCTCGCCGCTGCCTTCGATGCCGGCCGCCGCGCCGCCGATGATCGTGCCGATCAGGATCGCGATGAACGTGCCCATCTCGACGAGCCCGTTGCCGCCGACCAGCTCATGTTCGCCGAGATGCTGCGGCAGGTACGAATACTTGACGGGCCCGAACAGCGTCGAGTGCATCCCCATCATGAACGTGCACAGATACAGCAGCGTCGCGCTGTGCGTGACGAAGCCGGCCGCGCCGACCAGCATCAGCACGATCTCGAACGATTTCACGAAGCGCGTGAGGGTCGCCTTGTCGTATTTGTCGGCGATCTGGCCGGAGGTGGCCGAGAACAGCACGAACGGCAGGATGAAGATCGCGGAAATCAGGAACGCGGCCGTCTTCGCATCGACGCCCGAGAACCGCGCGGTGTGATACGTGACGAGCGACGTGAAACCGATCTTGAAGACGTTGTCGTTCAGCGCGCCGAGAAACTGGGTCGTGAAGAACGGCGCGAAGCGGCGCTCGCGCAGCAGGTCGAACTGCGATGCGTGGGCGCGACGTTCGTCGCGCTGCCCCGAAGTGGCTTGCGTGTGATCGCTCATGCGGAATACGCGCGCATCGTCTGGGCGATGCTGCGCGGGCCTCGTGTTGTCGTTGAAAAAACGGCGGCGCAGGACATGCCTGCGCCGCCGCGTGCCGGATGGCGGCGCCCATGCATCGACGTGCCGGGCGCGGCGCGATTCACGGCTTGTGCGCTTCGGCTTCCGATTCCGGCCAGTCGCGGATGTACGCCTTCAGCATCCGGTTCTCGAAGCTCTGCGCCTCGACGACCGTCTTCGCGACGTCGTAGAACGAAATGACGCCCATCAGCACCTTCTTGTCGAGCACCGGCATGTAGCGTGCGTGACGCTCGAGCATCATTCGGCGCACTTCGTTGACGTCCGTTTCAGGCGTGCACGTGAGCGGCTCGTCCATCACCTTGCGCACCTGCACGTCGCCGATCGCGCCGCCGTTCACGTGCAGGCGCAGGATGATCTCGCGAAACGTCAGCATCCCGACGAGATCGCCGTACTCCATCACGACGAGCGAACCGATGTCGTGTTCGGCCATCGTATCGACCGCTTCGCGCAGCGGCTTATCGGGCGTCACCGTAAACAGCGTGTTGCCCTTCACTTTCAGAATATCGCTGACGCGCATCGTAGTCCCCTCATGCTTGAATGCAAAATCTCTTTCGATCCTATCGGAAAGCCTGTCAAAAGGAAAGCACGGGCCGGCGCGGCGGCCCGCCACCGCTTGCGGACACGGGCCGCCGGCCGCACAATGGCCCCATGAACAGCGGCCCGAGGAGACGGCCATGGCGCATACGCATACGGAGCAATTCGCCAGCTTCGCTGACTTCTACCCGTATTACCTGAACGAGCACCAGAACCTGACGTCGCGGCGGCTGCACTTCATCGGCTCGCTCGGCGTGATCGGCTGCGTCGCGATGGCGGTCGCGACCGGCCACTGGCTGTGGCTGCCGGCGGCGGTCGTCTGCGGCTACGGGTTCGCGTGGGTCGGACACTTCTTCTTCGAGAAGAACCGCCCGGCCACGTTCCGGCACCCGATCTACAGCCTGATGGGCGACTGGGTGATGTTCAAGGACATCTGCACCGGCAAGATCCCGCTGTAGCCGGCGGGCCGCGCCTTTAGGCAGGCCGCGGCGGCTGCGCGTGCGCGTCGGCCACGCCCGGCGCCGGTGCGGCGCTGCCGGCCGGCTGCCCTCCCGCGAGCCGGTGCGCGGCGATCAGCGATGCGAGCGTCACGTCGAACCGGTCGTTCGACAGCACGTCGAGCAGCGCAGCCCCGTCGACGTGGCTGCGGCGTCGCTGGAGTTGGTAGGTCAGCTCGGTGCGATCGATCACCAGCACGTCGAACAGTTGCGCGAGCGTCAACTGCGCCGGATTCGCGAGCAGGATGTAGCGCGGCGTGGTTTCCCCTCCGCCGTCGAGCCGGGCGACCCATTCCCGCTCCTCCATCGTCGTCAGCAATCGCTGCGCGGTTTCCATGTCGCAGCGCAGCATCGTCGCGAGCCGCAGCGCCGTATAGCCGCGCTTGCCGGCTGCACGCGCTTCGGCCAGCCGCGCGAGCAGCTCGAGCGCGTCGAGCAGATCGCTGCCCGGATAGTGGATGCGGTGGAACTGGCCGACGCGAATCGCCGGCAGCGCCGATGCCACCATCGCGCCCAGCAGCGCGATGAACCAGCTCAAATACACCCACAGCAGGAACACCGGCAGCGCCGCGAACGCGCCGTACACCGCCGTATAGGTCGGAATGCGCCGCACGTAGTAGCCGAAGCCGCGCTTCGCGAGCTCGAACGCGATGGCCGCGAACAGCCCGCCGATCACCGCGTCGCGCCATGCGACCGTGCAGTTCGGCAGGTACACGTACAGCAGCGTGAACGCGAGCACCGTCAACGGCAGCGATGCGAGCGCGAGCAGCCACTCCACCATCGACGTGGACGGCCCCGCGCCGGTGAACGCGAGCGATTGCGTGAACAGGTACGACGAGATCGACAGGCTCACGCCGAACAGCAAGGGCCCGAGCGTGATCAGTGCCCAGTACGCGAGCACGCGCTGTGCGAACGGCCGCGGCTTGCGCACGCGCCAGATCAGGTTGAACGCCGATTCGATCGTCATCATGGTCATCACCGACGTGACGACGAGCACGATCAGGCCCGCCGTGGTCAGCCCCTTGGCCTTCGACGCGAACTGGTTCAGGTACTTGAAGATCTGGATGTTGAACTGCGCGGGCATCAGGTGATCCGCGAGGAACCCCTGCAGCGAGATCTGGAACGACGCGAACATCGGGAACGCGGTGAACAGCGCGAACGCGACCGTCAGGAGCGGCACGAGCGCCAGCAGCGTCGTGAAGGTCAGGCTGCCCGCCACTTGCGGGATGCGATCCTCGGCGCTGCGCCGGGCCGCGAACTGCGCGAGGCGCTTGATGGTGACGAGATCCACGCTCAACTTCGGCAAACGGCTTCTCCTTCTCGATGCTGCGCGCGTCACGGCGCGCCGCCGCCGCGCAGCGCGACGGCTTCAGCCCCTATAATAGCCGCTCGATTCCAGCAGGGGCCGACTGCACCGGGCACGCGCGCGGCCGCACGCGGCTCCGTCGCCCATGAAAGACATCCTCGTCCTCTATTACAGCCGTCACGGCGCCACGCGCGATCTCGCGCTCGCGATCGCGAACGGCATCGACAGCGTGCCGGGCATGCAGGCCCGCATCCGCACCGTGCCGCCCGTGTCGGCCGTCTGCGAAGCCACCGCCCCCGACATCCCGGCCGACGGCCCGCCCTACGCGGAACTGCGCGACCTCGAGGAATGCGCGGGCCTCGCGCTCGGTTCGCCGACCCGCTTCGGCAACATGGCCGCGTCGCTCAAGTATTTCCTCGACGGCACGACGCCGCAATGGCTGTCGGGCGCGCTCACCGGCAAGCCGGCGAGCGTGTTCACGTCGACGGGCAGCCTGCACGGCGGCCAGGAGTCGACGCTGTTGTCGATGATGCTGCCGCTGCTGCATCACGGGATGATGATCGTCGGAATCCCGTACACCGAATCCGCCCTCAGCACGACGCGTACCGGCGGCACGCCGTACGGCGCGTCGCACGTCGCGCAGCACGACCGCTCGGCGCCCGCCGGGCTGTCGGCGGACGAGAAGGCGCTCGCGGCCGCGCTCGGCGTACGGCTCGCACGCGCTGCCGCAGCCCTCGCCAGCGCCCAGGCCGCCGAGGCCGCATGAACGCCCCCGCCCGCCCCGCCATCGCGGCCCGGCCGCGCTACGCGCTGGCCGCCGCCGCGTGTCTCGTCGCGCTGATCGCGCTGTCGCTCGCGTGGGAGCTGTGGCTCGCGCCGCTGCGCCCGGGCGGCTCCGCGCTGATGCTCAAGGCCGTGCCGCTCGCGCTCGCGCTGCCCGGCGTCTGGCGGCGTAACATCTATACGATGCAGTGGGCGAGCATGCTGATCCTCGTCTATCTCGCCGAAGGCATCGTGCGCGGCATGTCCGATCGCGGGCTGTCCGCGACGCTCGGCTGGTGCGAGACCGCGCTTGCCGTCGGCTTCTTCGTGGCGGCGCTGGCTTACGTCGCGCCGTTCAAGCGCGCGGCGAAAAAACCGCGCGCCACGTCCTGACCCTTACGCGACAAGGTGATGATGTCCTCCGAAGCTTTCGTTTCCGCGTGCCGCGACGCGATCGGCGCCGATCACGTCCTGACCGATCCGCACGATACCGAACCGTTCCTGACCGACTGGCGCCGCCGCTACCAGGGCGCGGCGTGCGCGGTGCTGAGGCCCGCGAACACGGCCGAAGTCGCCGCGCTCGTGAAGCTCGCCAACGCGCACGGCGTCGCGCTCGTGCCGCAGGGCGGCAACACGGGCCTCGCCGGCGGCGCGACGCCCGATGCGAGCGGCAGCCAGGCCGTGCTGAGCCTGGCGCGCCTGAACCGCGTGCGCGCGCTCGATCCGCACAACAACACGATCACCGTCGAAGCCGGCGTGATCCTCGCCGACGTGCAGGCGCGCGCTCGCGAAGGCGGCCGGCTGTTCGCGCTGAGCCTCGCGGCGGAAGGCAGCTGCACGATCGGCGGCAACCTGTCGACCAATGCGGGCGGCACCGCGGTGCTGCGCTACGGCAACGCGCGCGAGCTGTGCCTCGGGCTCGAGGTCGTGACGCCGCAGGGCGAGATCTGGGACGGGCTGCGCGGACTGCGCAAGGACAACACCGGCTACGACCTGCGCGACCTGTTCATCGGCGCCGAAGGCACGCTCGGGATCATCACGGCGGCCGTGATGAAGCTGCATCCGCTGCCGGCCGCGCAGGTCACGGCGCTGGCCGCACTCGAATCGCCGCACGCGGCGCTCGATTTCCTCGCGCTCGCGCAGCGCGCGGCCGGGCCGCTGCTGACCGGCTTCGAGCTGATGTCGGATTTCTGCATGCAGCTGGTCGGCAAGCACTATCCGCAACTGCGCTACCCGTTCGCGCAGACGCATGCGCAAACGGTGCTGCTGGAGCTGTCCGACAACGAAAGCGAAGCGCATGCGCGCGCGCTGTTCGAGAAGCTGATGGAAGACGCGTTCGAGGCCGGGCTCGTGGTCGACGCGGTGGTGGCGGAGAACCTCGCGCAATCGCGCGCGTTCTGGGACCTGCGCGAGCACATCCCGCTCGCGCAGGCCGACGAAGGGCTCAACATCAAGCACGACATCGCGGTGCCGATCTCGTCGATCGCACGCTTCATCGACGAGACCGACGCGGCGATCCAGCAGGCCGCGCCGGGCGCGCGCATGGTCACGTTCGGCCACCTCGGCGACGGCAACCTGCACTACAACGTGCAGACGCCCGAAGGCGGCGATCCGAAAGCGTTCCTCGCGGAATTCCAGAAGCCGATCAACCGGATCGTCTACGACAACGTGCACCGCCATCACGGCACGATCAGCGCGGAGCACGGCATCGGCCAACTGAAGATCGACGACGCGCAACGCTACAAGTCGCCGGTCGAAACCACGCTGATGCGCACGCTGAAGACCGCGCTCGACCCGCGCGGCCTGATGAATCCCGGCAAGGTCCTGCGCTGACGCCGCCCACTCAGGAGCCAAGCCCGTGAAAGTCCGCGTCCTGTCCGACCTGCATCTCGAAAACAACCTGCCCGACGCGATCCCGCATGCCGACGCGGATCTCGTCGTGCTGGCCGGCGACATCCACAATCACGCGGAAGGCCTGCGCTGGGCCGCCGAGACGTTCGACCCGGCGGTGCCGGTGGTCTACGTGCCGGGCAACCACGAGTACTACGACGGGGAATTCGGCGCGCTGGAAACGGCGATGCGCGACGCGGCGCATGCGCTCGACAACGTGCATTACCTGAACAACGGCGTCTACGTCGATCCCGCCCAACGCTTTCGCGTGCTGGGCACGACGCTCTGGGCGGATTTTTCGCTGTTCGGCGGGGACGAAGCCAGCGTCGCGCGCACGATCGACGCCGCGCTGCGCGTGATGCTCGATTTCAAGGGACTGATCCAGGTGACGTGGCCGCACGATGCGGCCCTGCATGCGGCAGCGGGCGTGTCGGAACGGGATTTCGCGCCGGCCGACGCGATCGCGCTGCACCGGCGCGGCCGTGCATGGCTGGAAACGCAGCTGGCGGCGCCGTTCGCGGGCAAGACGATCGTCGTCACCCATCATGCGCCGCACCGGCGCTCGCTGGCGGAACGCTATGCGGAGGATCTGGCGTCGGCGGGGTTCGTCACGGACATGGCGGAACTGGTGCGGCCGCCGGTGGATCTGTGGCTGCACGGCCACACGCATACGTCATTCGACTACGTGGCGGACGGCGGCACGCGCGTGGTGTGCAATCCGCGCGGCTACCTTCACCGGCGCACCGGCGAATGGGAAAACCCCGCGTTCGCGTGGGACAAGGTCGTCGAGCTCGGCTGAGCGCCGGCCCGGGCAGCCGCGTGGCGCGGCGTTGCCCGTCTGAAGCGTGACGGCAGGATCAGCGGCCGGGGCGGCGCGGCTCGCGCACGCGGACCGGCACGGGCTTCATCTGCGCCTTCGCCTTCATCGCACGCAGCAGGTCGCGGGTCGCCGCCGCGGCGGCAGCCGCGCCCAGCAAGACGCCAAGGCCGATCATCAGGTGCGTATCCATCGCTACTCCGGTGTGGTGTATCTCGTTAATTCCAACAGTATCAAACTGTCTGACACACGTTCGTAAAAAAATGTTGCGTGAAGGACAAATCTCGTCAGATGGCGGCCGACCGCGCGGTCATGTCGCACGCGTGTACTGTTCGAGCGCCGCTTCGTCGGCTTCGAGCGTGAGCGGCAGCTCTTCGCGCAGGAAATCGACCCAGGTCCGGATTTTGGCGTCGAGGTACTGGCGCGACGGATACAGCGCATAGATGTTCATCACGTGCGACCGGTACTCGGGCATCACGCGCACGATGTGCCCGCTGCGCAGCCAGCCGATCGCCGAATAGAGCGGCAGCCCGCCGACCCCCATCCCCTCCCGCACGGCCACCGCGAGCGCCTCCGCGACGTTCACGCGGAACGGCGGCGCCGTGATCGGCACGACCTCGTCGCCGTTCGGCCCCGCCAGCGCCCACTCGTCGAAGTGAAAGCCCGGCGCGACCATCCCGAGGCACACGTGCTGCGCGAGATCGGCCGGCCGCTGCGGCACGCCGTGCGACTCGACATAGCCCGGCGATGCGCACACGACGCTGTAGCTCTCGCCGAGCCGCTGCGACACGAGCCCCGAATCGGGCAGATCGCGGCCGACGACGATCGCGACGTCGTAGCCCTCGTCGAGCAGGTCGGGCATCCGCTGCGCGAGCGTCAGCTCGACGTGCACGTCCGGATAGCGCTCGCGATAGCGCGCAATGGCCGGCACCAGATAGTGCTGGCCGAGGCTCGTGAAGCAATGGACCTTCAGCTTGCCGGACGGACGCGCGTGCGCGTCGCCCGCCTCGGCTTCGGCCTGGTCGACGTAAGCGAGGATCTGTTCGCAGCGCTGCAGATAGCGCTCGCCCGCCTCGGTCAGCGCGATCCGGCGCGTCGTGCGGTTCAGGAGACGCGTGCGCAGGTGGGCCTCGAGATCCGAGACCGCGCGCGACGCGTAGGCGGTGGTCGAATTCATCTGCTGGGCGGCCGCGGTAAAGCTTCCCGCGTCCACCACGCGGACGAATACCCGCATGTTTTGTAGCGTATCCATCCCATTACCCGTTTGAATCCGGAGGGATTGTTGCACAGGGTCCAACAAATATTATCTCAGGATTCGTAAAAATGACTTGCACCGTTGTCCGTTTATTCAGGAATCACTGAAAAATATAATCGCCTCCGACTCATCTATATCCGAAAGGGAGAAAATCGTGCAGTCTCCGGCGACAAAAGGGACGCTCGCACTGGCGGTTCTTGCAGTCTCATTAATAATGGCCGGTTGCGCGAGCATGGGCGACAACACAACCCAGTCCACTCGCATCGAAGCGGACGCACTCGACGCCGGCGCGGCCATCCGCGCGGCCGACCGAGACGCGGGCTGGCCCGCCGCCGACTGGTGGCGCGCGTACCGCGATCCGCAGCTCGATGCATGGATCGCCGCCGCCCAGGCCGGCAACCCGACCCTCGCGGCCGCCGAGGCCCGCGTGCGCGAAGCGCAGGCGATGGCGCGCGTCGCCCGCTCGGCCGAACTGCCGCAGATCAACGGCAACCTGTCGCTGATGCGCCAGCACTGGCCGGACAACGTGTACTACGGCCCGGGGCCGCTCGCGAACGCCGATACCTGGAACAATACCGGCTCGCTCGGCCTGTCGTACCACCTCGATCTGTGGGGCAAGGACAAGAACGCGACCGAGCGGGCGCTCGACACCGCGCATGCGACCGCCGCCGACGCGCGCGCGGCGAAGCTCGAACTCGAAGTCAACGTGGTGCGCGCGTATGTCGGCATGTCGATGAACTACGCGCTGCTGGACCTCGCGCACGAGACGTTCGAACGCCAGCGCTCGCTCGCCGATCTCGCGCGCAAGCGGCTGCAGGCCGGCCTCGGCACGCAGCTCGACGTGAGCCAGGCGGAATCGACGCTGCCGGACTACGAGCGCCAGATCGACAGCTACGAAGAGGCGATCCAGCTCGCGCGCCACCAGCTCGCCGCACTGGCCGGCAAGGGCCCCGGCGCCGGCGACACCATCAAGCGGCCGCAGCTTGCGCTCGATGCGCCGGCCGGCCTGCCGTCGGCGATGCCGGCCGACCTGCTCGGCCGCCGCCCCGACGTCGTCGCGGCGCGCTGGACGGTCGACGCGCAGGCGCGCGGCATCGACGTCGCGAAGGCGTCGTTCTACCCGAACATCGACCTGCTCGCGACGGTCGGCGGCTTCGGCGTGACCGCGCCGTTCACCGACTTCCTGCGCGCGATGAACGGCGGCTGGACGGCCGGCCCCGCGCTGTCGCTGCCGATCTTCGAAGGCGGTCGGCTGCGGGCGCAGCTCGGCGCCGCGAACGCCGGCTACGACCAGGCGGTCGAGCGCTACAACCAGACGATCGTCGGCGCGCTCAAGGACATCGCCGACCAGGTCGTGCGAATCCGCTCGCTCGATACGCAGAAGAAGGACGCCGCGCGCTCGGTGGCGGCCAACAATCGCAGCTATCAACTGTCGCGCGAAGGCTTCCGCCGCGGGCTGACCGATTACGTGAACGTGCTGGTCGCGCAGCAGCAACTGCTGCGCGCGCAGGAGACGGCCGCCCGCATCGACGCGGAACGCCTCGCCGCGCACGCGCAGCTGATGGCCGCGCTCGGAGGTGGAGTCGAGACGGGCAGCGACGTGCCGAAGGACGAAGCTGCCGCCGCGGTTGCCGCGCCCGCCGCCGCATCGGGCACGAAGCCCGCGGCAGCCGTCGCCCGGCCCGCGGAAGTCGCTACCACCGGCGCGTCCGGCGTGCCGGCCGCACGGTAACGCGGAGCGTCGCCATGTCAGCCTCCTCCCCCGCTTCAACGCCCGCCGGCGGCCCGTTCGCGGCCTGGTATGCCGCATTCGGCGACTGGGCCCGCACCGACGGCGCCGCGTGGCTCTATCTGTTCAAGGCGCTGCTCGCCGCGTTCATCGCGACCGGCGTGTCGATGCGGCTCGACCTGCCCGCGCCGAAAACAGCGATGACGACGGTGTTCATCGTGATGCAGCCGCAAAGCGGCGCGGTGCTCGCGAAAAGCTTCTATCGCGTCGCCGGCACGATCTTCGGATTGATCGCGACGCTCACCTTCGTCGGGCTGTTCCCGCAGCAGCCGCAGCTGTTCCTGCTGGCGGTCGCGCTGTGGGTCGCCCTGTGCACGGCCGGCGCCGCGCGCAACCGCAACTTCCGCAGCTACGGCTTCCTGCTGGCCGGCTACACGACCGCGCTGATCGGGCTGCCCGCGTCGCAACACCCGGACGGTGCGTTCATGAGCGCGATGACGCGCGTGGCCGAAATCATGGTCGGGATCGTGTCGGCCGGCGTGGTCAGCGCCCTCGTGTTTCCGCGGACCACCGGCGAGCAGATGCGCACGACAGTACGCAAGCGCTTCGGCAGCTTCGTCGACTACGTCGCGGCGGCGCTGTCGGGCCAGCTCGACCGCGCGCATATCGAAACCATTCACACGCGCTTCGTCGCCGACGTGGTCGGGTTCGAGGCCGCGCGCAGCATGGCCGTGTTCGAGGACCCGGACACGCGGATGCGCAGCGGCCGCCTTGCGCGGCTGAACAGCGAGTTCATGAGCGCGTCGAGCCGCTTCCATGCGCTGCACCAGTTGATGAACCGGCTGCATGCGGCCGGCGCGCAGGCCGCGATCGACGCGATCGAGCCGTACTTTCGCGAGATCGCCCCGCTGCTGCTGACGCCGGCCGGCGAACCGGTGCGCACGTCGGCCGATGCCGGCCACGCGGCCACGCAACTGCTCGCGTGGCGCGACGCGCTGCCGCGCCGCATCCGCGCGACGCGCGCGGCGCTCGAAACGCAGCCGGACTTTCCGCTGCTCGACTTCGATACGGCCGCCGAACTGCTGTACCGCTTCATCACCGACCTGCACGAATACGCGGCCACCTACGCGTCGCTGTCGAGCGCGACGCACGAACGCGAACGCTGGATCGAGCGCTACGAGCCGCGCACCAATGCAACGGCGATGGTGATCGCGGCGATTCGCACCGCGACCGTGATCCTCGTGCTCGGCTGGTTCTGGATCGAGACCGCGTGGCCGAGCGGCGTGACGATGACACTGACGGCGGCGGCCACCTGCGCGCTCGCGTCGTCGACGCCGCGCCCCACCGCGATGTCCGCGCAGATGGGCATGGGCACGGCGCTCGCCGTCTGCACGGGCTTCCTGCTGACGTTCGGCATCTATCCGCACATCGACGGCTTCCCGCTGCTGTGCGTCGCGCTGGCGCCGCTGCTCGCGATCGGCATCTTCATGACGCTGAAGCCGAAGCTCGCCGGCTACGGGATGGGCTACCTGATCTTCTTCAGCTTCCTCGCCGGCCCGGACAACATCACGCACTACGATCCGACCAGCTTCATGAACGATTCGCTCGCGCTCGTGCTGGCGATGCTGGCGTCGGCGATCGCGTTCGCGGTGCTGTTCCCGCCGACCGCGCCGTGGCACAAGAAGCGGCTGGTCGCGGACTTGCGCCACCAGGCCGTCGCGGCCGGCCACGCGCGGCTCGCGGGGTTGCGCACGCGCTTCGAAAGCGGCGCGCGCGACCTGATGTACCAGGCGCACACGCTGTCGGCCGACCAGCCCGACGTGCAGCGCGACGCGCTGCGCTGGATGTTCGCGGTGCTCGAAACCGGCAACGCGACGATCGACCTGCGTCACGAGCTCGCGACGCTGCCGGCCGACCCGCGCTATGCGCCGGCGATGCCGTGGCGGCGCGCGATCGACACGATGCGCACCGCGCTGTCGGCGTTGTTCACCCGGCCGAGCGCCGCGCGTTTCGACGCGACGCTCGTCGCGACCAATGCGGCGATCGACGCGACCCGGCAAACGCTCGATGCGGTCGAGCCGTCGCGCGACGAGCGCCACCGGCTGCAGCGCATCCTGAGCCACCTGCATTTCGTGCGGACCGCGCTGCTCGACCCGGAATCGCCGCTCGAGCCGCTCAACCGCAACCGCCCCGTGCATCCCCAACCAGGAGCCTCGTCATGATGCCGCGTGAAATCGCCATTCTCGATGCCTACATGCCGACGGTGGTGCTGATGTTCGTCCTCGGCGCGATCGCGACCTGGGCTGTCGACCGCCTGCTCGCCTATACGGGCCTCTACCGTCTCGTCTGGCACCCGTCGCTGTTCCGGGCCTGCCTTCTCGTCTGCATTTGCGGCGGACTGAGTCTTGCCGTTTACCGTTGATTCCGAACCATCATGATTCTCAGAAAACTCTTCGGCTTCGTCGCGACCGCCGTCATCCTTCTCGTCGCGATCCTGATCGGGCGCTCGCTGTGGGTGCACTACATGGATGATCCGTGGACGCGCGACGGGCGCGTGCGCGCCGAGATCGTCAACGTCGCGCCGGACGTGTCGGGCGCGATCGTCGAGCTGCCCGTGCATGACAACCAGCTCGTGAAGAAAGGCGACCTGATCATGCAGATCGACCCGTCGCACTACCAGATCGCGGTCGAGCAGGCGCAGGCGGCAGTGGCCGCCCGCCGCGCGGAACTGCAGATGCGCCGCGACGACGCGGCCCGCCGTGCGGACCTCGATGCGCTCGTCGTGTCGAAGGAAAACCGCGAGAACGCCGCGCACAGCGCGTCGAGCGCCGACGCGCAGTATCAGCAGGCGCTCGCCGCGCTCGACGCCGCGAAGCTCAACCTCGAGCGCACGCGCGTCGTCGCGCCGGTCGACGGCTACATCACGAACCTGCAGACCTTCAAGGGCAACTATGCGGTGGCCGGCCAGGCAAAGCTCGCGATCGTCGACAGCCACTCGTTCTGGGTCTACGGCTACTTCGAGGAAACCAAGCTGCCGCGCGTGAAGATCGGCGCACCGGCCGAAATGCGACTGATGAGCGGCGGCGTGATGAAGGGCCACGTGGAAAGCATCTCGCGCGGTATCTACGATCGCGACAACCCGCAAAGCCGCGACCTCGTTGCCGACGTGAACCCGACCTTCAACTGGGTGCGCCTCGCGCAGCGCGTGCCGGTGCGCATCAAGATCGACGAAGTGCCGGCCGACGTGGTGCTGTCGGCGGGCACGACCTGCACGGTCATCATCGATCCCGACAAGCAGAAGAAGTCGTAATCGCCGGGGCGTGCCGCATGCTCAGTGCGCGATGCGGAAACGCCCGACCAGCGCCTTCAGCGCCTGAGCCTGCTCGTCGAGCGCGTTCGCGGCAGCGGCTGCCTGTTCGACGAGCGCCGCGTTCTGCTGGGTGCCGGCATCCATCTGCGTGACCGCGCGGCCGATCTCGTCGATCCCCGCGCTCTGCTCGTCCGACGCCGCCGAAATCTCGCCGATGATGTCGGTCACGCGCTTGACCGCGCGCACCACGTCGCCCATCGTGCGGCCCGCGTCGTGCGCGAGCGCCGCGCCGTTGGCCACGCGCTCGACCGACGCGCCGATCAGTTCCCGAATCTCCTTGGCCGCGGTCGCCGAGCGCTGTGCGAGCAGCCGCACCTCACCGGCGACCACCGAGAAGCCGCGCCCCTGCTCGCCGGCGCGCGCGGCCTCGACCGCCGCGTTCAACGCGAGAATGTTGGTCTGGAACGCGATCCCCTCGATCGTGCCGATGATGTCGCGAATGTTCTTCGCGCTGTCGTCGATCTCGCTCATCGTCGCGACCACGCGCCCGACGACCTCCCCGCCCGTCTCCGCGACCGCCGATGCATTGGCCGCGAGCGTGCTCGCCTGCCGCGCGTTCTCGGCGTTCTGCCGCACGGTCGACGTGAGCTGCTCCATGCTGGCCGCAGTGCGCTCGAGTGCGACGGCCTGCTGCTCGGTGCGCCGCGACAGGTCGAGGTTGCCGGTCGAGATTTCGCCGGACGCGGCCGCGATGGCCTCGGCGCTCACCGCGATCTCGCCCACGGTGGCCGCGAGCCCCGTCTGCATCTCGGCCAGCGCGCGCACCATGCTGTCGCGGTCGTGGCGGGCGAGCGTGATCGGCCGCGTCAGGTCGCCGCGCGCGATGTCCGCGGCAATCTCCTTCGCGAGCGCGGGCTCGCCGCCGAGCTGCGACGCGAGGCGCCGCACGACGCGCTCGGCGATCACGACGGCCAGCACGATCAGCGCGGCCGTCATCGCCGCGATCATCGCGAACGACGACGAAAAAATGGTGGCGGACGCATCGAGTGTCGCCTTCGACTTCTCGCCACGCGTCTTCACGAGTTCGGCGACGAGTTTTTCGAGCTTGCCGGTTTCGACCAGCAGCGACACGTCCTGCGTGCCGACCTGCCAGTTCATCTGCGACAAGTCGAGCGGCTGGGCGCGCACCAGCGTGACGAAATCGCGCAGATGCGTGCTCCACGCGCCGACCGCCGTCGAGAAGGCGCGCAGCCGCGCCGAATCGCCGGCATCGGCCGGATCGGCATAGCGCTGCAGCGTGGCGAGCGCCTGGCCGATCGACGCGAGCCCCGCGCTCACCTCGGCGCCGAGTTCGTCGCGCTCCTTCGCGGTGGTCGCGGTCAGCAGCATTTTCTGCGCGCGGCTCGCGCGCAACACCTCGGCCCGCACCTCCGCCGCCGCGCGGCTCGCGACGTGGCCCTGCTCGTAGACCGACGCGATCGACGCGTTCAGCCGGCTGATCTGCCACAGCGAGAACACGCCGATCGCGAGCGTGCCGACCAGCAGGATCGCGAACGCGGCGCGCAACGTCGCCTTGACGGTCCACGGCCGACCCGTACGACGCGCCGCGCGCGTGCGCCGAGCGGCGCGGCCGGCGGCAACGGCGGGTGCGGCGGCGGCCGCACCGGGCTGTGGATGCAAAGATGCTGCTTTCATCGAACTATCCCCGTATGGATCACGCTGCCGGAAAGGTCGGTCCCGGCGGTCCCGCGATGGCAGGCCATGCCGCGCGTCCTGCGCCCGCCCGGCGGGTAGCCGGTGCGGGGCGCGGCGCGCCTGTTGTCATTGGGTCGTTCTACGGCCGCCACCGCCGTTTCTTGAGTCCGGAAAAACACGCACCGGGCCCCGGCGCGGCCCGCCTGAAGGACGGACGCGCCGCCAGCGTTATACCCGTCCAAAAAAGGACGCACCGGCCGATCCGTCACACGAATGTCCGATTCGCGATAAAACTTGGCCTGACATTCTCGATACGCCACATTACACTTCTTTGACGCATCAACGAATCGACAACGCGCCGATCCCCAACAGAGCGCGCCAGCCACCTCAACTCGATCAGCTCACATGGAAACCAGCCTCGACTCCGGAGCCGCCGGCGCAGCCGCCGCCCAGCCGTCCGCACCGCCCGTCGCCCGCACCATCTACCCGGTGCTCGGCGCGATCAGCTTCTCGCACATGCTCAACGACATGATCCAGTCGTTGATCCTCGCGATCTATCCGATGCTCAAGAGCCAGTTCGCGCTGTCGTTCGCGCAGATCGGCCTGATCACGCTCACTTACCAGATCACCGCGTCGCTGCTGCAGCCGCTCGTGGGCCTCTATACCGACAAGCATCCGAAGCCGTATTCGCTGCCGGTCGGCATGGGCTTCACGCTCGCGGGGCTGCTGCTGATGTCGGTCGCGCCGAATTTCCCGATGCTGCTGGTGGCCGCCGCGCTCGTCGGCTGCGGCTCGTCGGTGTTCCATCCCGAATCGTCGCGGGTCGCGCGGATGGCGTCGGGCGGCCGGCACGGGCTCGCGCAGTCGGTGTTCCAGGTGGGCGGCAATGCCGGCTCCGCGCTCGGGCCGCTGCTCGCCGCGCTCGTGATCATTCCGCACGGCCAGCACAGCATCGCGTGGTTCTCGGCTGCCGCGCTCGTTGCGATGATCGTGCTCACGCAGATCGGCCACTGGTACAAGAAGCATCCGTCGATGAAGAAGAAGGCCGCGTCGGCCGGCCACCCGACGCTGTCGCGTGGCCGCGTGATGGCCGCGATCGGCGTGCTGGTGCTGCTCGTGTTCTCGAAGTACTTCTACCTCGCGAGCATCAACAGCTATTTCACGTTCTACCTGATCGACAAGTTCCACCTGTCGGTGCAGGCCGCGCAGATCCACCTGTTCGTGTTCCTCGCGGCGGTGGCGGCCGGCACGCTGATCGGCGGGCCCGTCGGCGACCGGATCGGCCGCAAGTACGTGATCTGGGTGTCGATCCTGGGCGTCGCGCCGTTCACGATGCTGCTGCCGTACGCGAACCTGTTCTGGACGAGCGTGCTGACCGTGATCATCGGCGTCGTGCTGGCGTCGGCGTTCGCCGCGATCCTCGTCTATGCGACCGAGCTGATGCCCGGCAAGGTCGGGATGGTCGCGGGCCTGTTCTTCGGCTTCGCGTTCGGCCTGGGCGGCGTCGGCGCGGCCGTGCTCGGCCAGCTCGCCGATGCGACGAGCATCCCGTTCGTCTACAAGGTGTGCTCGTTCCTGCCGCTGATCGGCGTGCTGACGGTGTTCCTGCCGAACCTCGAAAGCAGCCGGCGCAAAAAGGCGTGACGAACGACCGGCCGCGGCGTGCACGCTGCGGCCGGTCGTCTGGTTCGAATGGGGAATTGTTCGACGGCGGCTTCAGGCCGCCGTCGTCGCATGCAGCGTCAGGAAGCGCTTGAGGATGCCGGACGAATAGCTGCTCGCGATCGCCGACAGGAAGTGCGAGAACGACTGCGTCGCGTGATCGTCGGCCGTATCGGAGATCGTGCGCACGAG
The DNA here is from genome assembly GCF_014211915.1 of Burkholderia cenocepacia. Lineage (NCBI taxonomy): Bacteria > Pseudomonadati > Pseudomonadota > Betaproteobacteria > Burkholderiales > Burkholderiaceae > Burkholderia > Burkholderia cenocepacia. The sequence continues at coordinate 2,102,172 of NZ_CP060039.1, read as the reverse complement.
CGCGAACGGCACGTCGTGCTCCGCGCACACCTGCGCGATCGCCGCGCCTTCCATCTCGACCGCGAGCGCGTCCGGCAGCGCGTCGCGCAGCGCGACGACCTCCTGCTCGCTCGACACGAACCGGTCACCGCTGATGACGAGCCCCGCGTGCAGCGCCGCGCCGGCGAGCCCGAAGCGCTCGGCGAACCGAGCGCCCTCCTCCTCGACGAACAGCGTGCACGCGGCCCGCAAGCGGGCCGTCAGCGCCGCGTCGGTCGCGAAGCGCGTGATGCCGAGCAAGGGCACCTCGTAACGCGGAAAGAGCGGCGACGCGTCGAGATCGTGCTGCAGCAGCGTATCGGCCACGACGACGTCACCAACCCGCACCGTGCGCGACACGCCGCCCGCGACGCCGGTGAACACCACGCCCGACACGCCGAACACGTGGATCAGCGCGCTGACCGTCGCGGCGGCCGCGACCTTGCCGACCCGCGCGAGCGTGACGACGCAGGCCGCGCCGTGCACGGTGCCGACGTGATAATCGCGGCGGCCGAGCGTGACCGTCTTCATCGCGCCGTCGGCGCGCATCGCGGCGATCAGGTCGCCGAGTTCCTCGGGCAGCGCGGCCAGAATGCCGAGCGGACGGGCGGCAGGCGTCACGACCACGTCGACGTCCATCATTCCACCGCCTGCAGTTTCGCGACCGCGAGCGCGAGCCATTTCTCGCCGTGGCGCTTGAACTTCACCTGCGCCTTCGCATCGGTGCCGTTGCCTTCGAGCGCGGTGACCGTGCCTTCGCCGAACTTGGTGTGGAAGACCTGCTGGCCGACCCGGAAGCCGGCGTCGGCCGCGCGCTGCTTGTCCGCGAACGCGGGCAGCGGCGCGGACACGGCCGCATCGACGATCTGCTCGCGACTGCCGCCGCCCGGCCGCGCGAACCAGTCGCGCCCGTACCCGGCGTTGTCCGAACGCCCGCCCCAGCGCGACCCGGCCTCGACCTTCGGCGTGAGCCACTTCAGCACGTGCTCCGGCAGTTCGTCGAAGAAGCGCGAGCGCACGTTGTAGCGGGTCTGGCCGTGCAGCATCCGGCTTTGCGCGAACGACAGGTAGAGCCGCTCCTTCGCGCGCGTGATCGCGACGTACATCAGCCGGCGCTCTTCCTCGAGGCCGTCCGATTCGAGCACGCTGTTCTCGTGCGGGAACAACCCCTCCTCGAGGCCCGTGATGAACACGGCCGAGAACTCGAGCCCCTTCGCCGCGTGCACCGTCATCAGCTGCACGGCGTCCTGGCCGGCCTGCGCCTGATTGTCGCCGGCCTCCAGCGACGCGTGCGACAGGAAGCCGGCGAGCGGCGTCATCGTGTCGGGGTTCTGTGACGGGTCGGCGGGCGACGCCGGGTCGAGCACCTCGACCGCCGGATCGTCGGTTGCGGTGCCGAGCTCGGGCGCTGCGATCGCGCCCGCGCGCAGCGGGATCGAGCGGGCCGGCGTGTCGAGCCCGTAGCCTTCCTCGGCGATGAACGCGGTGGCCGCGTTCACGAGCTCCTGCAGGTTTTCGAGGCGATCCTGGCCTTCGCGCTCGCCCTGGTAGAAATCGGCGAGGCCGCTCGCGCGCACGATGTGTTCGACGGTGTCGGGCAGGTTCATGTGCTGCGTGTCGGCACGCATCTTCGCGATCAGGTTCGCGAACCCGCCGAGGCTCGTGCCGGCCTTGCCGGTCACGTACGGAATCGCGGCGGCCATCGAGCAGCCGTACAGGCGCGCGGCGTCGGCCAGTTGCTCGATCGAGCGCGCGCCGATGCCGCGGGTCGGGAAGTTCACGACGCGCGCGAATGCCGTGTCGTCGTTCGGGTTGTCGATCAGGCGCAGGTACGCGAGCGCGTGCTTCACTTCCTGTCGCTCGAAAAAGCGCAGGCCGCCGTACACGCGGTATGGAATGCCCGACGACATCAGCGTGTGCTCGATCGAGCGCGATTGCGCGTTGCTACGGTACAGGACGGCCACTTCGCTGCGCGCCATCCCGGTATTGATCAGCGAACGGATCTCCTCGACGATCCAGCCGGCTTCCTGCGAATCGGTGCTGGCTTCGTACACGCGCACCGGCTCGCCGTGGCCAGCATCGGTACGCAGGTTCTTGCCGAGGCGGTGCGCGTTGTTCGAGATCAGCTGGTTCGCCGCGTCGAGGATGTTGCCGTGCGAACGGTAGTTCTGCTCGAGCTTGATCAGGTTGCGCACGCGGAATTCGTCTTCGAAATCGCGCATGTTGCCGACGTTCGCGCCGCGGAACGCATAGATCGACTGGTCGTCGTCGCCGACCGCGAAGATCGCGTTCTCGCCGCCCGCGAGCATCTTGAGCCACGCGTACTGCAGCTTGTTGGTGTCCTGGAACTCGTCGACGAGGATGTGCCGGAAGCGCGCCTGGTAGTGCGCGCGCAGCGGCGCGTTGTACGCGAGCAGCTCGTAGCAGCGCAGCAGCAGCTCGGGGAAATCGACGACGCCTTCGCGCTGGCACTGCTGGTCGTACGCCTGGTACAGCTCGACGAACTTGCGGTTGAAGTTGTCGGTCGCGTCGACCTTGTCCGGGCGCAGCCCCTGCTCCTTCGCGTTGTTGATGAAGTACTGGACGTTCTTCGGCGGGTACTTTTCGTCGTCGACGTTCGCCGCCTTCATCAACCGCTTGATCGCGGACAGCTGGTCGGCCGTGTCGAGGATCTGGAAGGTCTGCGGCAGGCCGGCGTCGCGCCAGTGCGTACGCAGCATCCGGTTGCACAGGCCGTGGAACGTGCCGATCCACATCCCGCGCGTGTCGATCGGCATCATCGCCGACAGGCGCGCCATCATCTCGCGCGCGGCCTTGTTCGTGAAGGTGACGGCGAGCACGGTGGGCGGCGACGCATAGCCCTGCTGGATCAGCCACGCGATGCGCGTGATCAGCACGCGGGTCTTGCCGCTGCCCGCCCCTGCGAGGATCAGCGCCGGTTCGTTCGGCAACGTGACGGCGGCGAGTTGTTCGGGGTTCAGATTGGCGAGCAGATCGGGCATGGAGCGGCAGCTGACGGGCGAGAAAAATGCGGACCCGACATTATAAGTCGGCCGCGCGATGCCGTTTCCGATCCGTTCGGTCGCACGCTGCCTGCATGTTGCGAGCGGATTGCGGACACGTTTCGGCCGCGTCCCGACAGGCCCGCGCCGGCAAGGCGATGGCTGGCCGATGGGCATCCATTTATAATTGTCAGATTCGGCATCCAATTCACGCATTTTTCGGCAGATTTCCAACATGAGCGACAACACGCTTGCGAAGAGCTTCGAGCCCCATACCATCGAGTCCCAATGGGGGCCGGAGTGGGAAAAACGCGGCTATGCCGCCCCGGCATTCGATCCGGCCCGCCCCGATTTCGCGATCCAGTTGCCGCCGCCGAACGTGACGGGCACGCTGCACATGGGCCACGCGTTCAACCAGACGATCATGGACGGCCTCGCCCGCTATCACCGGATGCTCGGCGAGAACACGCTGTGGGTGCCCGGCACCGACCACGCGGGGATCGCCACGCAGATCGTGGTCGAGCGCCAGCTCGACGCGCAGGGCGTGTCGCGCCACGACCTCGGCCGCGAGAAGTTCGTCGAGCGCGTGTGGGAGTGGAAGCAGCAGTCCGGCTCGACGATCACCGGCCAGGTGCGCCGCCTCGGCGCGTCGACCGACTGGTCGCGCGAATACTTCACGATGGACGACAAGATGTCGGCCGCCGTGCGCGACGTGTTCGTCACGCTGTATGAACAGGGCCTGATCTATCGCGGCAAGCGCCTCGTCAACTGGGATCCGGTGCTGATGACCGCCGTGTCGGATCTCGAAGTCGTCAGCGAGGAAGAAAACGGCCACCTGTGGCACATCCGCTACCCGCTCGTCGACGGCTCGGGCTCGCTGACGGTCGCCACCACGCGTCCCGAGACGATGCTCGGCGACGTCGCGCTGATGGTTCACCCGGAAGACGAGCGCTACGCGCACCTGATCGGCAAGCTCGTCACGCTGCCGCTGACGGGCCGCGAGATCCCGGTGATCGCCGACGACTACGTCGACCGCGAGTTCGGCACCGGCGTCGTGAAGGTCACGCCCGCGCACGACTTCAACGACTATCAGGTCGGCCTGCGCCACAAGCTCGCGCCGATCGAGATCCTGACGCTCGACGCGAAGATCAACGACAACGGCCCCGAGCAGTATCGCGGCCTCGACCGCTTCGACGCGCGCAAGGCGATCGTGGCCGACCTCGACGCGCAGGGCTTCCTCGACTCGGTGAAGCCGCACAAGCTGATGGTGCCGCGCGGCGACCGCACGGGCGTCGTGATCGAACCGATGCTGACCGACCAGTGGTTCGTCGCGATGACGAAGCCGGCGCCGGAAGGCACGTTCAACCCGGGCAAGTCGATCACCGAAACGTCGCTCGACGTCGTGCGCAGCGGCCAGATCAGGTTCGTGCCGGAAAACTGGACGACCACCTACTACCAGTGGCTCGAGAACATCCAGGACTGGTGCATCTCGCGCCAGCTGTGGTGGGGTCACCAGATTCCCGCATGGTACGGCGAGAACGGCGAGGTGTTCGTCGCGCGCGACGAGGAAGAAGCGCGTGCGCAGGCCGCGGCGAAGGGTTATGCAGGCGCGCTCAAGCGCGACGAGGACGTGCTCGACACGTGGTTCTCGTCGGCACTCGTGCCGTTCTCGTCGCTCGGCTGGCCCAACGAAACGCCTGAGCTGCAGCACTTCCTGCCGTCGTCGGTGCTCGTCACCGGCTTCGACATCATCTTCTTCTGGGTCGCCCGGATGGTGATGATGACGACGCACTTCACCGGCAAGGTGCCGTTCCATACCGTCTACGTGCACGGCCTCGTGCGCGACGCGGAAGGCCAGAAGATGTCGAAGAGCAAGGGCAACACGCTCGACCCGATCGACATCGTCGACGGCATCGACCTCGACACGCTGGTCGCGAAGCGCACGACGGGCCTGATGAACCCGAAGCAGGCCGCGACCATCGAGAAGAAGACGCGCAAGGAATTCCCGGACGGCATCCCCGCGTTCGGCACCGACGCGCTGCGCTTCACGATGGCGTCGATGGCGACGCTCGGCCGCAACGTGAACTTCGACCTCGCGCGCTGCGAAGGCTATCGCAACTTCTGCAACAAGCTGTGGAACGCGACGCGCTTCGTGCTGATGAACTGCGAAGGCCACGACTGCGGCAACGACAAGCCGGAAGTGTGCGGCGCGGGCGACTGCGGCCCCGGCGGCTACCTCGACTTCTCGGCGGCCGACCGCTGGATCGTGTCGCTCTTGCAGCGCACCGAAGCCGACATCGCGAAGGGTTTCGCCGATTACCGCTTCGACAACATCGCGAGCAGCATCTACAAGTTCGTGTGGGACGAGTACTGCGACTGGTATCTCGAACTCGCGAAGGTGCAGATCCAGAACGGCACGCCGGAACAGCAGCGCGCCACCCGCCGCACGCTGCTGCGCGTGCTGGAAACGGTGCTGCGCCTCGCGCACCCGGTCATCCCGTTCATCACCGAAGCGCTCTGGCAGAAGGTCGCGCCGCTCGCCGGCCGCTATCCGCAGGGCAAGGCCGACGGCGAGGCGTCGCTGATGACGCAGGCGTACCCGGTCGCGAACCTGCAGAAGCTCGACGAGGCATCCGAGCAGTGGGCGGCAGACCTGAAGGCGATCGTCGACGCGTGCCGCAACCTGCGCGGCGAGATGAACCTGTCGCCCGCGACCAAGGTGCCGCTGCTGGCGGCCGGCGACGCCGAGCGCCTGCGCTCGTTCGCGCCGTACGTCCAGGCGCTCGCGCGCCTGTCGGAAGTGCAGATCCTCGCGGACGAAGCCGCGCTCGACCAGCAAGCGCACGGCGCGCCGATCGCGATCGTCGGCCCGAACAAGCTGGTGCTGAAGGTGGAAATCGACGTCGCGGCCGAGCGCGAGCGCCTGTCGAAGGAAATCACGCGCCTGACGGGCGAGATCGCGAAGTGCAACGCGAAGCTCGGCAACGAGGCTTTCGTTGCGAAAGCACCGCCGGCCGTGGTCGAACAGGAGCAGAAACGCGTCGCGGAATTCCAGAGCATGCTCGAAAAACTGCGTGCGCAGCTCGATCGGTTGCCTGCGTAACAAACGGTAAGGTCATTTGCGTTCACTATAATGCGAACGTGAACATAGACCGTCTGACAAGTCGATTACAGGAATAAAGGTTCGATCATGTTGAAAGTCACCAAGGCGGTATTCCCCGTTGCCGGTCTCGGCACGCGGTTCCTCCCGGCAACGAAGGCGAGCCCGAAGGAAATGCTGCCGGTCGTCGACAAGCCGCTGATCCAGTACGCGGTCGAGGAAGCGATCGCGGCCGGCATTACCGAGATGATCTTCGTCACCGGGCGCAGCAAGCGCGCGATCGAGGACCACTTCGACAAGTCGTACGAGGTCGAGGCCGAACTCGAGGCGCGCGGCAAGGAAAAGCTGCTCGAACTCGTGCGCAGCATCAAGCCGAGCCATGTCGACTGCTTCTACGTGCGCCAGCCGGAAGCGCTCGGCCTCGGCCATGCGGTGCTGTGCGCGGAAAAGCTCGTCGCCGACAACCCGTTCGCGGTGATCCTCGCGGACGATCTGCTCGACGGCAACCCGCCGGTGATGAAGCAGATGGTCGACGTGTTCGACCACTATCACAGCTCGGTGATCGGCGTCGAAGAGATCCCGCCGTCGGAGACGAAGTCGTACGGGATCGTCGACGGCAAGGAATGGGAAGAGTCGATCGTCAAGATGTCGGCGATCGTCGAGAAGCCGGCGCCGGAAGTCGCGCCGTCGAACCTCGGCGTGGTCGGCCGCTACGTGCTGAAGCCGCGGATCTTCGATCACCTGCGCGCGCTGAAGCCGGGCGCGGGCGGCGAACTGCAGCTCACCGATGCGATCCAGGCGCTGCTCGCCGACGAGCAGGTGCTGGCCTACAAGTACCAGGGCACGCGCTACGACTGCGGCAGCAAGCTCGGCTACCTGAAGGCGACGGTCGAATTCGCGCTGCGCCACCCGGAAGTCGGTGCGGAATTCGAGACGTACCTGCGCACCCGCGACGGCGCCCAACCGACCGTCTGAACGCGGCAAGGGCGCGCTCCGGCGCGCCCGCCCTCACCTCACGGCCGCCGCTTCAGCGCGCGTCGGCCGGCTTCACGGAGACGACGCCCGGCATGCCGCCCGCGTCGTCTTTTTTCGTCTTGACCAGCCAGCCGCTGCCGTCGCCGAACGGCACCTTCGCCAGCGCGCTCTTCACGAGCGCCGGCGCGGCCTGCTGCGTACCGGGATCGCGATCGCGCAGCGACGCCGACACGCGATAGACGTCGGCGCCCGATTTCGCATCGACGAAGCGCAGCGTCAGCACGTGACGGTACACGCGGCCCATGAACGGCAGCGCGAACGGCGCGGGCCCGTCGACCGTCACGCACGCGCTGCTCGCCGCGCCGCACCGCTCGGCGCTCGCCGCGACCGCCGCCGGCTGCGTCGCGTACGCGATCGACAGCCGGTAACGCGCGTCCTTGAGCGGCTGCGCATCGAAGCCGCGACGCGCGAGCTCGTCGCGCACGAGCGTCTCGATCTGCCGGTATTCGGCGTCGTCCGCCTGTGCGGCCGTCCGCGCGAAGTCGTAGCCGTGCGCACCGGATGCAAACGCATTCGGCTGCCCGACCGCACTCACGCCGCTCGTCACGCCGGCGCAACCCGTCAACAGCGACGCCGCCAGCGCGGTCGCTGCCCATTGCTTTCTCATGACTTTCCCCAAATGCCTGCCGTCGCGCCCGGCCCTGTCAGGCGGACGGCTCGTCGATCGCGGGCAGCGACACCGTCACCGCGGTGCCGACACCCACTTCGCTGTCGACCGACACGCTGCCCCCATGGCGCGTGACGACCGTCTTCACGAACGCCATGCCGAGCCCGGAACCCGAGATTTCGGGCCGCTCGCCGGCATGGAATCGCTTGAAACGCTCGAACAGATGCCGCTGATCTTCCGGCGCAATGCCGTACCCCTGATCGCGAATCGTACAGAACATCCGCTTCGATGCGTGCTCGACCGTCAGCGTACACGTGATCACCGTGTCGGACGGACTGTATTTGACCGCATTGTTCAGCAGGTTCACGAAGGCGCGCGTGATCAGCGAGCGGTCCGCGCGCACCCAACACATGTCGGTGCCCACGCCGGTCTCCACGCGGATGTGCTTCGCCTGCGCCTGCGGCCACACCTCGTCGCTCGCGTCGATCAGCACGTCGACGAGGCTCGTCACCTCGAGCTGGTACGCCTGCGACTCGGCGCGCGCCAGTTGCACGAACTCGTCGGCGAGCGACAGCGCGCGGTGCGCATAGCGCTCGATTCGCGCGAGCAGCCCGCGCATCGCGTCGCTTTCGACGCGGTCGCGCTCGATCTCGACCAGTGCGAGGATCGACGACTGCGGCGAACGCATGTCGTGCGACAGCCGGTGCAGCGCTTCCTCGCGCTGCCGCTCGGCCGCGTGCAGCTCGGTCACGTCGACGAGGCCGGCAATCCAGCCGGTCACGCGCCCTTGCGCGTTCGTACATGCCGCGTAGCGTAGCAGATGGTCGAGCCCGTCGCGATCGCGCACCTCGATGCCGCGCGCCATCGCGTCGTGCTCGGCCTCGAGCGTCGGGTCGAGCACGGCCGGCCAGTGCTCGCGGATCGCCGCGTCGTGCTCGGCGTTGCCGTCGACGGTCTTCATGAACGTCAGCTCGCCGAGCGCGGTGCGCAGCGGCCGCCCTTCCGGCAGCGGCAGCGCGAGCCGCGACCCGTAGCGTTTCGCCGCATGGTTGGCGATCAGCACGGTGCCGGCGAGGTCGGTCACGAAGATCGGCTCGGGCATGCTGTCGAGGCTGTCCCACACGAAGCGCTTCATGTCCTGCACACGCTGTGCGGCCTGCGCCATCAGCGCCATCTGCCGCTCCAGCACGTCGCCGCCGACGCTGCGCGTGCGCGGCGCCTCGGGCAGCAGGTGCGGCTCGTCGGCGAGCTTCTGCAGCTCGCGGCGCAGGTACGACATCGTCATTTCCAGCCGCCGCCAATTCCAGATCGGGTAGACGGCGATCAGCCCGAAGATCGCGGGCGCCGGCGTCAGCCAGATGCGTGCCTCGAACAGCAGCGCCAGGCTCGCGACGACGGCGAGCGCGGCGAGGCTCAGCGTCAGCAGCAACGCACGCCACGGCGACAGCATCAGGAAGCCGCCCAGCAACACGGCGAGCGGCAGCAGCGACGCGACGAACAGCCCCAAGGGCGACGCGGGCGAGATCGCACTGCCGGTCGCCAGCATGTCGAGCACGTTGGCATGGATATACACGCCGGCGAGCGGGCCGAACTCGCCGGACACCGGCGTCGCGAAGCGATCGTACAGCCCGGACGCCGTCACGCCGACGACGACGATCTTGCCGCGCAACGCGTCGGGTTTCACGCGCCCTTCGAGCACGTCGTCGAACGACAGCGTCGGATACGCGGGCGTATTGCGGCTGAACGGAATCAGGTAGCGGCCCTCGCCCGCCGCATCACGCGACAGGTCGTGCGCGTCCGCGCCGGGCACGCCGCCGACCGGATGCAGCCGGCCGGCCTGGATCGCGCGATAGACGGGCACCATCAGTTGCGGCCAGCGCACGCGGCCGTCGCTTTCGAACAGCGCGACGCTGCGCACGATGCCGTCGCGATCGACTTCGAGATTGATATGGCCCAGCCCCGTCGCGCGCGCGGCAAGCGCGGCGACCGGCGGATCGACGGAGCGCGTGCCGTCCGCCTGCTCGGGCTCAACAGCACGGGCAGGAAGGTCGGCACGCGGCTCATCGCGTCCGCGAACGCACGATCCTCCGACGATGGTTCGGTAAACAGCACGTCGTAGACGACCGCGGCCGGCTGCGCGCGCGCAAGCGTGTCGAGCAGCCGCGCATGCACGTCGCGCGGCCACGGCCAGCGGCCGAGCGCGGATACGCTCTGGTTGTCGATGTCGACGACGACCACGTCGGGCGACAGCGGCAGGCTGCGCAGCATCAGCAGCCGGTCGTAGATCAGCCCGTCGACGCTCGACGACAGGCGGCCGAGCGCGCACACGAGAATCACCGCGATCCCGAGGCAGCCGATCGCGATCCATTCGATCAGGAAGCGGCGGCCGAGGTGCCGCCGCGGAGAAACGGAGTCGGGTTTCATGCGCCGCGGATCAGCGCGACAACGTGAACGCGCTGACCGGACTGGTCTTCTCGTAGAACTTGCCGCCTTCGAATTCCTCGACGGTCACGGCCCAGAAATAGTCGCCCGGCGGCAGGTGCGCGACGGTGATCTGGCGCGCGTGCAGGCCGACCTGGTCGACGACCGGCGCGCTCAGGTCCTTCGAGCGCGACAGCACGAACCGGTAACGCGCATTCTTGCCCGAGCCGTTCGGCGACCAGCGGAACTCGTAACCGCCCGCGCCCTGCGACGCGCTCGCGTCGAGCCCCATCACGCGGCGTTCGAACGCATAGGTGCGCGGCAGCCCCTCGAGGCCGTTCGCATCGATCGCGGCGATCCGCACGAAGTAGTTGCCGTTCGGCACGTCGCGGAACACCGCGCGCGGCGAATCGGTGCGCGTTTCGCGGAACAGGTCGAGCAGCCCCGCATCGTGCGCGAGCTGCACGCGATACGCTTGCGCCTGCGCGAGCGGCGTGACGTCGAATGCGACGTCGGGCTCGTCCTGCACCTTGTCGGGATGCGTAAGCGCGGGGGCGCCCAGCAGCTGGACGGGCGCGCCGACCGCGCCAGACGACGTCGCGACGCTGCCGAAGTTCGCATGCACGAGCGTCGCGTCGGCCGGCTGCCGGCCGCCCGCGACGCCGACGGTGCCGTCGAGCACTTCGACACGCGTCGTCGCAGTGCCGGCCGCGTCGTAGTTCACGCGAAAGCGCGTGCCGCGCACGCCGGCCACGACCGACGGCGAGCGGATCTGGAAGCGGTCGTCGCGTTTCTTCAGGTGGGTGACTTCGCTGTCGACCGAGCCGCGCGTGAGTTCGAACTCGCGATCGAGCGTGCCGGTCAGCACCGTGCGGCGCAGCGACTTCAGGTCGAGCTGGCTGTCGGGCGGCAGGCTCATGTGCGTGCCGTCGGCCAGCTCGATCGTCACGAAGCCGTTCGGGCCGGTGCGCACGCGATCGCCTTCGGCGAGCGTCGCATCGTTCGCGAGCGGCGCGAAAGCCGCGCCGGACGCACGCTCGGCCGTGCCCTGCACCGCGATCACGCGCGCGGTGAGCTTTTCCTTGCGCAGGCGCGCGACCGGCAGCTTCAGCGCGATGCCGGGCTGCAGGCGCTTCGGCGCCGGCACGCCGTTGATCTGCTGGAGCAGTTGCCAGTCGTCCGCGCCCTGCAGATAGCGCGCGGCGACGTCGTACAGCGTGTCGCCGGCCTGCGTGCGATAGACGACCGTCTTGCCCGCGGCGGCGGGCGGCTGCGCCGCGGCCTGCTGCGCGGCGAACGCCAACGCGACCGCGCAGGCCGCGCGCAGCGCCGCCGTGCGCAGGTTCACCGTGCGCTGCGTGATTCGCGTCGTCACTCCGGTTCCCCCTGGCCGACCCGTTCGAGCCGGTAGCCGTACCCGTAGATCGGCGCGAGACGGTAGCCGTTCTCGGGCCGCAGGCCGAGCTTCGTGCGCAGCATCGAAATGTGCGTATCCATCGTGCGCGACGGAATGTCGGTCGCCTGCTTCCACACGAGGTCGAGAATGTGCGCGCGCGACAGCGGCCGGTCCAGATGCTGGAACAGCAACAGCGCGAGCTCGAATTCCTTTTGCGTGAGGCTCACGGCCTTGTCGCCGACGTACGCCTGCTTCAGGTTCACGTCGAAACGGAACTGATCGAATTCGCGGACGGTCGCCTCGGCGTTGACCGGATACGCGCGGCGCAGCAGCGAACCGATGCGCGCGCGCAGGATCGGGCCGGACACCGGCTTGACCACGTAATCGTCGGCGCCGGCGTTGAGGATCTGCGTGATCCCCGCCTCGTCGTCGCGGCTCGTCATGAAGATGATCGGCAGGCTGTGCTCGGTCTGGTTGGCGCGCACCCACTTGAGCACTTCCTCGCCGGACATGTCGGGCACGTTCCAGTCGAGCACCAGCAGATCGAACGTCTCGCGCTGCAGGCGCTTCTTCAGGGCCTTGCCTTCCTTGAACGCATAGCACGTATGGCCAACGGCCGTCAGCGTTTGACTGACGAAATCCGTCTGGGCCGGATCGTCATCCAGTACAGCAATTCTCATAGCACCCCGCAAATCGAAGTCGATTCGTCCATTCGGCTCCCGCGCCTGCCCCGGCCGCGCAACCTGCGCGCGGCGGCGGATACCGGCCAGCGAGCCGTCGTTCGCCGCTCGCGCCACCTGCGCAAACCGGCGAGCCCGGCTAAATATCTCAAAAACGGGGCACGGACGAACCGGCGATTTCATCATAGTAGTATGAAATTCGCCAAGAAATTGCGCGGACTATCGCCCTTTCTTCGAATAATCCTTTCTGTTGCGCAACCGGACGCCTAATCGGCGCCCGCGATGCCGGCCACCGGCTCGGCAAAATCGTCGGTCGGCATCCGTGGCGACGGCGGCTCCGACAGCGGCGGTTGCGCCAGCATCCGCTGCAGCTGGCCGCGCACGCGCTCCCACGCATGGGCCGCGTAGTCGGGCTGGCCCGCCGCCCATGCCTGCGCCAGATCGAACACGCGTTCGATCGTTGCGCCACAGTAGGTCGGGCCCGAGCCGTCGTCCCGCGCGGCGTCGCGCAGCCGTTCGTCGAGCCACTCGGCCAGCCACGGCATTTCGGCCGCGGCCGAATCCGCGTACGCCTCCAGCGCGGCACGCGCGTGGCGGTCCTGCTGCGGATCGAGCTCGATCCGGCTCAATTCCGAGGTGCGCACGGGCGCGATGCTTTCCGCTCCGGACGGACTTCGAAGGGTCCCTGGTCTGAAGGACATGTCCTCTCCCCGTTGTACGACGGTAGCGTCAGGCATGGCCCCCGAGCCCGCCGTGCGACGTACCGTGGCCGGCGCCTCCGCTGGGAGCGGACGACCGGCCGGGTCAGTATACGCAGCCGGTCACGCAATGAGGTTTAAGAATTGTCAGAGAGGGACGCCCGGTTAGGGACGCCCGGTTAGGGGCGACCGGCTTCGGGCAACCGGCTTGGGGCGGTCGGCCAGGCGCGACTGCCGAGGCGCGGCCGGCCGGGAGCCCGGCACCGCGGGACGCGCGATGCGTGCCTTCAGCGGCGACGCATCAGGAACACGAAGGTCTTGTCCTGCGTCGTCGATTCGACGATCTCGTTGCCCGTCTGCTTCGCGAACGCGGCGAAATCGCGCTGCGAGCCCGGATCGGTCGCGAGCACCTTGAGGATCTGCCCGCTCTCCATATCGGCAAGCGCTTTCTTGGCACGCAGGATCGGCAACGGGCAATTGAGCCCGCGCGCGTCCACTTCCTTGTGAATCTGCATCGGCTGTCGACCTTCGAATGACGCGCCACACACGGCGCGGGAGGAAGCCGCGATTTTACCGCAGCGCCGCCGCGCCTGCCCGGCCGTCCACGGCCCCGCGCCCGCCGGCAGCCGGCAGCCGGCTCACGCGCCGGAGAAGCCGCCCGCGAGCCGCTCGCGCAAGTGGCGCACCAGCGCGCGCACCGCGCTCGGCACGACCGGGCTGTACGGACGAATCGCGAAAATGTGATCGCCGAACGCGCCCGACGGCCGCCAGCCGTCGAGCAGCGCGACGAGCCGGCCGGCGTCGAGATCGCGCCGCGCGCTGAAATCGGGCAGCAGCGCGATGCCGAGCCCGCCGAGCGCGGCCTCGCGCATCGCCTCGCTGTTGTTCGCCGCGAAACTGCCGCGCACCGGCACGCTCACGCGCTGGCGCCGGCGGCCGTCCGGCTCGAAGCTCCACGCGGCCGGCTCGTTGTCGCGCAGGTAGCACAGGCAGCTGTGATCGACGAGTTCGCTCGGGTGGCGCGGCGCGCCGCGCGCGTCGAGATAGTCGCGGCTCGCGACCAGCAGCGAACGCGTGTCGCACAGCTTCCACGCGACGTGGGTCTGCGGCGCTGTGGTCGTATGGCGGATCGCGAGGTCGAAGCCCTCCTGCGTCAGCGAATGCAGGCGGTCCGACAGATCGAGCTCGATCTGCACGCCCGGATGCTGGCGCAGGAAATCGGGCAGGTGCGGCACGACCTGCTGGCGCCCGAGCGCGACCGGCACCGTGACGCGCAGCAGCCCGCGCGGCTCGCCGGCGAGATCCTTCACCCGCGCGAAATGCTGGCCGATCGACTCGAACGCGTCGCGCGTGCTGTCGACCAGCGTCTGGCCCGCATCGGTGAGCCGCACGCTGCGCGTGGTGCGGCGCACGAGCGGCACGCCGGCCGCCTTTTCGAGATCGGCGATGCGCTGGCTCATCGCGGCCTTGCTGATGCCGAGCCGCTGCGCGGCAGCCGTGAAACTGCCCGCGGCGGCCAGCACCGTCAGCGAATGGATATGCGGCCAGAGCGCCTGGACATTTTGCTGATTCATCCACTGATTATTCAGAATTCTGAACAGTGAATCAAGTTTCGCGGCCTTCTCCCGCCCTGCCGGTTTCCCTAGACTAGGCGCTGTTGCCCCTCATCCCCAGGAGACACGCATGACCACGGTTCCCGCCTATACGTCCGACGCCGACGTCGGCCACTACCTCGACGGCGCACCCGTCGCCGGCCGCAGCGGCCGCTTCCAGGACGTCTTCAATCCGGCGCTCGGTCGCGCGGTGCGGCGCGTCGCGCTGGCCGGCAACGACGAAGTCGAACGGGCCGTCGCGTCGGCCCACGCGGCGTTCCCGGCCTGGGCCGACACGCCGCCGATCCGCCGCGCGCGTGTGCTGCACCGCTTCCTGCAGCTGATGAACGAGCACCGCGACACGCTGGCGGCGATCATCACGGCCGAGCACGGCAAGGTGTTCTCCGACGCGCAGGGCGAAGTCGCGCGCGGCATCGACATCATCGAATTCGCGTGCGGCGTGCCGCAACTGCTGAAGGGCGACTTCACCGACCAGGTCAGCACCGGCATCGACAACTGGACGATGCGCCAGCCGCTCGGCGTCGTCGCGGGCATCACGCCGTTCAACTTCCCGTGCATGGTGCCGTGCTGGATGTTCCCGGTCGCGCTCGCGACGGGCAACACGTTCGTGCTGAAGCCGAGCGAGCGCGACCCGTCGGCCGCGCTGTTCATCGCCGACCTGCTCACGCAGGCCGGCCTGCCCGCCGGCGTGTTCAACGTCGTGCAGGGCGACAAGGGCGCGGTCGATGCCCTTCTCGATCACCCGGACGTGCAGGCCGTCAGCTTCGTCGGCTCGACGCCGATCGCCGCCTACGTGCAGCAGCGCGCGGTGCAGTCGGGCAAGCGCGTGCAGGCGCTCGGCGGCGCGAAGAACCACCTCGTCGTGATGCCCGACGCGAACCTCGACCAGGCGGTCGACGCGCTGATCGGCGCCGCGTACGGCTCGGCCGGCGAGCGCTGCATGGCGATCAGCATCGCGGTGCTGGTCGGCGACGTGGCCGACAGGATCGTGCCGGCCGTGGCCGAACGCGCGCGCACGCTGGTGATCGGCGACGGGATGTCGCCGGAAGTCGAGATGGGGCCGATCGTCACCGGCGAAGCGCTCAAGCGCATCGAAGGCTATATCGAGCAAGGCGTGAACGAAGGCGCGCAACTGGTGGTCGACGGCCGCGGGCTGCGCGTGCCGGGCCGCGAGGCCGGCTTCTTCACCGGTGGCACACTGTTCGACCACGTGACCCCCGACATGCGGATCTACAAGGAAGAGATCTTCGGGCCGGTGCTCGGCTGCGTGCGCGTGAAGGATTTCGGCGAAGCGGTCGACCTGATCAACGCGCACGAGTTCGGCAACGGCGTGTCGTGCTTCACGAGCGACGGCGGCATCGCGCGCGAATTCGCGCGGCGCATCCAGGTCGGCATGGTCGGCATCAACGTGCCGATTCCGGTGCCGATGGCGTGGCACGGCTTCGGCGGCTGGAAGAAGAGCCTGTTCGGCGACATGCACGCGTACGGCGAGGAAGGCGTGCGCTTCTACACGCGCCAGAAGTCGGTGATGCAGCGCTGGTCGGCGAGCATCGGCAAGGGCGCCGAATTCGCGATGCCGACCGCGAAGTAAGCCGGCCGGTGCGCCCTCCGCCGATCCATTCGGCGGGCGGCGCACCGGCAGTCGCGATCAACCGGCCTTCGTGCCGTGTGCGCCGTCGGCGGTCGGCAGGTACGACAGCTCGAGCCGGTACGCGAGCGCGACGAACAGGCTCTGCGCAAGGCCCATCGTGGCCGTCAGCGCGCGAAAGCCGAACGTCGCGCTGTCCTGCACCATCAGCGTCACTTCCGCCTCCCGCGCAAGCGGGCTCATCCGGCTGTCGGTAATCGCGATCAAGCGTGCGCCGCGCTGCGCGGCCTGCTGCGCGACCTGCACGGTCTCGTCCGCATACGGCATGAACGAGATCGCGATCATCACGTCGCCCTCGCGCACCGAGCGGATCTGGCCGAGATGCATGCTGCCGAGCGCGTCGAACAGCCCGATGCGCTTGTCGGTGTGCTGCAGCGCATAGTCGAGATACACGGCGATCGGAAACGCACGCCGCGACCCGGCGATCCAGATCGCCTGCGTATCGGCGAGCAGGTCGACGGCCTGCGCGAGTGCCTGCGAATCGAGCGTCTGCCGCAACTGCTGCATCCCGGCAATGCTGCCCTTGATGAATTCGTCGGCGATCTGTTCGGGCTGCAGGCTCGACGAGCCGGCTTCGATCACGTCGCGCAGCCGCAGGTTGTACGCACGCCCCGGCGCGATCTGCTGCGCGAGCCCCTCGCGGAACAACCGCTGCATCTCGGAGAAACCGGAGAAGCCGAAGTGCTTCGCGAAGCGCACGACGGCCGACGGCTGGACGCCGCAGGCTTCCGCGAGCGACTGGATGCCTTCCAGCCCAAGCTGGTCCCGATGCGTTTCCACGTGGCGCGCGATCACCTTCAGGCGATTGCTGAGGCCGTCGTACTCCTGCGTCAGGTGCTGCAGGAACGCCTCGACGGTGGCGGGAGGTTTCTCGGATGAGCTCATCGGATAGCGCGAAGTTGACGGCCCCGATGCGCGCGCGCGGCTGGCCGGCGCGGCCCGGGGCTCGACTGGATACATGCATGAAGGGCGAATTTAATCACG
This sequence comes from Burkholderia cenocepacia, assembly GCF_014211915.1. Taxonomy (NCBI): domain Bacteria; kingdom Pseudomonadati; phylum Pseudomonadota; class Betaproteobacteria; order Burkholderiales; family Burkholderiaceae; genus Burkholderia; species Burkholderia cenocepacia. The sequence goes on along the minus strand of NZ_CP060039.1, from coordinate 2,084,970 downwards.
TTTGCGGCACGACCCGCGCCGCCGGCTCGCTCCCACGCGCTCGGTCATCACTTGCACACGCTCCACGGCAAGACTGGAAACGATTGTCCAACGCGCTCGCGGCGTCGTAAAGATCAGGGTGTGTACCAAGGCCGGCTGCCGCGACAATCGCGACGAAGCGCCGCGCAGCCGGCCTTATCCAGTTCAACGATAGTCGACCCACACGCCGCCCGCATCGGCCGAACGCACGCAATTCTCGACCCAGCGCACGCCCTCGACGCCCGCGTGGACGTCCGGAATGCGGATGGCCTTCACCGCCGCGGCGTCGCCGCGATCGGCCGCATCCATCGCGAGTGCGAAGCGCGCGTACAGGTTCGACCATGCCTCGAACAGCCCTTCCGGATGCCCGGCGCCGATGCGGTCTTCGCGCGTGGCGTTCGGATGCAGGTACGGCATCCCGCGATCGAGCACCTGCGCGGGCTGCCCCTGGATTTCGTAGCGCAACTGGTTCGGATGCTCGTCCCACCATTCGACGCTCGCCTTCGAGCCGATCACGCGCACCTTCTGCCCGTGCATCGAACCGGCGTTCACCGCGCTCGACCACACGTAGCCGATCGCGCCGGTGTCGTACTCCATGATCGTGAACGCGTTGTCCTCGAGCGGCGCGCGGCTCTTCACGAAGCTCTGCCGCGAACACATCAGCCGCCGGATCTTCAGTTCCGGCGCCATCACCTCGGAGATGTACAGCGGATGCGTGCCGATGTCGCCGAGCACGTAGCTCGGGCCGGCGAACTTCGGATCGACGCGCCAGCGCGCGGCCGCGCTCGCGGCCTCGACGCCTTCACTATGGAAGCCGTGCGCGAACTGCATCTGCACGATGCGGATCTCGCCGAGGTCGCCGCGCGCGATCATTTCGCGCGCCTGCTCGATCATCTGGTGTCCGGAATAGCCGTACGCGACGCCGACGATCCGGTTTTTCTCGACCGACAGGCGCTGCAGCGCCTCGGCCTCCTCGGTCGTGAAGCACAGCGGCTTCTCGCAGACCACGTGCAGCCCGGCGTTCAGCGCGGCACGGCAGATCTCGAAGTGCGTGTTGTTCGGCGTCGCGATCGACACCGCGCGGATGCCATCCGGGCGGCGCGCCTCGGCGTCGAACATCGTCGCGTAGTCGGGATAGCAGCGCTCGGCCGCGACGCCGAGCTTCACGCCGAACTGGCGGCCGCGCTCGGGATCGATGTCGAATGCGCCGGCAACCAGCTGGAAGCTGCCGTCGCGCAGCGCGGCCGACCGGTGGCTGTAGCCGATCTGGCTGCCGAGCCCGCCGCCGACCATGCCCCAGCGAATCGAATGGCCAAGCAGAATCTGTCCGTCAATCATGATGGTGGTGTTCCTGGTGCGTGTTCAGGGGATCATGCAAAACCGGCCGACGCGAGAAACGCGCGGCTCGCGGCGACGTCGCGCAGGCTCGTGCCGGCGTTGCGCGGGTCGCGCTCCTGTTCGATCGTGATGTAGCCAGCGTAGCCGATGTCGTCGAGCGCGCGGCGGATCGCCGGGTAGTCGAGCACGCCAGTGCCGATCGGGCACATCACGCCGCGCGCGCAGGCCGCGAAAAACGCGATGTGCTCGCCCATCACCGTGTCGTACACGGCCGCGTCGATATCCTTGAAATGCACGTAGTCCAGCCGTGCCGCATGGCGGCGCAACCACGTTTCCGGGTCCATGCCCGAGTAATGCAGGTGGCCGGTGTCGAGACACAGGCCCGCCGTGTCGGCCGGAATGTCGGCGACGATCCGGTCGATCTCGTCCGCGAACTCGATGTAGCCGCCCGCATGCGGATGGATCACCGCGCGCACGCCGAACTCGTCGCGCGCGATGGTGGCGATCTGCCGGATATGGTCGACCATCCGCGCCCAGCGCTCGTCGGACAGCCGCGGCGCGCGATCGCCGTGGCCGGCCGCGTAGTCGCGTTCCTCGTGGCCCCAGTCCATCACGACCAGGTATGGCGCCGCATAGCGCTGGCCGTCCTGCGTCGGCAACTTCGGCAGCCGCGTGATCAGCGCGCAGATGTCGCGCGTCTGGCGCAGCAGGTTCGGCAGGTTCTCCGGCGACACGAGATCGTCGAAGATCGTGCCGGCCGTGATGCTCAGGCGCTGGCGATCCAGCTCGGCGCTCACCACGTCGAGTTCGAGCGGGATGTAGCCGTACGGCCCGAGCTCGATGCCCGAGTAGCCGGCCTGCGCGGCCTCGGCAAGCACGTGCCGCCACGGCGGCAGGTGCGGGTTCTTCACGTCGTCGACGCCCCAGCAGCAGGGCGCGCAGCCAATCTTCATCGTCATGTCGGTCTCTCCGGCAGGTAAGCGACCGGTCAGCCGCGATAGAACGCGGGACGCTCGGCCATCGCGATCGCCTCGACCGCGCCGCTCTGCTGGGCCCGCACGCACGCGTCGGCCGCGACCGCCGCCGCGTAGCCGTCCCACGCGGACGGCCCGGTCAGCGCGCCCTGCCGCACGCCGTCGATGAACGCCTGCAGCTCGACGTCGTACGACGCGATGAAGCGCTCCTTCCAGTCGGTCATGATCTCGACCGACTGCCGCGCCGCATGCTTGAGCCCGACGGCCGGCGGATCGGGCAGCTTCGCGATGCCCTGCTCGCCGACGACCTCGCACTGGATGTCGTAGCCGTACTGGCAGTTCACGAAGATCTCGACGTCGATGCGCACGCCGCTCGCGGTTTCGAGCAGCACGATCTGCGGATCGGCGAGATGCGCGGATGCATGGCGCGTCTTCTTCGGATAGACGACCTGCGCGCTCGCATAGTCCTCGCCGAGCAGCCAGCGCAGCACGTCGAGCTCGTGGATCAGCGTGTCGGTGATCGCCATGTCGGTCGTGTAGCGCTCGCCGACCGACTGGTTGCGGTGCGCGCAATGCAGCATCAGCGGCGCGCCGATCTGGCCGCTGTCGATCACGCGCTTGAGCGCGCGATAGCCTTCGTCGTACGGCCGCATGAAGCCGACCTGCACGAGCCGCTTGCCGTGCGCGACTTCGGCTTCGACGATGCGCATGCAGCCTTCCGCCGTCACCGCGAGCGGCTTCTCGCAGAACACCGGCTTGCCGTGCGCGATCGCGTCGAGCACGAACGCTTCGTGCGTCGGCCCCCATGACGTGACGAGCACGGCCTGCACGTCGGCGGCCGCGACCACTTCGTGGCCGTCGCCGTAGATCTCGGCGTCGAGCCCGTACTTCGTCACCGCGTCGCGCGCCTGCTGCGGATCGATGTCGTTGACGGCCACGACGCGCGCGCCGGACAGCGTGCGCGTCAGTCTGCGAATGTGGTCCTGGCCGATCGCGCCGCAGCCGATCACGCCGATTTGCAAGGTCATGCAGTTCTCTCCAGTCGTTCGTTCATCAGCGGCGCGGCCCGTGCCGCGCCGGTCAGCAATCGGTCATCAGTCAGCGCGCGGTGCGATCGAAATGGCGATCGACGTAGCGCTGGATCGCGTCGCGCATGTAGCGCGACGACGCTTCCGCGCGGTCCTCCCACGCGAACACGCACGACGACATCACGCCGTCGAAGCCGGCGGCGCCGAGCGCGCGGAAAAACAGGTCCCAGTCGATCTCGCCCTGCCCGATGTCGAGATGCTGGTGCACGCGGATCTGGTTCGAGCCGGGCGGGTTCACGATGTAGCGCAGCTGGCTGCTCTTGCGGTGGTCGAACGTGTCGGCCACGCGCACGTGCGCGAGGATCGGCGCGGCCTGCGCGATCATCGCGGCCATGTCGTCGCCGTAGTAGAACGTGTGCGGCGCGATATACGACAGCTTCAACGACGGCGAACCGAGATTCGTGACGATGTCGATCGCCGGCTGCAACTGCTCGATCCAGTCCTCCGGATGCGGCTCGACCGACAGCACGATGCGTTCGCGCTCGAGGATCGGCAGCAGTTCGTCCATCGAGCGGAACCACGCGGCCTCGCACAGCTCCTTCGGGTTCGCGCCCGGCCGCTCGCCGACCGAGCGCTCGGGCGACGCGCCGCGCCCGAACTCCGACACCATCAGCGGGCACTCCATCTCGACTGCCACCTCGATCGCCTTCTTCCAGCAGCGCACCGCCCATTGGCGCTCGTCGTCGAACGGGCTCGCCCAGCGGTACATCGGCTGCAGCGACGCGAGGCCCACGCCGCTCGCGCGCATCGCCTGGCGGAATGCGGCCATGCGTTCGCGGGTCGCGCGCGGCATCACCCACCAGTCGAGAAAGTCGCTGCGCGGCGACAGCTCGATCTGGTCGTAGCCGAGCTCGGCCACCGCGTGCGGCAGCCGGTCGAGCGGCAGGTGGCGAATCATGTAGGGGTCCAGCGCGATCTTCATCGGGTGTCCTTTGCGAAGTCTGATTTCTGGATCACGCGTGCGCTCAACGACGCGACTTCTTGTTGCGGTACTGGTCGGCGATCACGGCCGCGACGATGATCGCGCCCTTGACCATCTCCTGGTAGTACGCGTCGATGCGGATGAACGTGAAGCCCGACGTCATCACGCCGAGGATCAGCACGCCGATCACGGTGCCCGTCACGCGGCCGAGGCCGCCCGACAGCGACGTGCCGCCGATCACGACGGCCGCGATCGCATCGAGCTCGTACATCACGCCCATGCCCGACTGGCCGGAGATCGCACGCGCGGCCGTCACGGTGCCGGCGATGCCGCTCAACAGGCCCGCGATCGCATAGACGAAGATCAGGTGCCGCGTGACGTTGATGCCCGACACGACGGCCGCGTGGCGGTTCGCGCCGATCGCATAGGTGTACTTGCCGAAGCGCGTGTAGCGCAGCACGACGTGGAAGATCGCGGCCACCACCAGGAAGATGATCACCGGATTCGCCCCTGCGCCGATCGCCGCGAACGGGTCGGTCAGCATCGACACCGGCATCCCGTTGGTGAACCACTTCGCGAAGCCGCGCGCGGCGACCATCGTGCCGAGCGTCGCGATGAACGGCGGGATGCCCGTCAGCGCGATCAGCGTGCCGTTCAGGAGGCCCACCAGCAGCCCGACGCACACGCCGGCCAGCACCGGCCAGATGACCGGTAGGTCGGTGAGGTGCGGAAACACCGCGCGCGGGAAGTCGGACACCTGCGCGAGGCTCGCCGACACGACGGCGGCCGCCGCGACGACCGACCCGGACGACAGGTCGATCCCGCTGGTGATGATCACGAGGTTCACGCCGACCGCGATGATGCCGATCACGGCCATCTGCAGCACGATGATCTCGAGCCGCTCGGCATTGAACAGGAAGCTCTGGCCGACGACGATCCAGCCGACGACCTCGAAGAACAGGCTGATGCCGACCAGCACCAGGAAGATGCTCAGTTCGGGCGGCCACTTCGCATGCCGCGACTTGAGTGTCATGGTCTGCGCATCCGCGACCGGGTTCAGGTTGCCCATTTCAGTTGTCTCCAATCTTGTTGCGGCTCAGCGCGACGCGAGATCCATGATGCGGACCTGGTCGGCGTCCTTGCGATCGACGATGCCGGTCATGCGCCCTTCGTGCATCACCATCACGCGATCGCTCATCCCCAGCACTTCCGGCATTTCCGACGAGATCATCAGCACCGCGACGCCCTTGCCGGCGAGCGCGCTGACGAGCCGGTGAATCTCGGCCTTCGCGCCGACGTCGATACCGCGCGTCGGTTCGTCGAGGATCAGGATGCGCGGTTGCGTAAGCAGCCATCGGCCGATCAGCACCTTCTGCTGGTTGCCGCCCGACAGGTTCTGGATTTCCTCGTGCAGCCCGGGCGACTTCACGCGCAGCATCCGGCTCATTTCCTCGCAGTCGCGCTTCAACTGCGCCTGCTGCACGAAATTGAACTTCACGTAGCGGCGGCTCAGCACCGCCGCTTCCATGTTCGCGAGCAGGTCGAGATTCAGGAAGCAGCCGGAATCCTTGCGGTCCTCGGTGAGAAACGCCATCCCGTGTTTCATCGCCTGCGCGGGCGTCGCAATACGCACCGGCTTGCCGTCGATGCGGATCTCGCCCGAGGTGGCCGGCACGACGCCGAACAGCGCCTCCGCGACGTTCGAGCGCCCCGAGCCGACGAGGCCCGCGACGCCGAGGATTTCACCCGCGCGCAGCTCGAAGCTCACGTCGCGGAACACGCCGTCGACGCAGAGATCCTTCACCGACAGCACAACGTCGCCGATCGGCACGTCTTCTTTCGGGAACATCTGCGTGATCTCGCGCCCGACCATCATGCGGATGATGTCGTCGCGCGTGACGTCGCTCGACGCATGCGTGCCGATGTACTTGCCGTCGCGAAACACCGAGAACTCGTCGGCGATCTCGAACAGCTCGTTCATCTTGTGGGTGATGTAGACGATGCCCTTGCCCTGCTCGCGCAGCTGGCGAATGATCCGGAACAGGTGCGTGACTTCCTTCTCGGTCAGCGCGGAGGTCGGCTCGTCCATGATCAGCACGTCCGAGTCGAACGACACGGCCTTCGCGATCTCGACCATCTGGCGGCTCGCGACGGTCAGCGTGCGCACGTCGGTTTCCGGATCGATGTCGATCGACAGCCGCTCGAACAGCGCGGCCGTGCGGCGGCGCAGCTCGGCGTGATCGATCAGGCCGAAACGGTTCTTCGGTTCGCGGCGAATCCAGATGTTCTCCGCGACCGTCATGTACGGCATCAGGTTGAGTTCCTGATGGATCATCGCGATGCCGCGGTCGAGCGCATCGAGCGGGCCGTTCAGCACGACCGGTTCGCCGTTGATCAGGATTTCGCCCTGGTCGGGCGTGTAGACGCCCGCGATGATCTTCATCAGCGTGGACTTGCCGGCGCCGTTCTCGCCCATCAGCGCATGCACGGTGCCGCGGCGCACGCGGAACTGCACACCGTCGAGCGCGACGACGCCGGGAAAGGACTTGCCGACGCCGCGCACCTCGAGCACGCAGTCGGCCATGGGCGCACCGGACGAACCCGGCGCGGCGGACGACGCGGCCGGCGCGCTTTCGCTGGCCATCGAGCGCGCGATCCTGGCTGTAAACATGGACGTTCCTCGAAAATCGCGCGCGAACCCGGCCGCGCCGGGCCCGCGCAGTTCAGCGGAAAAACCGGTCAGTGCTTCGCGTACTGGTTCATGTTCTCCGGCGTCACGAGCTCGAACGGCACGTTCACGTAGCGATCGACCGGCTGCTTCTTCGCGAGCTTGAGCGCCGCGGCCACCGCCTGCGCGCCCTGCCCGGTCGCATTCTGGTAGACCGACACCTTCAGCTCGCCGGCCTTCATCGCCGCGAGCCCGTCCGGCGTCGCGTCGATACCGGCGACGACCGTCTTCGGCGTGAGCTTGCGCGCGGCCTTCAGCGCGTTGATCGCGCCGATCGCCATTTCGTCGTTGTTCGACACGATCGCGTCGAACTTCGTCCCGGAGCTCAGCCAGTTCATCGTGATGTCCTGGCCCTGCGTGCGGCTCCACTTGCCTTCGCGCTTGTCGACGATCTTCATGCCCGAGCATTCCTTCGTCGCGATCACGTCCTCGATGTCCTTGGTGCGCGCGCGCGCCGATTCGTTGGACAGCTCACCCATCAGCACCAGGAGGTCGCCCTTGCCGCCGAGCAGCTTGCACACCTGGCGCGCCTGCAGCGTGCCCGACTGCTTTTCGTCGGACGCGACGACCGCGACGCCGGCCGGCAGCTTGTCGAAGTCGACCGGCTTGCGGTTCACGTAGATGAGCGGAATCTTCGCCGCGGTCACCATCTTCGTGATCTTCGGCGTCGCGTCGGTATCGACCGGATTCACGATGATCGCGTCGACCTTCTGCGCGATCATGTTCTGGACCTGGCTCAACTGCTTGCCGACGTCATTGCCGCCGTCCTCGATCTGCACCGTCGCGCCGTCCTTCTTCGCCGAATCGGCGATGCTGTTGCGCAGGATGGTCAGGAACGTGTCGTCGAACGATGCCATCGTCACGCCGATCTTCTCGGCATGCGCGAGCGGCGCAGCCAGGATCGCGGCGGCCGCGACGGCCATCAGCTTGGTCTTCATGATCAATCTGTCTCCTCATCTCCGGGGGGCGGAAGACGGCGCGTTGCGCGCCGCCGGGCCGAGTCCGATCTGGTCCGATCGGGACTGAAGCATCCGGATGAAACTGTAGATCACTTCCTCGAAAATTTGGAAATTTATTTCTACGTGATTTCACCTAGGGAACTGTATTTCCAAAAAGTCTAGACTCCGTTCCGTAGCCCGACTCCCGGTGGCAGGCAGCCTCATGTCGTGCGGCATGGGCCGCGGACAGTCGCCACTGGATCGGTCCCCTAATCTGCCGGCAGCGCCGAACGCCGGCCGCGAGCGTGACACGTGATATGAGCCTGCTGAACTTTCCGAGTGACCGCCCCATCGATCTCGCCTGCCTCGGCCGCGTGGCCGTCGATCTCTATGCGCAGCAGTACGGCAGCCGCCTCGAGGACGCGCGCAGCTTCCAGATGTATCTCGGCGGCTCGTCGGGCAACGTCGCGTTCGGCGTCGCGCGGCTCGGGCTGAAGACCGCGATGATTTCGCGCGTCGGCGACGAGCAGATGGGCCGCTTCCTGCGCGAGACGCTCGAGCGCGAAGGCTGCGACACGAGCCAGCTGCAGACCGACCGCGAGCGCCTCACCGCGCTGGTGCTGCTCGGGCTGAAGGATCGCGATACGTTCCCGCTGCTGTTCGTGCGCGAGAACTGCGCGGACATGGCCGTGCGCGCCGACGAGATCAGCGAGGATTTCATCGCCGGTTGCCGCGCGCTGGCGATCACCGGCACGCATCTGTCGACGCCGGGCACGCGCGAGGCGTCGCTGACTGCGCTCGGATATGCGCGCCGCCACGGCGCGGTCCGCATCCTCGACATCGACTACCGGCCGGTGCTGTGGGGGTTGACCGCACGCGGCGCCGGCGAAAACCGTTACGTGCCCGACGCGCAGGTGACGCGGCAGCTGCAGCAGGTACTCGGCGAATTCGACCTGCTGGTCGGCACCGAGGAGGAATTCCTGATCGCGGGCGGCGTGCCGCATGACCTGATCGGGTCGTTGCAGGCGGTGCGCGCGATCACGAACGCGACGCTGGTCGTCAAGCGCGGCGCGCTCGGCTGCTGCGTGATCGAAGGCGACATTCCGGCCAGCATCGACGCTGCGCCGACCTTTCTCGGCGAGCGCGTCGAAGTGCTGAACGTGCTCGGTGCGGGCGATGCGTTCCTGTCCGGCCTGCTGTCGGGGCTGCTGCGCGGGCGCGACTGGGCCGAATCGACGCGCATCGCGAACGCGTGCGGCGCGATCGTCGTGTCGCGCCACGCATGCTCGGCCGCGATGCCGACGCCGGCCGAACTCGCGCACTGGTTCGACGGCAGCCGCAATCCGCAGGTCGACGCCGACCGTACGCTCGCGCACCTGCATCGCGTGACGGTACCGCGCCGCGAATGGGACGACCTGTGCGTGATGGCGTTCGACCATCGCAGCCAGTTCTACGAGCTGGCGGTGCAGGCCGGCGCGGACGAAGCGCGGATCAAGACGCTGAAGCGCCTGCTCGTGCGCGCGGTCGAACAGGTCGAGCGCGATCGCGGGATCGCCGGCCACGTCGGCGTGCTGATCGACGGCGGCGCATACGGCAGCGACGCGCTCGCGTCGGCCACCGGGCGCGGCTGGTGGGTCGGCCGCCCGGTCGAACTGCCGGGCTCGCGGCCGCTGCGCTTCGACGACACACGCTCGGTCGGCTCGTCGCTCACGCACTGGCCGACCGAACAGGTCGTGAAGTGCCTCGTCCACTATCACCCCGACGACCCCGTCGACCTGCGCGTCGAGCAGGAGCAGCGCGTGCTGGAACTGTGGGAAGCCACGCGCGCGAGCGGCAACGAGCTGCTGCTGGAAATGATTCCGCCGCGCGCGGTCACGCCGGCCGGCACCGAGGACGACGCGGTGCTGCGCACGATCGCGCGCTTCTACAACCTCGGCGTGAAGCCCGAATGGTGGAAGCTCACGCCGCTCACCGCCGACGGCTGGGCGCGGCTCGCCGCGCTGATCGCCGAGCGCGATCCGCACTGCCGCGGCGCGGTGATCCTCGGGCTGAACCAGCCGCTGCAATACCTGATCGACAGCTTCCGCTCGGCGACCAACCCGATCGTCAAGGGCTTCATGGTCGGGCGCACGCTGTGGGCCGATGCGTCGCTGAACTGGTTCGCGGGCCGGATCGACGATCAGGCGCTGATCGACGAAGTGGCCGGCAACTTCGCGCAACTGGTCGACGCGTGGCTGGGCCGACGTACCGCCGCGCGCGCCGCCGCAGCCTGATGCCCGTGTTCGTGACGACCACCCGACTTCTCTCTATCGACCGACGATGACCACCACCGTAAGACTGACCGTCAGCCAGGCGCTCGTGCGCTACCTGGCCGCCCTGCGCGCCGAAGTCGTCCAGCCCGACGGCCACACCGAGATCCTGCCGTACTGCGGCGGCGTGTTCGCGATCTTCGGCCACGGCAACGTGGCCGGGCTCGGCGAAGCGCTCCATGCGGAGAAAGACCGGCTGCCGACGTTTCGCGCACACAACGAGCAAGGGATGGCCAACGCGGCCATCGCGTTCGCGAAGGCGAATTTCCGCCAGCGGATGATGGCCGCGACGTCGAGCATCGGCCCCGGCGCCACCAACATGCTGACCTCCGCCGCGCTCGCGCACGTCGGCCGCTTGCCGCTGCTGCTGCTGCCCGGCGACGTGTTCGTGTCGCGGCTGCCCGACCCGGTGCTGCAGCAGGTCGAGGATTTCGAACAGGGCGACGTCAGCGCGAACGACTGCTTCCGGCCCGTGACGCGCTACTTCGACCGCATCACGTCGCCGGAGCAATTGCTCGTCGCGCTGCCGCGCGCGATCCAGGTGATGACCGATCCCGCACAATGCGGGCCCGTGTGTCTCGCGCTGCCGCAGGATGTGCAGACCTTCGCGTACGACTGGCCCGAGGATTTCTTCGCGCCGCCGCTGATCCGGATGCGCCGGCCGCCGGCCGACGCGCTCGAACTCGCCGATGCGCTCGACGTGCTGAAGGCCGCGAAGAAGCCGCTGATCGTCGCCGGCGGCGGCGTGCTGTACAGCCAGGCGTGGGATGCGCTGCGCACGTTCGCCGATACGCACGGCGTGCCGGTCGCCGAATCGCAGGCCGGCAAGGGCAGCCTCGCGTGGGATCACCCGCTGAACCTCGGCTCGATCGGCGTGACGGGCTCGCCCGCCGCGAACCGCGCGGCCGCGCAGGCCGACGTCGTGTTCGCGGTCGGCACGCGGCTGCAGGATTTCACGACCGGCTCGCACGCGCTCTACGGCGACGCGACGCTGCTGAGCCTGAACGTGCAGCCGTTCGACGCGGGCAAGAAGCGCGGCCGGCAACTGGTGGCCGATGCGCGCACCGGCCTCGGGCAACTGTCGGCCGCGCTGGCCGGCTGGCGCGCCGATCCGGCGTGGACCGCCGCGAACCGCGATCAGGCCGCCGCGTGGAACGCGCGCGTGACGGACCTGACCACCCGGATTCCGAAGGACACGCTGCCGTACGACGCCGAAGTGATCGGCGCGGTGCGCGACTCCGCGGCCGACGCGGGGCGCGACAGCGCCCGCGACGATCTGGTCGTGTGCGCGGCCGGCACGCTGCCGGCCGAACTGCACAAACTGTGGCGCAGCGGCATGCCGGGCAACTACCACATGGACTATGCGTATTCGTGCATGGGCTACGAAGTCGCGGGCGGCCTCGGCGCGAAGCTCGCGCGGCCCGAGCGCGAAGTCATCGTGATCGTCGGCGACGGCTCGTACATGATGCTCAATGCGGAACTCGCGACCTCCGTGATGCTCGGCCGCAAGATCATCGTCGTGATCCTCGACAACCGCGGCTACGGCTGCATCGAGCGGCTGCAACTCAATTGCGGCGGCGCGAGCTTCAACAACATGCTCGACGACTGCGTGCCCGAAGGCGGCGAACGCTCGACGATCGACTTCGCGATGCATGCACGCTCGATGGGCGCCGAAGCCGTGCACGTGCGCGACATTGCCGAGCTGCGCCACGAAATGAAGCGCGCGCGTGCGGCGACGACCAGCCAGGTGCTCGTGATCGACACCACGCACCAGCGCACGACCGACGACGGCGGCGCGTGGTGGGAAGTCGCGGTGCCGCAGGTGTCCGAACGCGCCGGCGTCGCGGATGCCCATCGCGCGTATCTCGACGCGAAAACCCGCCAGCGGCGCTGATCCGCCCGCCCTTTCCATCGGCCGCGCCGAGACAACAACATTCGAACCAGGAAACCCGTCATGAGCTGGAACGTCCGCATCGGTATCAATCCCCTGTCGTGGATGAACGACGACCTGCCGTCGCTCGGCGGCGAGACGCCGCTCGAAACGGCGCTGAAGGAAGGCGCCGAAATCGGCTATGCGGGCTTCGAGCTCGGCAACAAGTTCCCGAAGACAGGCCCCGAACTGAAAGCGAAGCTCGCCGAATTCGGGCTCGTATGCGTGTCGGGCTGGTATTCGGGCTTCCTCGCGGAGCTCGCGCCGGGCATGACCGACGCCGATGCGGTCGCGGCGGAAATCGAGCGCTGCCGCGCGCACATGACGAAGCTGCAGTACAACGACGTGAAAGTCGTCGTGTACGGCGAATGCGCGGGCACGATCCAGGGCAACATCGACACGCCGGTCGCGAAGCGGCCGCGTTTCGTCGACGACGCAGCGTGGCGGCGCTATGCGGCGCGCCTCGACGCATTCGGCGCGCACCTGCTCGACACGTACGGCATCAAGCTTGCCTACCATCACCACATGGGCGCGTACGTCGAGTCGCCGGACGACGTCGACCGGCTGATGGCGCTGACCGATCCGGCGAAGGTGTTCCTGCTGTTCGACACCGGCCACGCATATTTCGGCGGCGCGGCCGACCCGGTCGCGCTGCTGAAGAAGCACGTGTCGCGCGTCGCGCACGTGCATTGCAAGGACGTGCGGCCGCAGGTCGTCAACCAGGCGCGCAACGACGGCTGGAGCTTCCTGAACGGCGTGATCAACGGCACCTTCACGGTGCCGGGCGACGGCGCGCTCGACTATGACGCGACGCTGCGCACGCTGAAGGACGCCGGCTACGAAGGCTGGCTCGTCGTCGAGGCCGAGCAGGACCCGGCCGTCGCGCCGAGCTATGCGTATGCGAAGAAAGGCTACGAATCGCTGCGCGCGATCGTCGACCGGTTGAGCGCGTGAGCCGGCACGAAGGCGCGTGAGCGCTCGAGCCCTACCCTATTGCGGAGACCCATTTCATGACGATTTCTCCCCTGCTGGTCAAGGCATCCGCCGACCGCGAGATCTGCAACGTCACGCCCGAATCGGCGGGCTGGAAGCACGTCGGCTTTCGCGCGCTGCGCCTGAAGGCCGGCGATACCGAAACGCTCGACACCGGCACGCGCGAACTGTGCGTCGTGGTACTGACGGGCACGCTGCGCGCGGACGTCGACGGCGAAACCTATGATGCGCTCGGCAAGCGCGACAGCGTATTCGAGGACGTGTCGCCGGACGCGCTATACGTGCCGGGCGGCAAGACCGTCACGCTGGTCGCGACGCGCGATGCGGAAGTCGCGCTGTGCACCGCGCCGTACGCGAGCGGCGACAAGCGCGTGCTGCGCCTCGACGGCGAGCGGATGCGCCGCTCGGTGCGCGGGCAAGGCACCAACACGCGCTACGTATGCGACATCCTGATGGGCGACAATCCGGCCGCCGACCGGCTGCTCGTCGTCGAAGTCGTCACGCCGGCCAGCCATTCGAGCAGCTATCCGCCGCACAAGCACGACCGCGACGCGGCGCCCGACGAGACGTCGCTCGAGGAAACCTATTACCACCGGATCGATCCGCCGCAGGGTTTCGCGTTCCAGCGCGTGTACACCGACGATCGCAGCCTCGACGAGGCCTGCGCGGTCGAGAACCACGACGTCGTGATGGTGCCGCGCGGCTATCACCCGGTGGTCGCGCCTCATGGCTACAACCTGTACTACCTGAACGTGATGGCGGGCCCGAGCCGCGCGTGGGCGTTCAAGAACGATCCCGCGCACGAGTGGATGCTCGACGCGGCGCCGAAACGTTGAAGTGCTGAAGAAGTGCTGACGTGCTGAAACGCCGAAGCACTGAATGGAACACGGGCCCGCGCGCGGCCCGTGACGATGCGACGCCCGGCACGCGCGTACCGCGCCGGCCACGCTACGGAGCCGCCATGGTGACGCCCCCCTTTCGCCTCGCACCCCACGCCTTCGACGACGACGCGTCGAACCCGGCGCTGCCGCACTTCAATGCGGCCGTCGCACGTCGAATGGGCGAAATCGCGGTCAACCTCGCGTCGCGACGCGGGCTGCCGATCGCGGTCGGCATCGTCGGCGGCCACGCACCGCTGTTCTACTGCGCGCTTGACGGCAGCGGCGCGCACGACGGCGATGCGATCCGCCGCCGGCAAAACACGGTGCTGCGTTTCGGCCAGAGTTCGCTCGCGGTCGGCGCATGCTTTCGGCGTGCCGGCTGGTCGCTGCGCTCGCAAGGCCTGTCGGACGACGACTATGCGCTCGACGGCGGCGGTGTGCCGTTGCGGATCGCCGGCGCCGGCATCGTCGGCGCGATGACGATCGCGGGGCTCGGCTCCGAAGCCAATCACGCGCTCGTCGTCGAATGCCTGCGGTGGCACGTCGGCGCGAATGCGCTGGCGATGAGCGCGTAGTGGCGCGAACGGCGCACACGCACCGTTCGCGCGGTACCGCGGACGATCAGTTCAACCCCCCGCTCACGACGAGGTGCTCGCCGGTCATCCAGCGCGCATCGTCCGACGCGAGGAACACGGCGACCGACGCGATGTCGTTCGGCTCGCCGAGGCGGCCGAGCGGCGTCTGGCCGAGCACCTGCGCTTCCAGATCCGATCCGATGATGCCCGCGCTGTGCGTGCCTTCGGTCACGATCATCCCCGGGTTGATCGCGTTCACGCGGATCTTGCGCGGGCCGAGTTCGAGCGCGAGCACGCCGGTGATCGCGTCGACCGCGCCCTTCGTGCCGCTGTACACGGCGCTGGCCGGCGGCGTGATGCTGGTCACCACCGAGCTGATGTTGATGATGCTCGCGCCTTCGCCGAGATGCTTGACCGCGGCCTGCGTGGTCAGCAGCACGCCGAACACGTTCGTGTCGAACTGCCGGCGGTAGTGTTCCTCGGTGATCGCTTCGATCGGTGCGAATTCGTACACGCCGGAGTTGTTGACGAGCACGTCGAGACGGCCGTACGTGTCGATCGCGGTATCGACGATGCGCTGCGCATCGGCGGCCTTCGACACGTCGCCGCCGACCGCGACCGCGCGGCCGCCCGCTTCGGTGATCGCGCTCACGACCGCGTCCGCACCCGCCTTGCTGCTCGCGTAGTTGACGACGACCGCTGCGCCCTCGTCGGCCAGTGCCTTCGCGATTGCCGCGCCGATGCCCTTGGATGCGCCCGTGACGATCGCGACCTTGCCTGTCAGCTTGCTCATGATTTCATTCCTCAGTCCGAAGACGTTCGATGGATGGTGCCGGTTGCCGCGACGATGCGTTGACGCGTCGACGCGTTGTGATGGCGACCGGCCTGACTGGCAATGTACGTTGCGGCACCGCAGCGATAAAGCGGCTCGACGCGAATTGACTGGCGGAGTTTGCCGAACAATCGACCGGGCGCGGTCAGCCGGCGCTCAACCACGCATCGGCGACCTCGCCGCCCAGGCCGTCGAGCGCGCCGTCGTAGACGATCCGTCCGCGCCCCATCACCGCGACGCGCCGCGCGAGCCGCGGTGCGAGCTGCAGCCGCTGCTCGATCAGCACGATCGCGACGCCGTCGGCCTGCAGCGCGGCGAGGCATGCGCCGACTTCGTCGACCGCGAGCGGCGCGAGCCCCTCGGCCGGCTCGTCGACGATCAGCACGCGCGGGCGGCCGGCGAGTGCGCGCACCAGCGCGAGCACCTGCTGCTCGCCGCCCGATAATCGCCCGGCTTTCACGTCCGCGCGCGCGGCCAACAGCGGAAAACGCTCGAACAGACGGTCGAGCGCCGTGCGTTCGGCGGCGCCGCTCGCGCCGCGCAAACCGAGCCGCAGGTTGTCGCGCACGCTCAGCAGCGGAAACACGTCGCGGCTTTCAGCCACGTAAGCAACGCCGCGCCGCGCGATCTCGAACGTGCGCGCACCCGCGCATTCGGTGCCGGCGATGCGCACCGAGCCGGCCGTGCGTACGAGCCCCATCACGGCCTTCGCGAGCGTCGAGCGTCCCGAGCCGTTGCGGCCGAGCAGCGCGAGCGTCTCGCCCGGCGCGAGCGCGAGATCGACGCCGTCGAGCACGGGCTGCCTCCCGTACCACGCGCGCAGCCCGCGAATGTCGAGCACGGCGTTCATGCCGCGCCCTCGCCCAGGTACGCGGCACGCACGCGCGGATCGGCGCGGATCGCATCGGGCGCGCCGGTCGCGACCACCGCGCCGCGCACGAGCACCGTGATGCGTTCGGCGAAACCGAACACCGCGTCCATGTCGTGCTCGATCATCAGTACCGTGCGGCCCTGCGTCGTCGCACGGATCAGCGCGATCATCCGCGCCGCCTGTGCGCGGCTCATGCCGGCCGTCGGCTCGTCGAGCAGCAGCGTACGGGCACCGCTCGCGAGCGCGATCCCGAGATCGAGCGCGCGTTGCTCCGCGTAACTCAATTCACCGGCCGGCGTATCGCGCCGCGCGTCGAGGCCGATGTCGTGCAGCACGCGCGCGGCCGCGAGATCGACCGACGCCGATTCGCGCAACCGGTTCCACCAGCGCCGCCGCTCGGCCGGCGCATGCAGCGCCGCGCAGCGCAGGTTGTCGAATACGCTGAGGCGCGCGAATGCGCTCGTCTGCTGGAAACTGCGGCCGATGCCGAGGCGGCTCGCGACGACCGGCCCGCGCCCGCGCAGCTCGACGCCGTGCAGCATGACGCGCCCGCGCGTCGGGCGCATCGCCCCGGCGATCACGCCGAACAGCGTCGACTTGCCCGCGCCGTTCGGTCCGATCAGCGCGTGACGCTCGCCGGCCGCGATGCTCAGATCGACGCCGTCGAGCACGGTCTGCGCGCCGAAGCGCTGCACCACGCCGTGCAACGCGATCGCGTTGCCGTTCATCATGCGTCCTCCTGCGTGGCGACCGCCGCGCCGTGCCCGAGCCGCGCGCGCCAGCCCCACAGCAGCGTGCCGATGCCGGCCGCCGAAGCCGCGACGGCCCAGCCGACCGGCGTATCGGCGTCGATGCCCCATGCGCCGAACGCGAGGCCCGTGCCGTCGTCCTGCGCGAAGCGCCACGCATAGCCGAGCTCGGCCGCGCAGACGATCGCGGCGCCCCAGAACACGCACGCACCGATCGCGCACAGCACCCGCCAGCGCTCGGTCGCCGACACATCGCGCCGCAATGCATGCGCGAGCGCCTGCGCGATGCCGGCGATCCCGCCCGGCGCGGCCACGACGATTGCGACGAACAGCACGCCCAGATACAGCGCCCACGCACGCGACACGCCCGCGACGCCGATACTCAGCGCGGTCAGCACGGCCGCGCCGGCCGCCGGCCCGAAGAACGCACCGGTGCCGCCGATCACCGCGGCGATCAGCACGGTCGCCGAGCGCGCCATCGACACGCTGTCGGGCGTCGCGAGTTCGACGTCGATCAGCGTCAGCGTGCCGGCGACGCCGGCGAAGAACGATGCGCACGTGACCATCGCGAGCCGCACGCGGCGCGGATCGGTGCCGAGCGCCGCGACGCGCGCCGGGTTGTCGCGCACCGCGTTAGCGAGCCGCGCGAGCGGCGTGCGCGTCAGCACATGCATGGCCGCCGCCGACACGACGCACCACGCGGCGATCACCGCATACGCGTGGGCCGGCGCGCCGAAATACCCGTTGCCCCAAGGCGCGCCGCTCGCCCGGTCGATCGGCACGCCGCCGATCCCGCCGAACCACGCGGGCACGCTCCACGCGGCGGCCGCGACGCATTCGCCGAGCCCGAGCGTGATCATCGCGAACGCGGTGCCCGAGCGGCGCGTCGCCAGCAACCCGGCGACCAACCCGAAGCCCGCGCCGGCCATGCCGCCGACGAGCGGCAGCAGCGGCAGCGGGCCGCCGACGTGATTGAACCAGTGGGCGGCCGCGAACGCACCGAGGCCTGCGAACGCCGCGTGCCCGAACGACAGCAGCCCGGTCGTGCCGAGCTGCAGGTTGTACGACAGCGCGAGCACGACGAGCGCGGCCGTCTGCGCGAGATAGCCGAGCACCGCACCATGCGGCCACAGCCACGCGGGCAGCGCGACACACGCGGCGAACAGCGCCCAGCGCGCGCATCCGGCCACTGCGCGGCTATGCATCGACACGCTCGCCGAACAACCCACGCGGCCGCGCGACCAGCACCGCGACGAGCAGCAGGTACGGCACCAGCGGCGCCAGTTGCGCGATCGACACCGCTGCCACGCTGTCGGGCAGCGCGATGCCCGTCCATTGCGCGAGGTCGCGTAGCGACGTGCCGCTCGCGGCCGCGAAAGTCTGCGCGAAGCCGACCGCGAGCGACGCGACGAACGCACCGCCGAGCGAGCCGAGCCCGCCGATCACGACCACCGCGAACACGACCGACCCGACCGTCTCGGCGAGCGCCGGTTCGATCACCGCGAGCGGCGCGCCGATCACACCGGCCAGTGCCGCGAGCGCGGTGCCCGCGCCGAACAGCGCCGTCATCACGCGCGGCACGTCGTAGCCGAGCGCCTCGACCGCCGCGCGATGCGTGAGCGCCGCGCGCACGACGAGCCCGATGCGCGACGCACGCAGCAGCACGCCGAGCCCGACCAGCATCGTCGTGGACATCGCCATCATGAACAGCCGGTAACGCGGCAAGGCGAGACCGAACACGGTCACGGGCGCACCGTCGAACAGCGGCGGCACCGGCGCCGGCAGCGGTGCGAGGCCCCATGCGAGTTTCGCGCCCTCGCCGATCAGGTACGCGAGCCCGAAGGTCAGCAGCAGTTCGCTCGTATGGCCGCGCGCCTGCACGCGGCGCAGCAGCGCGCGTTCGCAGCCGGCGCCGAGCAGCCCGACCGCGAGCGGCGCGAGCACGAGCGCGGGCCAGAAGCCCGCCCAGGCCGCGATGCTGTAGCCGACGTACGCACCGAGCATGTAGAAGCTCGCATGCGCGAAGTTGAGCACGCCCTGCACGCTGAAGATCAGCGTGAGGCCGGCTGACAGCATGAACAGCAGCAGGCCGTAGCTGAGGCCGTTGAAGGCCTGGAGCGCGAACGCGTGCACCGCGCAGCGTCAGGCGGCGAGCGGTTCGAGCGCGGCGCGCAGCGCGTCGGGCAGCGGCACCGGACGGCGCGTGCCGCGATCGACGTATACGTGCACGAAATGCCCCTGCGCGGCGGGCGACGCATCGCCTTGCGCGAACAGCCCGACTTCGTAGCGCACGCTCGACGTGCCGAGCTTCACGACGCGCAGCCCCGCGTCGACCGATTGCGGGAACACGAGCGGCGCGAAATAGTTGCACTGCGTCTCGACGACCAGCCCGATCGTCTGCCCGTGCTCGACGTCGAGCACGCCCGCGCGGATCAGGTACTCGTTCACGACGGTGTCGAAGTAGCTGTAGTAGACGACGTTGTTCACGTGCCCGTAGACGTCGTTGTCCATCCAGCGGGTCGTGATCGGCAGGAAGTGGCGATAGGCGTCGCGCGGACGCGGCTGCGGCTTGTCGGACATGGCGATGGCGCTCAGGACGATGGAAGCGATGAGGATGGGGACGACGCGCGGCGGCCGAAGCACGCGGCGCGCCGGCAGGCAACGCGGCGCCGCGTCGCGATCGCGCGCGGCGCGGCGGACGACACGCCGCGGGCAGGCCGGCGCGTCACTGCCCCGGCCGGTCGACGAATTCGAAATCGAGGCCGCGCGCGCGCATCCAGTCGGCGAGCGCGACACCCGTGCCGGCACGCCACGGGCGTAGCAGCGGCGGATCGACGAGCTTGTATTCGAGCAGTTCCGGCGACAGCGACACCGTGCCCGACGCCCGCACGTGGTACGCGATGATCAGCTCGTTCTTGCGGATGAATTCGTACACGCCGACGAGCGACACGTGCTCGGCCTTCAGCGCGGTTTCCTCGAACACCTCGCGGGCGATGCCGTCCTCGGGCGTCTCGCCGTTTTCGAGGAAGCCGGTGATCAGCGCGAACATCCCTTCGGGCCACGCGGCGTTGCGCGCGAGCAGGATCTTGCCGTCGAGTTCGACGATCGCGGCGACGACCGGCAGCGGGTTGTTCCAGTGCACGTAGCCGCAGGTGTCGTCGGGGCAGGCCTGGCGGACGCGGCCGCCTTCATGGTCGGGATCGGCACGCTCGGTCAGCGGGCTCGCGCAGCGCGGGCAAAAGCGGTAGTCGGCGGTGGTCATCGATGGGGATCTGGCGAGCGCCGGGCATCGGCCTGCAGGCCGCGTCGGACACCCGCTCGGCGCGGGAAAGGCTTCATTCTAGCGAGTTTGCCCGCGCCCGAGACGATCCGGCCCCACCGGCGTCAGGGCGACCTGCGCCCGTGTGCGGCGGTCGCGGCGAAGCCGGCGGCGCCGATCAGCAGCGCGGCCACCGCGACCCACAGCGCGGGTGTGAACGACCCGAAGCGCGCGGCCAGCGGCGCCGCGACGAGCGGCCCGAGGATCTGCCCGACGCCGTACGACGCGGTCGCATAGCCCATCAGCCCGGCCGCGCGCTCGCCGTGCAGACGCCTTGCCTCGCGCATCGCGAACAGCGTGATCGCGGTGAATGGCAGGCCGAGCAACGCGCTGCCGATCGAGAAACCGGCCGCGTTCGGCCACACGATCCCGGCCGCGATGCCGAGCGCCTGCGTCGCGCAGCCGGCCGCCAGCAGCAGCCGGTTGTCCCAGTGCCCGGGCAGCCGCGCGGCGGTGATCGCGCCGACGATCAGCGCGGCGCCGAACATCGGCCAGAACAGGTCCGGCCAAGGAGAGGCGGCCGGCAGTGCGGCGCGCGCGATCACCGGCAGGAACGTCGCGGTGATGATGTAGCCGAAGCCGGGAGCGCCGTAGAGCACGACGAGCCACGCGGCGTCCGCGCGATGGCGTCGCGTGTCGGCCCGCGCCGCCGGGGTGGCGGGCGCGACGGTAGCCGCATGCGGCGCGGCAGCCGGCGGCGTGGGCTGCGCGTGCGCCGAGGCCGGCGCCACACCAAACGTGCGCCAGATCGCGACCGACAGGACGGCCGACAACGCCGCGAAACCCAGCCAGCCCACCGACGCACGCTGCCCGGCCAGCGCACTGCCGATCAGCCCCGTCACCACGATGCCGACGCCCGGCCCCGCGTAGATCACCCCGCTCCATTCGGGCGCAGCCAGCTCGGCCAGACGCCGCAGTCCCCATTGCGACACGAACACGAACGTCCATGCGCTGACGACGCCCGCGACGAAACGCACGACGAGCCACACCGGGAGCAGGTGGCCGACGCCCATCGCGGCGGTCAGCAGCACGGTCGCGACGAGCCCGAAGCGCACCATTCGCGCCGGCGCGACGCGCAGCGCCGCGCAACTGACCGCGCCGGCGAAGTACCCCGCGTAGTTCGCCGACGCGAGCCAGCTGCCGCCATTCAGCCCGATCGAGCCGTCCGCGAGCATCAGCGGCAACAGCGGCGTGAACGCGAAACGGCCGACGCCGAGCACGACGGCCAGGCCGACCATGCAGGCGAACGCGGCCGCGCGGGCACGGCGGTCGGCCTGGTCGGACGAAAGCACGCGGGCGGCGGCGGTCAGGGCATCGAAGCGGGACATGGCGGCATGGGCGGGCGCGTCGCGCGCCGGCCGGATCGGAAATCGGAATGGGTCCATCCTAACTTGACCAATCATTCTCGAAAAATGAATAATTAAGAATCGACCCATCCCTCGGAGAGAATCATGGACCTGGCGGCGCTGGCGATTTTCCGGGCGGTCGTGCGCGAAAACGGCGTGACGCGCGCGGCGGCCAAGCTCAATCGCGTGCAGTCGAACGTCACGACGCGCATCAAGCAGCTGGAAGAGGAACTCGGCGCGGCGCTGTTCGTGCGCGACGGCCGCCGGCTCGTGCTGACCCCAGCCGGGCAGACGCTGCTGCCGTATGCGGAGCGCCTGCTCGCGCTCGCCGACGAGGCGCGCGACGCGGTGCGCGAGGACACGCCGCGCGGCCGGCTGCGGCTCGGCACGATGGAAAGCACGGCCGCGAGCCGGCTGCCGACCCTCCTCGCGCGCTACCACCATGCGTGGCCCGACGTGTCGCTCGAGCTGCTGACGGGCACGACGGGCTGCCTGATCGACCGCGTGCGCGACTTCGAGATCGACGCCGCGCTGTTTGCGCGGCCGCCCGAGCCGGACACGCTGCCCGACACGTTCGAGACGGTGCCGATCTTCCGCGAGGATCTCGTGCTGCTCACGCCGCGCGGCCATCCGCCGGTGCGCACGCCGCGCGACGTGATCCTGCCGACGCTGATCGCGTTCGAGCGCGGCTGCGCGTATCGCAAGTACGTCGAACGGTGGTACGCGGCGCACGGCGTGAAGCCGGCCCGGGTGCTCGAACTCGGCTCGTATCACGCGATCGTCGCGTGCGTCGCGGCCGGCGCGGGCGTCGCGGTCGCGCCACGTTCGGTGCTCGATCTGCAACCGGAGACCGGCAACATCGCCGCGCACACGATTCCTGAACTCGAAGGCATCGACACGCTGCTCGGGTGGCGGCGCGGCTATGCGTCGGCGGCGCTCGCCGCGCTGCGCGATGCGCTCACCGACGCCGCGCGGCAGCCTGGGGACATGACAACGCCAACGGTGACCGTGCCGGCCTGACCCCTATGCGCGCGCCGCCGCATCGATCGACGCGCATGGACTGCACAAACGAAACGACCCGACCGGCGCCTGCCGATCGGGTCGTTCGTCGATTCACGCGATGCCGTCAGGGCGACGGCATCGCATCGGTCGTGCAACGATCAGGGATCAGAGCCGTTCTTCGACCCAGCCCTTCACGCCGGCCAGCGCGCCCGGCAGGTTCGCCGGCTCGGTGCCGCCGGCCTGCGCCATGTCCGGACGGCCGCCGCCCTTGCCGCCCACTTGCTGCGCGACGAAGTTCACGAGCTCGCCGGCCTTGACCTTCTTGCTCGCGTCCGGCGTGACGCCCGCGATCAGGCTGACCTTGCCGCCTTCGACGGCCGCCAGCACGATCGCCGCGCTCTTCAGCTTGTCCTTGAGCTTGTCGACCGTTTCGCGCAGCGTCTTCGCATCGGCGCCGTCGAGCGTCGCGGCCAGCACGTACACGCCCGCCACTTCGACGGCCTGCTGCGCGAGCTCGTCGCCCTGGCTCGACGCGAGCTTCGACTTCAGCGCGCCCAGTTCCTTCTCGAGCGACTTCACCTGGTCCTGCACCTGCGCGATCCGCTGCGTCAGTTCCGACGGCTGCGCCTTCAGCGCCGCTGCCGCTTCGTTCACGCGTGCATCGAGCTCCTGCACGTAGCGCACCGCGTTGTCGCCGGTGATCGCCTCGACGCGGCGGATACCGGCCGCGACGCCGCCTTCGACGACGATCTTGAACAGGCCGATGTCGCCGGTGCGGTGCACGTGCGTGCCGCCGCACAGTTCGCGCGAGAAGCCGAGGTCGAGCACGCGCACTTCATCGCCGTACTTCTCGCCGAACAGCGCCATCGCGCCGCCCTTCACCGCTTCGTCGTACGGCATCACGCGCACGATGCCCGGCGCGTTGGCGAGGATTTCATTGTTGACGATCTGCTCGACGCGACGGATTTCGTCGTCGGTCATCGGTGCGTTGTGCGCGAAGTCGAACCGGGTCTTGTCCGCGTCGACGAGCGAACCCTTCTGCTGCACGTGCGCGCCGAGCACTTCGCGCAGCGCCTTGTGCATCAGGTGGGTGGCCGAGTGGTTGCGCTGGGTGCGGGCGCGGCGCTGCGCGTCGATTTCCGCGCGCAGCACGTCGCCGACCTTCAGCGTGCCCTGCTCCAGCGTGCCGTGATGGCCGATCACGTCGGCCTGCACCTTCAGCGTGTCGGCCACCGCGAAGCGCGTCGCGGCGTTCGCGAGCACGCCCTGGTCGCCGACCTGGCCGCCCGATTCCGCGTAGAACGGCGTGTGGTCGAGCACGACGACCGCGTCCTGGCCGGCCTTCACCTCGTTGACGGCCGAGCCGTCGACGTACAGCGCGACGACCTTCGCGTCGTCGAACGCGATTTCCTCGTAACCGTGGAAGGTGGTCTTCGCGCCCGAGTATTCGAGGCCTTGCGTCGCCTTGAACTTGCCGGCCGCGCGCGCCTGCTCGCGCTGGCGCGCCATCGCGTCGTCGAATGCCGGCTCGTCGACCGTCATCCCGCGCTCGCGGCACACGTCGGCCGTCAGGTCCAGCGGGAAGCCGTACGTGTCGTGCAGCTTGAACGCGAGTTCGCCGTCGAGCACCTTGCCGCCCTTCGCCTCGACCTCCGCCAGCGCGGCTTCGAGGATCGACATCCCGTGCTCGATCGTCTCGAAGAAGCGCTCTTCTTCCTGGCGCAGCACGTCGGTCACGCGCTGTTCGGCTTCCTTCAGCTCCGGATAGGCAGTGCCCATCTCGGCGACGAGGTCGGCCACCAGCTTGTGGAAGAACGCGCCCTTGCGGCCCAGCTTGTAGCCGTGGCGGATCGCGCGGCGCACGATCCGGCGCAGCACGTAGCCGCGGCCTTCGTTGCCGGGGATCACGCCGTCGACGATCAGGAACGAGCACGCGCGGATGTGATCGGCGATCACCTTCAGCGAGTTGTTCGTGAGGTCGCTGATCTCGGTCACGCGCGCGGCGGCCTTGATCAGGTTCTGGAACAGGTCGATCTCGTAGTTGCTGTGCACGTGCTGCAGCACCGCGGCGAGACGCTCGAGGCCCATGCCGGTGTCGACCGACTGCTTCGGCAGGCGCGTCATGTTGCCCTGCGCGTCGCGGTTGAACTGCATGAACACGAGGTTCCAGATCTCGATGTAGCGGTCGCCGTCTTCTTCGGGCGACCCCGGCGGGCCGCCCCACACGTCCGGGCCGTGGTCGTAGAAGATTTCGGTACACGGGCCGCACGGGCCGGTGTCGCCCATCGTCCAGAAGTTGTCCGATGCGTAACGCGCGCCCTTGTTGTCGCCGATCCGGATGATCCGCTCGGTCGGCACGCCGACTTCCTTCGCCCAGATGTCGTAGGCCTCGTCGTCTTCCTGGTAGACGGTCACCCACAGCTTGTCCTTCGGCAGCTGGTAGACCGTGGTCAGCAGCTCCCACGCGAACTTGATCGCGTCGTGCTTGAAGTAGTCGCCGAACGAGAAGTTGCCGAGCATCTCGAAGAACGTGTGGTGGCGCGCCGTGTAGCCGACGTTCTCGAGGTCGTTGTGCTTGCCGCCCGCGCGCACGCTGCGCTGCGCCGTCGTGGCGCGCGAGTACGGGCGCGGGTCCGTGCCGAGGAAGACGTCCTTGAACTGGACCATGCCCGAGTTCGTGAACATCAGCGTGGGGTCGTTACCGGGCACGAGGCTCGACGAGCGGACGATCGTGTGGCCCTTCGATTCGAAGAATTTGAGGAATTTCTCGCGGATTTCGGCAGCTTTCATGGCGTGCGGGGACAGTCTGGCAAAGACGGCTTCAAACGCCGGCGCCCCAGGCGGGGCGCGCGGCGGCATGGATTCGGAAACGATCGATTATACGGGATCGGGGCCCGCTTCCGGGCAAAGCGCCGGCAACGCGGCTCGGCCATCCGGACGAGCCGCCTGGGCCACCCGCGCGGCCGATTCGCCTTAAGATGCTCGGCATGCCAATCGGCCTTGCCCGACAACGCAGGCCCGCCATGAAAGGAGACGATTCGACGATGGGTGCCCTGAGCCATATCCGCGTGCTGGACCTGACCCGCGTGCTCGCGGGCCCGTGGTGCGCGCAGACCCTTGCCGACTTCGGCGCGGACGTGATCAAGGTCGAGCGCCCGGGCGCCGGCGACGACACGCGCCACTGGGGGCCGCCGTACCTGAAGGACGCGGACGGCGCGGATACCGCCGAGGCCGCGTACTACCTCGCGGCGAACCGCAACAAGCGCTCGGTGACGATCGACATCGCAACGCCCGAAGGGCAGCAGATCGTGCGCGAACTCGCCGCGCAGAGCGACGTCGTGCTCGAGAACTACAAGGTCGGGCAATTGAAGAAGTACGGGCTCGATTACGACTCGCTGCGGGCGGTGAAGCCCGATCTCGTCTACTGCTCGGTCACCGGCTTCGGCCAGACGGGGCCGTACGCGCACCGCGCGGGCTACGACTTCATCGTGCAGGGGATCGGCGGCTTCATGAGCATCACCGGCGAACGCGACGGCCAGCCGGGCGGCGGCCCGCAGAAGGCCGGCGTCGCGATCGCCGATCTCGCGACCGGCCTCTATTCGACGATCGCCGTGCTCGCCGCGCTCGCGCATCGCGACCGCACGGGCGAAGGCCAGTACATCGACATGGCGCTGCTCGACGTGCAGGTCGCGCTGCTCGCGAACATGAACACCAACTTCCTCGCGAGCGGCAAGCCGCCGGTGCGCTGGGGCAACGCGCATCCGAACATCGTGCCGTACCAGACGTTCCAGACGCGCGACGGCTGGATCATCGTCGCGGTCGGCAACGACGGGCAGTTCCGCAAGTTCGTCGAGGCCGGCGGCCGGCCCGAGCTGGCCGACGACGAGCGCTTCGCGACGAACCCGTCGCGCGTGCGTCACCGCGACACGCTGGTGCCGATCCTCGCGGAGATGGTGAAGGCGCGCGGCAAGGCCGACTGGATCGGCGCGCTCGAGGCGGCCGGCGTGCCGTGCGGGCCGATCAACGATCTCGACGAGGTGTTCGACAACGAGCAGGTGGTCGCGCGCGGGATGCAGGTGTCGCTGCCGCACCCGTGCGGCGCGGACGTGAAGCTCGTGCGCAACCCGATCCGGATGAGCGCGACGCCGCCAGACGCGCGCACGGCCCCGCCGCTGCTCGGCGCGCAGACGGAAGACGTGCTGCGCGACATGCTCGGCTACGACGACGTGCGGATCGCCGCGTTGAAGGCGAAACAGGCGATCTGACGCGATTCGGGTGACGGCGTCGCGGCGGCTGCGGGCGCACGTGGCGTGCAACGACGGGATCACACGGCCGCGACCCGCGCCCGACCGGCAGGCTGACTAACGCCCGAGCGCATCGAGCCAGCCGCGCGCTTGCGGCCAGTCGCCGAGCCCGCTGTCCGCGTTGATGTGGCCGCGCGGGCCGAGGTCATGGAACGTGCTGCCCCACGCGTTCGCGCAGCCGCGTGCGAACGCGAGCGAACCGTACGGATCGTCGCTGCTCGCGACGACACAGGTGGGAAACGGCAGCCGCTCGTGGGGCACCGGGCCGAAGCCGTGTGCCTCTGCCGGAAACACCGGCCCGGCGGGATCGGGCAACGCGACGAGCAGCGCGCCGCGCACTTTCGCGAGCGCGGCCGGGCGTGCATAGCGGGTCGCCCACCAGACGGTGGTCAGCGTGCCGAGGCTGTGGCCGGCGATCAGCACCGGCCCACGCGCCGCCTCGACCGCACGGTCGAGCGCGAGACACCAGCCATTGCGGAATGCGCGGTTCCAGTCAGGCATCGCGACCCGCGAGAAGCGCGCATCCGCGCGCTCCCAGCGGCTCTGCCAGTGAAGCGGGCCCGAATTGGCATAGCCCGGCAGGACGAAAACGACGGGGTCGGTCATGGAAGGATTCGTCGACGAATGGAATCGTGTTGTAGCGTCGACGCAGTGTCGCACACCCGCCTCTCCCTGATGGTGCCTGTCAAAATCCGGGGGATGTGCGTGACCTTCGAGCGGGTCGTGACGCGCTCAGGCAGGCGTCACGACCGGCCGGCATGCAGTGGCGCCCGCGTCGCGGGCGCCAGCCGGCGTGGCAGATCAGCGTACGCCGGCGCCGACCAGGCCGCCTGCCGCCGCGCCGGCCACCGTGCCGATCGGGCCGCCCGTGATCAGGTAGCCGAGCGCGCCGCCCGCGGCCGCGCCGATCCCGGCGTTACGCTGCGTATGTGTCATCGCGCATGCGCCGAGTTGCGACAGGGCTGCGACGATCACCGCGGTACGAACGAGAAAAGTGGTCTTCTTCATCATGATTATTGGCTTCCTCCCGCCAGGCAAAAATTGCGAATGGCGGCATTGAATCGGTAAAGCGATCATAGGAAAACCCGAACGGTGCCGGCAATCCGATTTACGTCGTGTTACAGCCGACACACACTCGCTATATTGCGAAACACATCGCGAACCGACGGCAGCCGACCGGCAGGCCGCGCGGGACGGACCCCGGTCAGGTAGAATTACAGGATTAAACCGGCGCGACGCGCCGACACAACCCTGACGCCAACCGCATGAGCACCGAACGCAACGACGCCCCCGCGGCTTCCAATTTCATCCGCAACATCATCGACGACGACAACCGCACCGGCAAATGGGGCGGCCGCGTCGAAACGCGCTTCCCGCCCGAGCCGAACGGCTATCTGCACATCGGTCACGCGAAGAGCATCTGCCTGAACTTCAGCGTCGCGCGCGACTACGGCGGCGTGTGCCACCTGCGCTTCGACGACACGAACCCGGAAAAGGAAAGCGTCGAATACGTCGACTCGATCGTCGACGCGGTGCGCTGGCTCGGCTTCGACTGGCGCAAGGACGCGGTCGATCACCAGTATTTCGCGAGCGACTACTACGACAAGCTGTACGAGTTCGCCGAGCTGCTGATCCAGCGCGGCAAGGCGTACGTCGACAGCCAGAGCGCCGACGAAATGCGCGCGAACCGCGGCTCGCTGACCGAAGGCGGCAAGCCGTCGCCGTTCCGCGATCGCACGCCGGCAGAAAACCTCGACCTGTTCCGCCGCATGAAGGCCGGCGAGTTCAAGGAAGGCGAGCACGTGCTGCGCGCGAAGATCGACATGGCGTCGCCGAACATGAACATGCGCGACCCGGTGATCTACCGGATCCGCTACGCGCACCATTACCGCACCGGCGACGCATGGTGCGTGTATCCGATGTACGACTACACGCACTGCATCTCGGATGCGCTCGAAGGCATCACGCATTCGCTGTGCACGCTCGAATTCGAGGATCACCGCCCGCTGTACGACTGGGTGCTGAACGAACTCGCGGAAGCCGGCGTGTTCACGCGCCCGCTGCCGCAACAGATCGAATTCTCGCGGCTGAACCTCACGTACGCGATCACCAGCAAGCGCAAGCTGCTGCAGCTCGTCACCGAAGGCCACGTCGACGGCTGGGACGACCCGCGGATGCCGACGATCGTCGGCGTGCGCCGCCGCGGCTTCACGCCGGAAAGCATTCACCTGTTCTGCGAGCGGATCGGCGTGACGAAGATCGATTCGTGGATCGACATGAGCATCTTCGAAGGCGCGCTGCGCGACGACCTCGACGACAAGGCCGCGCGTACGGTCGCGGTGCTCGATCCGCTGAAGCTCGTGA
Organism: Burkholderia cenocepacia; assembly: GCF_014211915.1. Classification (NCBI taxonomy): domain Bacteria; kingdom Pseudomonadati; phylum Pseudomonadota; class Betaproteobacteria; order Burkholderiales; family Burkholderiaceae; genus Burkholderia; species Burkholderia cenocepacia. Next base: position 2,055,489 of record NZ_CP060039.1, on the reverse strand, counting down.
TCGACAACTATCCGGAAGACCTCGAGGAAGCCTGCACGGCGCCCGTGCATCCGCACCATCCGGACCGCGGCGTGCGCACGTTCCCGATCTCGCGCGAGCTGTGGATCGAGCGCGAGGACTTCGTCGAGAATCCGCCGAAGGGCTATTTCCGGCTGTTCCCGGGCAACAAGGTGCGCCTGCGCTACGGCTACGTGATCGAGTGCACGGGCTTCGACAAGGACGCCGACGGCAACGTGACGGCCGTGCACTGCAACTACTTCCCGGACAGCAAGTCGGGCACCGAAGGCGCGAACACGTACAAGGTCAAGGGCAACATCCACTGGGTCAGCGCGAAGCACGCGCAGCCGGCCGAAGTGCGGATCTACGACCGCCTGTTCAAGGAGCCGCACCCGGACGCGGGCGGCGCGAACTTCCTCGAGGCGCTGAACCCCGATTCGAAGAAGATCGTGCAGGCGTACCTCGAGCCGGGCAACGGCGACGTCGCGCCGGAAACGCGCCTGCAGTTCGAGCGCCACGGCTACTTTGTTGCAGACCGTGTCGATTCGAAACCGGGCAAGCCGGTGTTCAACCGGATCGTCGGGCTGCGCGACAGCTGGGGCAAGCCGGCCTGACGGCCTGCTGCACGCGGCGGCGTGCGGCTTCGCAAGCCGCCCCGCTGCCTGCCCATGAAAAAACCGGCTCGAGGGCCGGTTTTTTTATCGGCGTGCGCCGAAGGACGGATGGCTGCAGCGACAGCCGCGGCGCTCATTCACGCGCCAGACAACCGCCGATGCAGCTCCGCCAGCGACAGCTTCGTGCGAAACAGCCGCGCGAGACTGCGGCTCGCATAGGTGTCGACGTCGCCCGGCACGGTCCAGCGATACGCATCCATCTCGGGAATCATCGAGCCGTCGCGACGGCTCGGAAACAGCGACGTGCACGTACACCGCGCGGGATCGATCTCGCCTTCGGCCACCTGCACCGCGAACAGGTGCAGGTCCTTGTCGTGCCGGTACGCGAAGCGGCCGAGATCGAGCAAGCGTGCCGGCGCGAACTCGATGCCGGTTTCCTCGAGCAGTTCGCGCAGCGCGGCGTCGGCCGGCGTCTCGCCCGGTTCGCCCTGCCCCTTCGGGATGTCCCAGTGTGTGGTGTCCGTCGCGTGCGCGAGGAACACGCGGCCGGCCGTATCGAGGATCACGACGCCGCACGACACCGTGCGCGGCGCGCCGCCCCGTTTCATCATGCGCGTGCTCAGCGCTTCTGCAACTGCCACTTGCCCGCGGCCGTCTTGCAGTAGACGGGCTTGAGCGTCATCGTCTGACCCTTCGCGGCGATCTCGGTCGCGATTTCGCGGCAGGTCTTGCCGTCCGTCTCGGTCGTGCTCGGCGTGAGCTTCGCGTCGATCTGCGTGCCGCGGCCGTTGCTCTGCCAGGTCGTGGTTTCGCCGTCCTTGCCTTCGTCGCGCGCCTGCACGACCGCCTTGGAGAGCGACGCGCGATCGGTCTTGCTGAAATAGCTGATCGGCGTGTCGTTCAGGAAATTCAGGTTGTTCTGCGCATGGGCGGGCAGCATCGCGGCTGCGCACGCGGCACCGGCCAGCACACGCGTGACGATGGAAAGGGATGCACGCATCGACATGTTTTTCTCCTTGGATGTTCGATCGAACGGCGTGGCGCATGCCGGCGGACCAGGGGCCGGCCCTTCGGTACGCGCCACGCCCGTCAGCGAGCGAGCATAGCATGCGTGCTGCGGTGAATGCCTCAGGGTCTGGCTAACGCACCCGTTTGCTGATATCCATCAGTCAGCGTGCCCAGGAACGCGATCACGTCCTTGATCTCGGTCGCGTTCAGCGCCGGCTGGTCGCCGCGCTTGCGGTCGAACGGCGCTTCGCGGTTGATGTTCGGCCAGTAGCGCTTCGGCAGATCGTCGTAGATCTGCACCTTGCCGTGCACGACCGGATAGAACTTCTCCGGATGGATGTCGCGTTCGACGTAGAAGCGCATCACGTCCTCGAGCGAGTGATACACGCCGTTGTGGAAGAACGTCTTGCGCAGCGCGACGTTGCGCAGCGACGGCGTGCGGAACAGCCCGCAGAATTCGTCGCGGCCCTTCAGGTCGGTGCGCTCGGGGCCGCAGGCGCCGAGATCGTAAAAGCGCGGGTCGCGATTGACCGGCAGCGCGCGGTTGCGCGGCACCGCGATCGCGATCAGCCCGAAATCGCTGAACTGCGGCGGGCCGCCTTCGAGCGTGCGCTGGCTGATGTGGCAGCTCGCGCAGTTGCCCTTCTTCTCGTCGTTGAACAGCTGCAGGCCGTGCAACTCCGCGGGCGTGAGCTGCGCGTGGCCGGCCAGATACGCGTCGTACTTGCTCGTGTACGGATCGAACAGCGCCGGCTGCTGCTGGAATGCGTCGAGCGTGCGCAGCACCGCATCGAACGTCGCCCGGTCGTCGCCGAGCACCTGGTCGCCGAACGCCTTGCGGAACGCGTCGGCATACGGTGCGGCGCGAACCGCCTTCGCGACCCGCGCGGGCGAGCTGCTCATCTCGAACGGCGACGTGAGCGGAATGCGCGCCTGCGCATCGCGCGTATCGACGCGACCATCCCAGGTCAGCCCGCCGGTCGGCCCCGCGTCGATGCTTTCGTCACCTTCGTCCGGCGAATCGTGGAAGTGCTCGCTGAACGGCGGGATACCGCGCAGGTACTTCAGCGACGGCACCGCGCGAAAGCCGGTACGGTGCATGTCGTCGCCGCCCAATTGCACCGACAGCGCATTCGGCGGCCCGAATGCATGCTCGGCGCTATGGCACGACGCACAAGCGAGCTTGCCGGACCCAGACAGCGACGGATCGAAGAACAGCTGCTTGCCGAGCGCCGTCATCTGCTTCACGCCCTCGAACACCTGCGCGCGCGTCTGCGGCTGGCTGGCCGGCGCGACCGCCGGGGCGGCCGGGGCGGCCTGCGCCGCCGGTACGACGGACGCGGCCGACGCACTCGTGCCGGGCTGCGCATCGCAACCGGCCAGCGCCGCAAGCGCGCCAACCATCGCGAGCGTCGCCGCGGCGGGAATCAGCGATCGCGCGGACGCGAAGGATTTCAGAAGGGTGTGCATCGTTGTTCTGGTAGCGGTGGGCAATCGGCCGGAGCTTATGTCAGTTCCGTGACCGTTGGATGACGTTCAACCGACAGTCAATTGAAAGCGTCCCTACACCCGGCTGTCAAATCGGTTCCAGATAATGCGCGCAGCCGGGCGGTACCGCGAGGTTCGCGCGCCGGCCCTCCCGCCACCCGGTTCCCACACGCGACCAACGACGAATGAGAGAGAACATCGCATGAAGAAGCACGCCTGGATTCGCTACACGCCGATCGCCCTCGCGGCCGCGCTCAGCCTGACCGCCTGCGGCGGCGACGACGTCACGCAACAGGGCCTGTCGGCCGTCAAGAACGTCGTCGTGATCTACGCGGAAAACCGCAGCTTCGACAACCTGTACGGCAACTTCCCGGGCGCGAACGGCCTGCAGAACGCAACGGCCGCGAATTCGGTGCAGAAGGATCGCGACGGCTCGACGATGGCGACGCTGCCGAAGATCTGGGGCGGCCTCACCGCGACCGGCATCACGCCGGCGGTGACCGAGGCGATGACGGCGAACCTGCCGAACGCGCCGTTCGCGATCGACGATCCGAAAGGCTTCAACCAGTCGATGAGCATCGCGACGCGCGACATCGTGCACCGCTTCTACCAGGACCAGATGCAGATCAACGGCGGCAAGAACGACATGTACGCCGCATGGACCGACGCGGGCGGCCTGACGATGGGCCACTACACGGCCGATCCGTCGAAGCTGCCGCTGTGGAAGATCGCGCAGCAGTACGTGCTCGCCGACAACTTCTTCATGGGCGCGTTCGGCGGGTCGTTCCTGAACCACCAGTACCTGATCTGCGCGTGCGCGCCGTACTACCCGAATGCCGACAAGAGCCCGGCGGCCGGCAAGATCGCCGTGCTGAACGCCGACGGCAAATCGCTGAAGGTCGCGACGAATTCGCCGGCGTCCGCGCTGAGCGGCCCGCCGAAGTTCGTCAACGACGGCGCGCTCACGCCCGACTTCTACGGCATCAACACGATGCAGCCGGCGTATCAGCCGAGCGGCAACAAGGCGGCCGCGGGCGGCGATCCGCTGCTCGCCGACCCGGCCAATCCGTCGACGATGCCGCCGCAGACGGCGACCAACATCGGCGACCTGATGACCAACGCGGGCGTGTCGTGGGCGTGGTATTCCGGCGCGTGGGGCCAGGCGCTGCAGGCGAGCCAGAACGGCACGTCGAACGTGATCTACGGTGCCGACCTGTCGACGCCGAACTTCCAGCCGCACCACCAGCCGTTCAACTACTTCGCGAACCAGGCGCCGGGCACCGCGAGCCGCGCGCAGCACCTGCTCGACGGCGGCGCGAACGGCGCCGAGTTCATCAAGGCGATCGACGCGGGCACGCTGCCGCAGGTCACGTTCTACAAGCCGCAAGGCAACCTGAACGAGCACCCGGGTTACACGGACGTCACGTCCGGCGACCAGCACATCGCCGACGTGATCGCGCACCTGCAGGCGAGCCCGCAGTGGAAGAACATGGTCGTGGTCGTCACGTACGACGAAAACGGCGGCTTCTGGGATCATGCGACGCCGCCGAATGCCGACCGCTGGGGCCCGGGCACCCGCATTCCCGCACTGATCGTGTCGCCGTATGCGAAGAAGGGCTTCGTCGATCACACGCAGTACGACACGGGTTCGATCCTGCGCTTCATCACGCGCCGCTTCTCGCTGCCGCGCCTCGCGGGCCTGCAGCAGCGCGACGACGCGCTGAAGGCGAACAGCGCGCAGCCGATGGGCGACCTGACGAACGCGCTCGCGCTGTCGCCGAACCTGTAACGGCATCGCCATCACCGCGAACGGGCCGGCCACGCCGCCGGCTCGGACGAACGAAGGGCAGCCCCGCGGGGCTGCCCTCTTTCATGCGCGTGCGGGTTGCCGTGCGCCGCCGTCACCAGCCGTACTTCAGCTCGACGCCGACGTAATCCGCGTTGTGCCCGCCCGCCTGCCGGATCGCGTCGCCGACCTGGAAATGCACGGCCTCGATCGCGCCGATCAGGTTCGCGGCGATCGTCCAGTCCGCGCGCAGCTGCACGTACATGCCGGTCCACGACCCGCCCTTGCCCGCCGTGCCCGGCACCGGGATGCTCGGCTGCTGATAGACGGCGTCGCCGGTCGTCTCGCGCCACTGGAAACCCAGCGCGCCGAGCAGCGACAGGTTCGCCGACGGTTTCAGCGTCACCGACGGCTTCACGTGAATCAGGTTCGCGTAACTCGTATAGCCGGCCAGCGTGAAGTAATAGCCGTTCGGAAACAGCGGATTGAAGGTGCCGACGCGGCCGTCGTGCGGATGCCGGTCGCCCGATGCCGCGTCGACCTGCAGCGCGATGCGCGGCGACCACGGCGCGTCGAGCCTGTAGCCCGCGATCGAACCGACGGCCCACGCGCCGATCGTGGCGTTGCCGACCGTGCCGGTCTGCAGCATCGTTTCGAGATCCCAGTCGAAGCGCCCGTGCGTGCCCGCGTAGCGAACGTCCCATACGTCGCGATGCTCGGGGCCGCTCGCGTCGAGGAAACGCGCGCTGCTGCGGTTGTAGCGCGACCAGTAGCCGGACAGGTCGCCCGGCCCGACCGACTGCCGCTCGAAGCGCACGCCGCTGAACGTGAGATCGCGATTCGACACGTCGTCGAAATCGGACGCGTTGCGGTTCTGCACCGGCTGCGTCGCATAGCCGATGAAGCGCCACTTGCCGTATTCGTAATCGGCCCACACCGCATCGAACGCCTGCCGCACGTTCGGGCCGTCGCGCGCGGCGATGAAGCGCTGCAGGTCGAACGCCATCTCCTGCCGGCCGACGCGGAACTTGAGCGTGCCGCCGCCGAGCGCGCCCGTGTAGGTCGCGAACGCCTGTTCGAGATCGAGCGGGTTCCTGTCGACCGGCGACACCGTGTTCTTGCCGAACGCGCGTGCGTCCTGCAACTGCGCGAAGAACTGCCAGTGCGGGCCGAGATGCGCATCGGCGTGCACTTCGACGCGCTGGATCAGGTACGTATCCGATTGCGCGGAGCCGATGCCGAACAGCGGCGCGTCGTTGGTCTCGAGACGCTCCCGCAGGTTCACGCCGAGCGACAGATAGGAGGACGGATCGTGGCCGAGGGAAAGTTCAGCCCGTCGAGCGGCACGCGCGGCACGCACGGATTCGCGAGCACCGACCAGTCTTCCTGCCAGCGGTTGAACAAGACTGTCGGGCGTTTGGCGGTGCACGTCGAGGCCCGCGCCGAAGCCGATGACGCGGTCGACGCCGGCGCCGGTTCTTGCGTCGAAGTCGAAGTCGACGCAGTTGCCGTTTCCGCGCACACCGCGTCGGCGCCCGCGAACAGCAGCCCCGCGACGAGCGACACGCGCGCGGCCCGCTCGAAGCGGCGGCCGCGGCGTCGCCTCCGTCGCTCGATCATGCGCGCTCCTGCGTGGGGGCACCGGCCGATTGCGCCGCGCACAGCGCGAGCGTCGTGAGCGCGCCGACGGGCACCAGCAACGCGAGGAATCCGACATAACGGAATCCGAGCGCACCGCCCGCCGCACCGAGCGCGAACGCGACGATCGCCGGCAGCATCTTCGCGAAGCGTGCGCGCGCGGTGGCGCGCACGCCGTCCGCCGTGCCGGGCGACAGGATGTCGACGGCATCGAGGATCGCCTGCGTGACGTTGCCGGTCATCACCGTGTTCGGCACGCCGCCCGCGCGCGCGATCACGCGCGGATGCGCGTTCTGCACGCCCATCGCGAACGTGCCGACGATGCCGGCCACGAGCGCCGCCTGGCTGTCCGGCTGCGTGACGGGCGTCGCCCACACGCCGGCCGCGCAGAAGCCGAGCAGCAGCACGGCCTGCACCGTATGCAGCACGCGCGTGCCCTGCCACGCGGGCCGCGCGGCCATCGACCGCGCGATCAGGCTGCTCGCGATCACGCCGCACACGAACGCGGGAAACACGCTGAGCTTCAGCACGACGCCCTGGCCGAAGCCCGCGAGGCCCGCGCCGATCAGCACGAAGTTGCCGGTCACGTGCGCGGTGAACAGCCCGAACAGCGCGACGAAGCTCAGCGTATCGACGAAGCCGGCCACTGCGGCAAGGATCGTGTCCTCGTGCTTCATCGCGCCGCGCTCGTGTGGATTTCGGCGACGTAGCCGCCGGGGAACTGCACGAGCGCCGCGTCGCGGCCGTCCGACTCGAACGGCGGCACCAGCACCGTCACGCCCGCGGCTTCGGCCTGCTTCAGCGTCGCGGCGAGATCGGCGACTTCGTAGCCGGTCATCTCGCGGCCGAACGGGTAAGGCAGATGGCCGTCGGTCACCAGCACGGTCATCTTGCCGAAGCCCGATTCGATGCGAATGCGGCGGTACGTGTCGGCCGGCCGGCCGATTTCGATACCGGGCGCCTTCGGGTTGTCGGACACCACCTTGCCCTTCGAGAACTTAACGAAATCGTGCACGAACTTGCGGACGCTTTGCGGCGACACGTAGACGCGATTCTCGGGGATGGTCTGCAGCGCGTCGTAATTCGGCGCCTGCGTGTGCCAGTACAGTTGCATGTTCACGCCGCCCGCCCACGTGATGATCGCGTCGCGGCCGATCGGGTCGGGGAACGTGTCGACGATCACGTCGGCGCCGTGCTCGCGCGCCGACTTCACCGCGACGTCCATGTCGGTCACGAGATAACCGGTGCGCTCCGCGCAGAACGGATACGGGATCGGCGTCTTGAAGCCGAACACCGAGATCGTGCCGACCGGCGTGAGCACCAGTTGCGACATCGTCTGGCTCGGCGTGGGCGTGACCTGGAACACGCCCTGCTTCGACTTCTTGCCGCCGAAGGTCGCGACGAAGCTGTCGGTGAAGCGGTCGAAGTCTTCGGGGGCGACGCACACGTGCGTCGTGTCGTACTGCGGACCGACCGCCACCGTCGGCACCGCCGCGGGCGGCACCGGCGGTTTTGCGAACGTCACGGGGTCGACGGCGAGGCCGCCCGCGAGCATCGCGGCGAGCAGCACGGAACGAACGGATTTCATCACAGGATTTCCTGGTTGTTGCATCGTCATCGAATGGAACGGCCATCATCGGCCGATTGCCGCGCATCGTCGAGCATGGTCGCGAGCACGAGTGCTGCGATCAGCCCGAGATGTTCGAAAAAGCTGTTGAGCGCCATGAAATGTTCGGCGCCCGTCCGGTTCCAGAAATCGTTCGCCACGACCATCGCGACGAGCGTCAGCATGCCGAGACTGCCGGCGCCGAGCCACGTGAAGCGGCGAAACACCACGCACAGTGAGCCAATGATCTCGACCGCGATCGCGAGGGCCGCCCACAGCGCGGCCGGCTGCAGGCCGAAATGCGCCTGCTCCGCGACCGCGCCGGGGAAATCGAGCGCCTTCGCGACGCCGCCGAGCAGATAGGCGGACACCAGCGCGAGGCGCGCGAGCGGCAGGACCCACGGCTGCGACAGCAGCACGCGGACCCACGCGGGGGTGCCGTAGACGGAGCGCGTCGTCATGTCAGACCGCCCAGCACGAACAGCCGAACGCGCCCCAGAAACCCTTCGCGTCCGACGTCGGCAACGTGCGGCCCCACGCGCTCGCGTGCGCATGCTGGTGAACGTTGCATTCGTTCGCGCAGGCGCACATCGCGGCGGCCGCCGCGCGCTGCAACGGCGCGCCGTTGCGCTGCGTCGCGCCCCAGCCGCCATAGCCCCCGAACTCGCGCACCGGTGACCAGTCCGGCATCGCCGGCGGGATCGGCGCATCGTGCGACGCGAACGGCCCCGCGCCCCATACGATCTTCCCGTCGACCACCGTCAGCAACGCGGTCGTGCCGGCGATATCGGCCTCCGCGCACGCGAAGAAATCGCGATCCGGGACGACCAGGTCGGCGAGCTGCCCCACCGCGATGCGTCCTTTCTTGCCTTCCTCGTTCGAGAACCACGTCACATACTCGGTCCACATCCGCAGCGCGGTTTCGCGATCAAGCAGGTTGCGCTGCGGATACATCCTCAGGCCGCCGACCGTCTTGCCCGTCACGAGCCATGCAAGCGACACCCACGGGTTGTACGACGCGACGCGCGTCGCGTCCGTGCCGGCCGACACCTTGAGCCCCTTGGCGAGCATCTTCGCGACAGGCGGCGTCGCCTCCGCGGCTTGCGCGCCGTAGCGCTCGACGAAATATTCGCCCTGGTACGCCATCCGGTGCTGCACCGCGATACCGCCGCCGAGCGCGGCGATCCGGTCCATCGATTGCTCGGTGATCGTTTCCGCGTGATCGAAGAACCAGTTCAGCCCTGCGAGCGGGATGTCCTCGTTGACCTTCTCGAACACGTCGAGCGCGCGGCTGATGGTTTCGTCATAGGTCGCGTGCATGCGCCACGGCCAACGGTTTTCCGCGAGCACGCGCACGACGCCTTCGAGATCGTCCTCCATCTGCGCGGGCAGGTCCGGCCGCGCCACGCGGAAGTCCTCGAAGTCGGCCGCCGAAAACGCCAGCATCTCGCCCGCGCCGTTGTTGCGGAAGTAGTCGGTGCCGTCGTGGTACTTGACGCTCTTCGTCCAGTTCACGAAGTCTTCCTTCTCCGCGTTCGGCTTCTGCGTGAACAGGTTGTACGCGATCCGGATCGTCATCTCGCCCGCGTCGTGCAGCTTGCGGATCACTTCGTAATCGTCGGGATAATTCTGCGAGCCGCCGCCCGCGTCGATCACCCCAGTCACACCGAGGCGGTTCAGTTCGCGCATGAAATGGCGCGTCGAGTTGTACTGATACTCGAACGGCAGCTTCGGGCCTTTCGCGAGCGTCGCGTAGAGGATCGTCGCGTTCGGGTTCGCGAGCAGCAGGCCGGTCGGGTTGCCTGCGGCATCGCGCAGGATCGTGCCGCCCGGCGGCTCCGGCGTGTCCTTCGTATAGCCGACCACCCGCAGCGCCGCCGCGTTCAGCAGCGCGCGATCGTACAGATGCAGAATGAACACCGGCGTATCGGGCGCGACCGCGTTCAGTTCTTCGATCGTCGGCAGCCGTTTCTCCACGAACTGATGTTCGGTGAAGCCGCCGACCACGCGCACCCACTGCGGCGCGGGCGTGATCGCGACCTGCTGCTTGAGCATCTCCATCGCGACCGCGAGCGACGGCACGCCGTCCCACCGCAGTTCCATGTTGTAGTTCAGTCCGCCACGAATCACGTGGCAGTGGTTGTCGATCAGACCCGGCAGCACGCCGCGGCCGCCGAGATCGACCACCTTCGTCGCGCGGCCCGCGAGCGGCATCACGTCCGCTTCGCTGCCGACCGCGACGAAGCGGCCGTCCTTGATCGCGACGGCGGCGGCGATCGGGTTCGCACGATCGAGCGTCGTGATGCGCCCGTTGTGCAGGATGAGATCGGGTGGGGTATCGGTTGCGCTCATGAATGTCCTCGATGTGCTCAGAAACCGAGCCAGTGACGAACCGGCGCGATGGCCTGCGCGCCGACCAGCATGCCGGCGAGGCCGACCAGCGCGATCAGCGGCGGCGCGGGCGAGCGCACCTTGATCACGCTGTACACGACGCCGATCAACACACCGGCGCCCAATGAAATTAGATAAGATTCCATAATGTTTTTTCTCCCGGCCGGATTAGAATCCCCGGCATCGCGAGGCCGCCCGCACGGCGCATCGCATCCGTTTCGCTTCCCTGCCATCCATGCCGACCATGCAACATCTTCCTGATCTCGAAGCCTGGGCCATCTTCGCGCGCGTCGCGGAGACCGGTTCGTTCGCGAAAGCGGCCGACCTGCTCGGCATCTCGCAACCCACCGTGTCGAAAGCGATCGCACGCCTCGAAAAACGCCTCGGCGCGATGCTGCTGTACCGCACGTCGCGCAAGCTGTCGCTCACGCCGACCGGCGAATTGCTGCGCGACCGCGCGATCCGCCTGCTCGCCGATGCGGAGCTGATCGAGAACGAAGCGTCCGCGCAGGCGCTCGAGCCGCACGGCCTCGTGCGCGTGAATGCGCCGATGTCGTTCGGGCTGCGCCATCTGTCGACGGTGCTGCCCGCGTTTCTCGAGCGCTATCCGCGCGTCGACATCGATCTCGTGCTCACCGACCACATCGTCGACATCGTGTCGGGCGGCTTCGACGTCGCGATCCGCATCGCCGAGCTGAGCGATTCGACGCTGCGCTCGCGCCGCCTGTGCGCGGTGCGCCGGCCGCTCGTCGCGTCGCCCGCGTATCTCGACCGGCGCGGCCGGCCCGCGCATCCGCGCGACCTCGAACAGCACGTGTGCCTCACGTACACCAACCTGCCGACGCCCGAGCACTGGCGCTTCCGTCATCCGGCGTCGGGAGACGAAGTCGGCGTGTCCGTGCACGGGCGCATCCGCACCAACAACGCGGACGTGATCCTCCCGGCCCTCGTCGGCGGTCACGGCCTCGCGCTGCAGCCCGAGTTCCTCGTGTGGGACGAACTGCAGCGCGGCGCGCTCGAGGAAGTGATGAGCGACTGGAAGATCGCGGACATCAACGTGAACCTCGTCACGCCGCCCGGCATGCTGCGCGCCGCGCGCGTGACGGTGCTGCTCGATTTCCTCGCCGAACATTTCTCGCACGCGCCGTGGGCGCTGCCCACCGCCTGAACGCGTGATGGCCGCTTCATGGCCGATGACAGATGATCGCCGCGTCCGGCGCGGCGATCGCGGCCGGCGGCCCGTTACTTCGCCGGTACGGCCGGAATCGACTCGTGCGGCGTCGCGGTACGCTGCGCTGCCTTGTGGACCATCGTGTACGCGTAGTCGACGCCCATCCCGTATGCGCCCGAATGCTCCTTCGCGATCGCCATCACCGCGTCGTACGAGTCGCGGCGCGCCCAGTCGCGCTGCCATTCCAGCAGGACCTGCTGCCACGTGACCGGCACCACGCCGGCCTGCACCATGCGCTGCATCGCGAAATCGTGCGCGGCCTGCGTCGTGCCGCCCGATGCGTCGGCGACCATGTAGATCTCGTAGTCGCCTTCGAGCATCGCGCACAGCGCGAACGTCGTATTGCAGACCTCGGTCCACAGGCCCGACACGACCACCTTCTTGCGGCCGTTCGCGGCGAGCGCGTCGCGCACCTTCTGGTCGTCCCACGAGTTCATCGACGTGCGTTCGAGCGTCTTCTGGTTCGGGAACACGTCGAGCAGCTCGGGATAGGTGTGGCCCGAGAAGCTGTCGCTTTCGACCGTCGTGATCGTGGTCGGGATGTTGAAGACCTTCGCCGCCTTCGCGAGCCCGACGACGTTGTTCTTCAGCGTCTGCCGATCGATCGACTGCACGCCGAACGCCATCTGCGGCTGCTGGTCGATGAAGATCAGCTGGCTGTTCTGCGGCGTCAGTACTTCGAGTTTCGGGTTGCTCATGGCGCAAGGTGTCCTGTGAACGAAAAAAGGGGGGCATGCCTCGACCGTGAAAACGGGAGGAGCCTGAAATGCGTCGGCGCCGGATCGTCATCCGGGCCGAAATATTTAAGCCGCAAACGCGCGGCGCGAACACCCAAGGAATGGAATCGATCCGATTCCTGAACGAATGCCCGTCCGGGGCCGCCCGCCCTTTTTTTCTTCACGCAAACCCGCTACGCTTTCAAGACTCTGACGGCGCCGTTCCGGCGCCGCTCGGCCATCACGAGGCGCACCACCATGAAACCGTATGTCTTCTCGCTGCTCGCCGGCATCCTCGCCGGCGTGATCTACGGCGCGATCGGCGTGAATTCGCCCGCACCGCCGATCATCGCGCTCGTCGGCCTGCTCGGCATGCTGGCCGGCGAACAGATCCTCCCCGTCGCGCGCCGGATGCTGTCCGGCCATCGGCTGAACACCGCATGGCGCGACGCGCAGTGCAGCCAGCACATGTTCGGCGCGCTGCCGGGCGGCGCCGGGAACGACCGCAAGCCTTCTTGATCCACCCCATCGCCGCCTGCCGCGCATGACCAACGTCGAGCTGTTCCATTACCTGTTGCTGTTGATCTGCGGCGCGGGCGCCCTCACCTGGCTCGCCGAGCGCGTGTCGATTCCGCCGGCCGTCGTGCTGCTGCTCGGCGGCTGCGTGGTCGCCGTCGCCGGCAAGCGCGTGCCCGACATGGACCCGGCGCTGCTGCTCGCGGCCGTGCTGCCGCCGCTGTTGATGTCGAGCGGGTTCTACACCGCCTGGAAGGAATTCCGGCAGGAGCTCGCATCGATCGCGTCGCTCGCGCTCGGGGCCGTGGCGTTCACGACCGTCGCGGTCGCGCTCGCCGTGCATGCGGCGAATCCCGCGCTGCCGTGGGCCGCGTGCTTCACGCTCGGTGCGATCGTGTCGCCGCCCGACGCGGTCGCCGCGAAAGCGATCCTGCAGCGCCACCCGCTGCCCGCGCGGCTCGTCGCGGTGCTCGAGGGCGAAAGCCTCGTCAACGATGCGTCGGGCCTGCTGCTGTACCAGATGGCCGTATCGGCCGCGCTCGCCGCCACGATCACGACCGCGAGCGCGACCGGCCTGTTCTTCTCGCTCACGCTGATCGGCATCGCGGTCGGCCTCGCGTGCGGCCATGCGATGTGCTGGGTGCTGCAGCGCCTGCGCGAACCGATGCTCGGCATCGTCGTGACGTTCGCGATGGCATGGGGCAGCTACGGGATCGCGGAAGCCGTCGACGGCTCGGGCGTGCTGTCGGTCGTCACCTGCGGCCTCGTGCTCGGCGTGCGCCAGCATCGCGTGTTCGGCGCCGACATGCGGATCAAGGCGAAGGCGACGTGGGAAGCGATCGTGTTCGTGCTCGACGCGCTCGTGTTCATCCTGATCGGCCTCGCGCTGCACGCGATTCTCGCGGGCGTGAACCACGAAGGCGCGGTGCTGATGGCCGGCCTGCGGGTCGCGCTGCCGGCGACGGCCGCCGCGATCGGCGCGCGCGTGGTGTGGGTATTCGTCGCGATGTGGCTTCCGGGCCGCCTGCGCGCGCGGCGCGCGGGCCACGCGGCGTGGTCGTGGCGCGAAGCCGTCGTACTCGGCTGGTCGGGCATGCGCGGCGTCGTGAGCCTCGCGGCCGCGATCGCGCTGCCGGCCAACTTCCCCGGCCGCGACCTGATCCTGTTCAGCACGTTCCTGCTGATCATCGCGACGCTCGTCGTGCAAGGCGGCACGCTCGCGCCGCTGATCCGCGTGCTGAAGCTGCGCCCGGCCGCGCGCCGCACGATGTCCGAACATGCGGTGCGTGCGCACACGTTCGGCGCGGCGCTCGCCGAGCTCGATGCGCGCGAGCAGCGCGGCGCCGGCCTCGAACGCGCGTCGCTCGACCGACTGCTGACCGAATACCGGAGCCGCGTCGCGTTCAACGAGCACGCACATCGCGACGGCGCGGAGCCCGCGGACGTGCGCGCGCGCGGATGCTGCGCGTCGAGCTCGAGCTGGTCGGCGTGTCGCGCGACGCGTTGCTCGACCTGCATCGCGACGGCCGGGTCGACGACGCGGTGCTGCACCGCATAGAATCCGAGCTGGATTTCGAGGAGCTGCGGCTGCAGCGCCTGCTCGAACCGTAACGTTCGGCCTCCCCGGCCCGTCCCCTTTCCCACCTGGAACCACAATGAGCGAACTGTCCGTCGAAGCGAGCATCGGCCCGGTCGATTATCTCGTCCACTTCACCGATGGCGTCCACCAGTGGCGCGCCGACGAACCTGCGGCGCTCGGCGGCGGCGATGCGGCGCCGACGCCCGTCGCGCTGCTGCTGTCGAGCCTCGGCGCATGCACCGCGATCACGCTGAAGATGTATGCGCAACGAAAAGGCTGGCCGCTCGACGAAGTGCACGTGAAGCTCGCGCACGAATCGGGCAGCGCGGGCAGCACGATCGTGCGCCGCATCGCGCTCGACGGCGACCTGACCGACGAGCAGCGCGAACGCCTGCTGCAGATCGCGAATGCCTGCCCGGTGCACAAGATCCTCACGCATCCGATCACGATCGACACGGCGATCGCCTGAGCATTTCCCGCCACCGTCACCGCCACCGTCACGAGATTCCTGTCATGTCCGCCTCGATCAAGACCCTGCTCACGCCGCGCGAAAGCGACATCGGCAACCTCGTCGTGCGCCGCGTGCTGCCCGCGCGCGCCGCGCGCCTCGTCGGCCCGTTCATCTTCTTCGACGAGATGGGGCCGGCCGTGTTGCCGGCCGGGCGCGGCATCGACGTGCTGCCGCACCCGCACATCGGGCTCGCGACCGTCACCTACCTGTTCGACGGCTCGCTGATGCATCACGACAGCCTCGGCTTCCGGCAGAAGATCGTGCCGGGCGACGTGAACTGGATGACGGCCGGCCGCGGCATCGTGCATTCGGAGCGCTCGCCCGACGAGGATCGCCCGCGCGAGCAGCCGGTGCACGGCATCCAGACCTGGGTCGCGCTGCCGGTCGAGCATGAAGACACGACGCCCGCGTTCGTTCACCATGCGGCCGACACGCTGCCGTCGTTCACGCGCGACGGCGTGACCGTGCGCGTGATCGCGGGCACCGCGTTCGGGCTCGTGTCGCCGGTCGCCGTGTTCTCGCCGACGCTCTATGCGGTTGCGGAATTCGCGGCAGGCGGCACGTTGGCGCTCGATGCCGAACATGAGGAACGCGGCGTGTATCTCGTCGACGGCGACCTCAGCGTCGACGGCACGTCGCTCGCCCCCGCGACGATGGCCGTGCTCGAACCGGGCGCGAGCGTTGCACTAGCGAGTACGAACGGCGCGCGCGTGATGCTGCTCGGCGGTGCGCACCTGCCGGGCGAGCGGTTCATCGAATGGAATTTCGTATCGAGCGAGCGCGCGAAGATCGATGCGGCGCGTGCCGCATGGGCCGATCAGTCGTTCGGCAAGGTGCCGGGCGAAGAAAGCGAATGGACGCGCCAGCCAGCACGCAAGGCATAACGCAACGCGCAACGGGCGACCGAGGCCGCCCGGCGATGCAGGCTCAGCACGGCACGCGGCCCACGACTCCGCCACCCGACTGCGTACACCAGCGCTGTTCCTGCTGAGGCTGGCCCTGCGCTTGCGGCGGCGAGTACGGCACGGCCCTCGCCATGGCAAGCGCCTTGGCCAACTCCTTGGCCTCGACCTGCCGCTGTTGCTCGATCGACGCACGCTGCGCGTCGTCCGCCTGCTTCGTCAGCGCAACCAGCCTCGCATACCGGGAATCCCGCACGTCCTGGAATGGCGGCAGCGGCGGCGGCATCGGCACGGCAGGCGCGGTGCCGCGGTAGCGGGGATCGACATCTTCGAGGTCTTCCCCCAGATCGCCGCCTCGCCGATATCCCACATCGCCACCCGCATCTCGATCGCGTGTTCATAGCCGCGATCGACCTCGGCCGTCGTGGGCGTGCCCGTCGGCGCGGGAAGCGGCTGCAGGGACAGCGGCAGCGGCTGCAGCGCCGGATGGACGAGCCGCACCCAGTTCACGGCAGCCACCGAGTACTGATACAGGACGCGCTGGTAAGCGTCGAGTATTCTGGCGCGACTGTCGGGCGTGGAGGCCTGGGCGTTCGACACCAGCGCGATGAACGACGTCAGCGTCTGGGTATAGCGGGCGCCTTCTTCCTTCTGCGCCGCCACGCGTTCCGGCTGCGGACCGGACGAGGCGGCCAACATCCCCGCGCACCCCGACAGTGCGGCGACCGCGGTCACGCACACCGCTACCGTTCGGCACACGATCCGAATGTGATACGACATGGCAGCACCCGACCGACACAAGACAAACACAATGAATCCGCGATGACCGCCGGATCGCCGGACGGCCCAGACGACGGCGCCGGTCATTGGGCGGACCGTCCGACCTTTACATTCAAGAGAACGGGCCACCCTGGCGCGGCTGCCCCTTGCGGTTGCACACCGGCGGGTTCGTCATGCCGAAAGACAGCAGATTGCCGCCATTGATCGTGCACGCGAACTCCTTGCCGTCCCTGGCCTTCAGGTTGACGTAGGTATTCGTCCCTTCGGTGCGGCGGTTGACGATGACGAGTTCATCGGGCGAGTACCCCAGCGTGCCGGCGGTACTGGACTTGATCTTGTCGTCGGTCAGCATGTTGGTGCTGCCGGCGATACCCGCGCAGCCGGAAACCAGCAAAACCGTCAGCCCCACGAGAAAAGCGCTTGCCGAACGCATAGACCCTCCGTTATTTGACTTTTATCGCCCATTTGCCGAATAAAACATACGCACGGCTCGCGCGGCTATTCGACGGAATAGCCTGACACGTGCGCCAAGTGGACTGCGCCAAATGATATAGACCGGTCTAGTTTCGTGTCAACCATGCTCAATAAAACCCGGTATCCGGGCCGGCCGCGGTGCCTTCAGGCCTTCAATCCCATCAGCTTCGCGAGCGTCGGCCAGCGATCGAGCGACGCGTCGAACGCGCGGCGCGCCTGTTCGTCGACGTAGCGCTCGGGATCGAGCGCGGGCAGATGCCGCGCGAGGCCGATCACGTCGTTCGGTTGCGACAGGCGATCGTCGTCGCCTTCGCCAGCTATCGTCACTGTTCGTCGATCCATACACCGTCCGGCGTTTTCACCGCGTAACCCGCGGCCGTCTGCATCGTCACCGTGCCCTCGTTCTCGCCGATCATCCGCGTGCGCGGCAAATCGGCCGCGTATTGCGCGAGCGTCGCACCGGGCTTGAACGGGCTGTTCGACACGAGATTCGACAGCAACTGCGCGAGCGCGAGGAAGCTGGTCGGCTGCTCGATCACGGTCGTCGCGCCGTGGTTGCCGGCGAAGCCGACGAGCCGCACGCCGACCGGCCCGTGCACGATGCGCGGCGTCGGAATCTCGCGCAGCCCCGCGATCTGGTTCTTGTCGCCGCGCAATGCGGCGCCGTGCTCGGGCACGAACACGATCACCGCGCGGCGGCCCGATTGCGCGATCAGGTCGGCGAGACGGTCGAAGTCGGTCATCATTTTCGTCGCGCGCTGCGGATACGAGTCGATGCTCGTCAGCGCGCTGCCGACCACGCGGTTGCCGTCGTGCAGGCTGATCGTGTTGTAGTACAGCGCGACCGGCCCCGGCACCGATGCGCGCTGCGCGTACCAGTTCGCGAGCGTCGCATAGTCGTCCTTGATCGCCGAGCCGTCGAACGCGTGCATCGCGACCGGCGCGGCCGCGTTCGAGATCATCGGCGCATCGGCCACGCCGATGTTGTCGTGGATCACCTGCAGGAAATTGTCGAAATGGCCGTCATGGTTCAGCAACGACTGGACCGTGTAGCCGGCGCCTGCCAGTTGCGAGAACAGGTGGCACTGCTGCGGTGCGGGCTTGTACAGGTCCGCATGCGCCTCCTGCCCGCAGCTCGCGCGCAGCACGCGGATCGCGGCCGGCCCGCTGTAGCTCGCGGCCGTGCTGAAGTTCGTGAACAGATAGTCGAAGTGGCTCAGCATCGGGTGATTGCGCACCTTCGCCGCATCGAGGTCGTCCCACGACAGCGAGCAGATGTGCAGCACGATCACGTCGAACTGCGCGGCCGGATCGCTGCCGAGATGGCCGAACGCGACCTGCCGCTGCGACTCCTGCGCGCGGAACGTCGCGAGCGCCGCGTTGTGATCCTCGGGCTGGTCGACGCGCGTGGCGCCCGCCACGTTCGCCTGCGGCTGGGCCGGCGCGACGACGCGCGCCATCAGCCCGCTGCCGGCCTGCCACAGCGGCATCACCACCAGCACGGCCACCACGAACGTCGCGACGCGCAGCCAGCGATTGACGATGAAATAGACGATCAGCACGCCGACGATCGTCAGCGCCAGCACCGGCGGCAACAGGCGCGGCAGCAGCTCCATCCAGTAGTCGAGGCGGAACGTGCTGACTTCGCGCGCGGCCTCCGCGAGACGGGCGAGCGACGGCGCATGCAGCTCCCGCGCGAGCAACGGCACCGCGATCGCGACCGCCACGATCTGCCGGACGATGCGCCATGCGCGCGACCGGACCGGCGCACTCGCCACGAGCGCCACCGCGAATGCGAGGTTCGCGAGCCAGAACGGCTGCAGGCGCCCGGTCGCGAACAGCGCGAACTTCAGGATGAAATACAGATTCCAGAACGTCATCTAACCCACTCCATGATGCGCGCCGCGTCAGTCGCGCGCGCGATCGAGTTTCGGCGCGAGCATCGCCTGCACGCCGCGCGCCGCGCCCTTCCACATTCGTACATAGCCGTCCAGCCCGATCCGCAGCACTTCCTTGAGCCCGCCGAGCGGCGTGTCGGGCCGCGCGCCTTCGTGCCAGTCGAGCCACGCATCCGCGCGGCCGAACGTGCATTGCACGAGCTGACGTTCCTGTTCGAGCGTCAGTTCCTCGAAGCTGACGCCGACATGAGTCGGCGTCACCCGCGTCACGCGCACCGGGAACGGGAACGCCCGGTCGCCGCGCGTCACGCACACCGTCAACGTGTCGCCGGCGGCGAGCGGCAGCCCCGGCACCGCCTCAAGCCCGAGGCCGCCCGTCGAATAGTCGCTCGTGAAGCATGCGGCGGTCGAGCCGTCGGCGAGCAGCAGCATCGCCGGCACGCGCATCGCGATCCGGTGCGTGACGCGCACCTGCTTCGTCTCGCGCGCGACCGCCAGCGCCGCGCCGAGCATCGCGAGGTTGTACACGGTCCAGCCGAGCGTGATCAGGATGGTCGACGCCTCGTCGCCCTGGTCGGCCACGAGCCGCCACAGGCCGGCGACGATCGCGAGCACGTTCAGCGCGAACAGCACCAGATACGGCTTCGACGTCGACCAGTCGACGTAGCCTTCGTCGATCTTGCCGCCCTTGTCGGTCACGTTGAACTTGCCGTGCTTCGGGCTGAAGAACGCGACGGTGGTCGGCAGCGCGATGTACCACGCGAGCACCGATTCGTAGACCTCGGCCCAGAACGAATGCCGGTAGCGCCCCTGCATCCGCGAGTTCGCGACGTTCGCGAGCACCAGATACGGGATCACGTAGCTCGCGAGCGCGAGCGACGACGCGTTGATGAAGTACAGGTGGAAGAACAGGTACGCGAGCGGAATCGTCAGGAAGATCAGCCGCGGAATCCCGTAGAAGAAATGCAGCATCGCGTTGCCGTAGCAGATCCGCTGGATGAAGCCGAGCCCGCGCCCGAGGAACGGGTTGTCGATGCGGAAGATCTGCGCCATCCCGCGCGCCCAGCGCGTGCGCTGCTTCACGTGGCCCGCGAGGCTTTCGGTCGCGAGGCCGGCCGCCTGCACGGTCGGCAGGTACGCCGACGTATAGCCGCGCCGATGCAGCTTGAGCGCCGTGTGCGCGTCCTCGGTCACGGTCTCGACCGCGACGCCGCCGACCTCCTCCAGCGCACTGCGCTTGAGCACCGCGCACGAGCCGCAGAAGAACGTCGCGTTCCACAGGTCGTTGCCCGACTGCACGAGGCCGTAGAACAGGTTGCCCTCGTTCGGGATCTCCCGGAATGTGCCGAGGTTGCGCTCGAACGGATCGGGCGAGAAGAAATGGTGCGGCGTCTGCACCAGCGCGCACTTCGGGTCGCGCAGGAACACGCCCATCGTCGTCTGCAGGAACGAGCGCGTCGGCACGTGATCGCAGTCGAAGATCGCGATGTACTCGCCGTGCGTCTTCGGCAGCGCGCGGTTGATGTTGCCGGCCTTCGCGTGGCGGTTGTCGTCGCGCGTCAGGTAGTCGATGCCGGCCTCGGCCGCGAATGCCGCGAACTCGGGGCGGCGGCCGTCGTCGAGCAGGTACACGCGCAGCTTCGCGCTCGGCCAGTCGATGCTCTGGGCGGCGAACACGGTCGGCTTCACGACCGACAGCGGCTCGTTGTAGGTCGGGATATAGACGTCGACGGTCGGCCAGGTGTCCGGATCGTCGGGCAGCGGCACGATCGGCCGGTCGAGCGGCCACGCGGTCTGCACGAAGCCGAGCAGCAGGATCATCCACGTATAGGCTTCGGCGCCGTACAGCAGGTAGCCGGCGACGGCTTCGACCGGGCTGCGGAAGTCGAGCGTCTGGGTCGTGCGCCACCACACGTAACGCACCGTCGCGAGCAGCGCGAGCGACGCGAGCGCGAGGGTCGGCAGATGGCCCGGCAGGCGGCGCAGCGCGAGCGCGAGCACCGCGACCATCGCGAAGAACGCGAACTGCGCGCCGGGCATCAGCGGCGACATCCCGGCCGCGGCCCACAGCATCGCGCCGGCCACGAGCAGCAGCGGCGTGAGCCAGCGGCGCCGGCCGACGCCGTTCGCGCGCGCATCGAGCCAGCTGCCCCAGCGCACCCACGGCAAACGCTCGAGCATCGCGTTGATGCGCCGGCCGACCGCGCGCCCGGCCACGTAGACGGGCACCACGAACGTATCGAACCACGCGAGCGGATCGCGCGCGGGCCGGCCGTCGGCCGCGCGCGGCGCGCGCACGATCGCGCGCCACAGCCATTCGCGCACGCTGAGCGGCTGCAGCACGCCCCAGTCGTGCGCGAGCCGCAGGAACGCGACGCGCACCCAAAGGCGCACGTGATCGGGCCGGCCGGGCGGCGGTGCGTGGAAG
The DNA here is from genome assembly GCF_014211915.1 of Burkholderia cenocepacia. Lineage (NCBI taxonomy): Bacteria > Pseudomonadati > Pseudomonadota > Betaproteobacteria > Burkholderiales > Burkholderiaceae > Burkholderia > Burkholderia cenocepacia. The sequence continues at coordinate 2,033,926 of NZ_CP060039.1, read as the reverse complement.
AACAGCCGCACGAGCCAGTCCACCCGCGTGCGTTGCGCCGGCAGCCCGATGCCGCGCGCGCACCAGTCGGCCGCGCGACGGCCGAACGCACGCAGTCGCGCCCCGAGCGCGGCGTTCATCGCATGGCTCCGGCGCGGCCGGCAACGGCCGCCGTCAGCCACGTGTCGACCCAGTTCGCGACGCCGTTCAGGTCGTGCGACGCCTGCGAATACGGCGCGTCGTCGAAGATCCAGCTGCCGCGTGCGAGCGCTTCGGGCACGGCCGCGTCGACGTGGATGCGCTGTTCGAGCATCGACGCCGGCCCCGCGACCGCGCGCAGCATCGCCAGCGCGTCGCGCTGCATGTCACGCGCCGGATTCAGCCGGTTCACGACGATCTGCAGTTCGCCGCCGCCGGCCCGCAGCGCGCCGAGCCGCGCGGCCGTGGTCGCGCACGCGACCGGCTCCGGCGGCACGACGACGAGCGTCAGGTCAGCGCACCGGATCGCCTGTTCGGCCTGCGGCGACGGATAGCGCGCGGTGTCGACCAGCACGACGCCGTCGGCCGGCAACGCGATTTCGTCGAGCGCCCGCGACAGCCAGGCCGGATCGGCCACGAGCCGCGCATCGCACGCGGCGGCGCCGGCCGCATCGACTTGCCCGTACGGCACGAACAGCACGCCGTCGGCGTTGCGCCACGTATGCGCGTGCCACGGTTCGGGGCCGCCCAGCAAGCTGTGCGCCAGACCGTGCTCGGCCAGCGTATCGAGGCCGAGCGTCGCGCCCATCAGGTTCTGGGCATCGAATTCGACGGCCACGACCGGCCGGCCGCGACGCGCGAGCAGCACCGCGAGCGCGGCGGCGAGCGTCGTGCGGCCCGCGCCGCCCGTCGTCGACGTGAGGGCGATCGTCTTCATCGTGCCGCCTTGCTGTTGCGAGTGCCGGCTTCGGCGGCTTCGGCGCCGCCGACGCCCGGCAGCAGACGGCCGCGCAACGCGACCGGCACGAGCTCGCACGGTACCGCGTCGCGCCGGTCGATGCCGCGCGGCGCATGGAAGCCGCGGCCGATGCCGAGGTGCTGCGCGACGATCCACACCGGTACCGCAATCACGATACCGACGACGAAGCCGATGACGAGTTCCGCGATCATGCGTCCTCCTGCTTGCGCAACGGCATCGCGCTGCGGACGGCGCCGCGCGCCCGCGCGGCGGAAATGACGGGGTCCGGCGACGACGCGTCGACGGCGATGGGCACGGACGCCTGCGGCACGCCGATCGCGTCGAGCGCGACGACGGTATCGATCGCGTCGATCGCGTCGCTCACCTCGCCCGCATCGGGCAATGCCGCGCCGGGTTCGACGGGCGCGGCGGCTGCGCGTGCGGCGCCCGCCGGCCGCGTCGCCGCGAACAGGTCGCTGTAGTCGGCGATCGGCGCGCGGCGGTTCTCGGCCTTCAGCGCGCCGAGCTCGGTGTCGATGCTGCCCTGCCCGAGACACACGACGCGGTCGGACAGCGTATCGACCGGCACCTCGAAGATCCGCGCGAGCGCGTCCTCGGCGTCGACCGGCTCGCAGGCGAACAGGAATACGAACAGGTGCCCGGCATCGGCCGTCACGACGTCGCCCGCGCGGCGCGGCCGGCAGTGCCGCAGCGCGTCGACGTGCGATACGCCCGGCAACAGCGTGAGCTTCGCGAGCGTGTGCGGCAGCGCGAGCACCGCGCCGCGATCGAGCACCGCGCGAATCCGCTGGCAGAACGCGCCGACCGGCAGATAACCGAGCACCGAATCGCCGAGCGCGGCCGCGAGCGCCGCGCGGTAGTCGGCCGCGACGGGCCGCGCGTAGAGCTGGCCGTGCAACGCGTGCACGGCGGCCTGCATCCGCGAGACGGGCAGGTCGCGCGCGACGACCCGGTTCGCGCCGACGCTCAGCACCAGCATCTCGAACTGCTGGCGCAGCACCTCGCCACGCTCGACGACCGCGATCTTCAGCGCGCCGCCGCACTGCCGGCGCAGCGCGTGCACGTCCGCGCACAGCGCTTCGAGCTGCGCGTGCGAGCGGAACACGAGCACCGCGGTCGCGGCCTGCGCGCTCGCGCACGCGGCGACGACGGCCGCGTTGTCGTCGACGATCTCCCAGCCGTCCGGCACGCGGCTCGCGCCGTCGAGCACCGCGCGGCTGACCACCACGCGATCCTCGTCGCTCGCGAGCTTCATCCGCCGTGCCGGCTCGGTCGCGCCGCCATCGACGCTCGCCGACAGCCGGCCGCCCGGTGCGAAGCGCAGCGGCCGCACCTCGCCGGCCGCGAGCGTCTCGCCCGCGCGCCAGAAATCGATCACCCACAGCAGTTCGCCATGCGTGCGCTGCAACTGCGCGACGCCCGAACAGATTCCGTGGAAGCCGCTGCGCGGCGTGCGATCGGCATCGCGCACGAGCGGCGCATCGTCGGCGCGCGCGTCGCCGCCCGCGCGGGTCGCCTCAGGGTCGAGCAGCAGCACGAGCGCGATCCGGCGCGTGCGGCACCAGTCGGCCAGCGCGTGCGCTTCGTCCGCGAGCGCGGCCGGATCGTCCCAGCTGAACCAGCGCTGGGCGCCTTCGACGAAATACAGCGAACGCGCGTGAAATCCATAGCGCTTCATCGCGCGCAGGCCGCCGGTCAGCCGCGCGAACGGGCCCGGCGCCGCGCGGCGCGGTGCATTGCCGGCTGCGCCGGCGTCGGCACCGTCGTCAAACGGCTCGACCGCTGCCGGCATCGCCAGCACGTTCAGGTTGCGCGGCCAGCCGGCCGGCTGCGCGCCGCCCGCGAAGCCGAGCGATGCCATCTGCGCGGCGACGCGCGCCGGATCGCGCGCCAGCACGATCGTGACGTCGCGCGTGCGCGCCTGCCGCGCGCTTTCCCAGACGAGCGCATCGCAGGCCGGCGTACCGCCGGCCGCGTAGATCGCGTAAAGGCCGCCAGCTTCCAGTTGCGTCCAGGCATCGGGCAGGCCGTCGATCGCGAGCCGGCTCGATGCGCCGGCACGGCCGCCCGCCGGCCCCATGCGCAGCAGCGCGCGCAGGCGATCGGCCAGGCCAATGGCGCCGGGCGCGGAGCGGGTGGCATCGAATTCCGTAGTCACGGCGTTCCCCTAGTAATCCGAATAAAGCCGCACGGGTGTCGGCGTGACGAGCCAGCTGCGCGACGCGCGCGCGTCGAACGCATAACGCAGGTACACGAGCGCCGAGCTCGGCGCATAGTCGTGCGACCGGTCGATGTGCAATTGCGCGCCGACGCTCAGGTGCGGGTTCACACGATATTCCGCGATGCCGTTCACGCCGTACGAGAACGACACGCCGCGCGTCGAGCTGCCCGCGTACACGAAGCCGGCTGCCACCTGTTCGGCGCGCTGGCCGGAAAGCGTCGGGTAATACAGCGAATCCTTCTCGTAGCTGTTCGAGATCCCGCCCGTGACGGTCAGGTCCCACGACAGCGCATCGTGCCGCCCCGCCCATTCGATCGGCACGCCGAGCGACAGATAGCGCTGCGGGCTGTAGTAACCGCCCTGCCCGTACGTGTAGTAGCGCAGGTTCTGCGCGTAGTGCCACGCATTGCCGACCAGCCCCGTGCTGACCTTCATCGTTGCGCGTTCGTACACGGGCACCGTGAAGCCGGTGCGCAGCGTGACTTCCGCGTTGCGTTCGACGTTACGGCCCGACAGCACGCCCGCGCCGAGCTCCGCGAACAGGTTCGTGCGGCCGACGTCGACCGACGCGCGCAGATTCACGCCGTCGCGGCGCACGCCGCCCCACACCGCGCCCGTCCACGGGTCGCGCATCCCCGCGTACGACAGCACGCTGCTCGTTTCCGGCCGCCGCGACGCATTCACGGAGAAGCTCGCGGGGCCCGCGTCGAAGCGGTAGCGCACGCCGCCCACCAGGTAATGCACCGGGAAGCCGAGCGGCGACGTGCCGAGATCGAAGCGCCATGTATCGGACAGATAGCCGGCGCCGAGCGCGACGCCCGTCGTCGACTGGTGCAGCGAGCCCGGCGGATTCGCGATCAGCGCGGCCGCCTGCGGATTCTGCTGGAACGGCGGCGGCAGCCCGTTCGACGCCCTGAGCCCCGCGTACGTGCCGAACGTCTTGAGCGAATACGCGTCCGGCACGCTCGTATCGAGCGTGCCCGGATCGAGATGCACGGTGTCGACCTGCGCGAACACGTGCCCGTCGTAGCGGATCGGCATCTGCAGGTAGATCGGCACCTGCTGCGCGCGATACGACGAGATGCCTTCGTCGCCCGACTTGTACGCGGGTATCCAGCCGGTCTCGATCTCGGGATTGCGCCGCTGCTGCAGATCCGCGAACGCGGCCTGCGCGGGCGTCAGCCCGTCGCGGCCCGGGCTCACGCCCGTCGCGCGTTCCTGCGACTGCGACAACCGGTACAGCGACGCCGCGTCGTCATAGCGGCCCTGCGCCTCGGCCACGCGCCCGGCCGCGACCGTCACGTCGGCGCGGGCCGGATACGCGGCCTGCAGCCGCTCGGTCACCTGCGCGGCTTCGTCCGGCCGGCGCAGCGCGTTCAGCCGACGCACGGCCGACAGTTGCGTGTCGACGTCGTCGTCCGGTGTGCGCGCCAGCACGGCCTGCACGCGCTCGCGCGCGGCGGCACGGTTGCCGCTGTCCTCGTCGATCCGGGCCAGCGCGAGCTGCGTATCGGCGTCGTCCGGCGTGCGCGCGACGACCGGTGCGAGCGCATCGCGTGCTGCATCGTAATGGCCCTGCGCGCGTTCGAGATCGGCGAGTTCGAGCGCATAACGCTTGTCCGCGCGGCCGGCCGGGCTCGCGCGGTCGAGCAGCGTGCGCGCCTGCGCATAGTCCTGTCGCGCGATCGCGTCGTCGGTCTGCCGCAGCACGAGCCGCAGCGACTGATCCTCCAGTCGCGCCGTCTGCGCGGGCGTCAGCGCCGGGTCGCGGCGCAGCGTGTCGAGCCACGCAGCGAGCGCATCGTCGCGCCCCGCGCGGCCGAGCAGGTCGCCGTAGCGCAGCCGCACGTCCGCGTCGGCTTCGCGCGGATGCGCGGCGATCCAGTCGCGCAGCGGTGCGAGGCCGCGCTCCGGTTCGCCCGCGTCGATCCACTGCGCGCCGATCGCGGCGAGCATGTCGGGATCGTCCGGCGCGCTCGCCTGCGCGTGCGCGAGCGTGGCGGCGAAGGCCGCGCGGTCGCCGCGGGCATGTGCGCCGCGCGCGTCGGCCAGCGCGCTTTCCGCATCGAGCTTGCGCGCCAGCGCGCGCATCCCGTCCGAACGGTGCGCGTCGTCGACCGGTGCCAGCGCGGCTTGAGCGCCCGCGACATCGTCGAGCGAGTTGCGGTACAGCGCGTTCGCGTAACGCATCTCGGGCGTATCGCTCAGCGCCAGCCCGTCGTCCATCACCGTGCGGCCGAGCTGCGGCAACCCCATGTCGCGATACAGGCGTGCAAGCGCGAAACGCGTCCACGGCGCATCGGGCGCCGCGCGCACGGCCGCCTCGTAGCGTTGCGCGGCCGGCCCGCGCGCGCCCTTGTCGGCCAGCGCGCGCGCCTCGTTCGCGAGCACGTCGCCACGCAGGCCGTCGAGCGTGCGGCGATCGTCGGCGCCCGTCACGCGCCCTTGCAGCGCATCGAGCAGCGGCCCGATCCGGTCCGCGCGGCCGGTGTTTTCATACAGCGTGGCCGTGTCGCGCACGGCCGACAGGCTCGGCGAACGCGCGGCCAGCAAGCCGCGCAGCAACGGCTCCGCCTGTGCCCAGTCGCGCTGCGCGAGCAGCGCATCGGCGAGCTGCAGCTTCGCGTCCGGGTTGTCCGGCTGCATCGCGAGCGCCGCACGCGCGGCGCGCTCCGCATCGCGCGGGCGGCCCGCACTGGCCGCTTCGCGGCCTTGGGCGAGCAGCCCCCAGAACTGCGCGGTACGCGCGAGGCCTTGCCATTTGCCGCGCTGGTCGGTCGCACGCGCCGCGGCCCGCGTGAACAGCGCGCGCGCTTCGTCGTGCCGCCCTTCGCGCAGACGCAGCAGGCCGAGCCCGCCCAGCGCATCGGCGTCGTCCGGGCGCGCCCGCGCGGCGCGCGCGAGCAGCGGATCGGCGGCGGCCAGGTCGCCGCGCGCCAGCGCCTGCAACCCGCGCTGCTGCGCGATGTAGTCGGGGTCGCGTTCGAGCCGGCGTTGCGCGTCGCGCTGCTGGTCGAGGCCGGCGGCGCGATCGCGGAATTCGGTGTCGTCCGGCGCGAGCGCGAGATACGCGTGCAGCGCATCGAGATACGCGGGATCGCTGCCGGCCGACTGCAGCACGCGCCGCCACAGCGCCATCGCTTCCGTATGGTCCGCGTCGGCGCGCTTCGCGAGCGACCATGCGATCCGGTTCGCTTCCGCGCGCGTGTCGTCGCGCTGGTTCAACAGCCGCGCGAGCGCCATCGACGCGCTCGTGTCCCGCGGATCGGCGGCAACCGCGCGGCGCAGCGCGGCGATCGCCGGCTGGCGCCCGCCCGGCGCATTCGACACGATCTGGTAGTACTCGGCGCCGAGCGCGCCCGACGGCGCGCCGTTCGGAAACAGCGCGACGATCCGTCGGGCCGCCTCGTCGGCGCGTCCGCTGCGCGCGAGCAGCCGGATCTGCGCCATCTCGCCGCGCCCGCTCGTCGCGACGCGGTATTCGTCGGCCACCCGTTGCGTGACGGCGGCATTCGGCGACTGCGCCTGCAGCCGCGCCAGCGACGCCTGCGCGCCTTTCGCGTCGCCGAGCCGCAGCAGCACACGCACCTGTTCGGACAGCAGCTCGGGATCGCCCGGCGCGATCAGCAAGCCCTTGCGCAGCGCATCGCGCGCGAGGTCGTCGCGATGCTTGATGCCCCACATCCGCGCGGTGTCGAGCTCGCGCCGCGCATCGGCGGCAGCCGAAGTCGCCGGGTTCGCCGGGTTCGCGATCGCCGCGCCGGAGGCCGCGCCCGGCGCCGCCGCGCACACCGACGACGCGAGCCACGCGAATCCCGCGACGTGCGGCGCGGCACACTTCAGCGGGCGGCGCACGAACGGCCTCCCCAGCGGGTGTCGAGCGTGCCGTCCGCCCCGAACCGGTAGCGGCCGTCGCGCCAGCCGAGGCCGAACAGCGTCAGCACGCTCGTGTAATAGCCGGGCGCCGACTGGCGCGCGAGCGTATCGACGCGGGCCGCCTGGGCATCCGCGAGCGCGTGCTGGCCACGCGCGTCGAGAAACGGCACGGCGGCCGCGGAGAAGCCGCCGTTGCCGTCGTTCGGCCCCGCGACGCCCGTCGTCGTATCGACCTTCTCCGGCGGCGCACCGTGCGCGGCGACATGGTCGGCGAACGGCGCGAACTTCGCGAGCAGCGGCGCGGCGAGCGGATCGGCGTGGTCGAGCATGCCGGCCCACAGATACACGCGGATCGCGTTGTACGCGCTTTCCGCATGGGTCTGCGGATCGGGCCCGAAACCGTTGCCCGCGCGATACAGCGCCCAGTCGGGCGAAAAGCCCTTCGGCGCGGTGTCGAGCAGCACGCGAGCGGTGCTGGACGCCAGCGCGGCCCAGCGACGGTCGTCGGGCAGTCGTGCGCCGAGCGCGCGAATCACCTGCGGCGGCGAATAGCTCGGATTCACGCGCCATTGGCCGTTGGCCAGCTTGAACCCGGTGGGGCCCGGCAGCAGCGTGAGGCCGAGGCCCGGCACGGTCGCCGTCTCGGCGTCGAGCACGCGCTTCGCGAGCAGCGCGCCGCGCGCCGTATAGCTGCGCTCGTGCCACAGCCGCCCGGCCTCGACGAGCGCATACGCGATCCACAGGTCGGCGTCCGACGCCGGGTTCGCGTCGAGCACGCGCCACGCGCCGTCGGGCGCGCGGCCCCACAGCCACGCCGGCAGGTGCGCGCTCAGGTCGCCCTGCGCGAGGTTGTTCTCGGTCCATGCGAGGATCGTGTCGAACATGCGCCGGTCGTTCGCGACCAGCGCGAAGAAAAGTCCATACGCCTGCCCCTCCGATACCGTGCGCGAATCGGCCGAGCCGACGTCGATCACGCGGCCGTCGGCCGAGATGAAATCACGCTTGAACGCGTCCCAGCGCGGCCACGCCGCGCTGCATCCCGTGCTCGCCGCATCGGCTGCACCGGCCGCCGCCGCGTGCGTGCGCGTGGCCATGCCGGCCGCCGCGCACGTCACCGCGACCGCCAGCGCGAGCGTCGCGCCAACACGTCGCGCCGGCTGCGTTGCCCGTCGCTTCGTCATTGCCCGCGCCATCCGTTACATCCCCCGGCGACGCGCGGCGATTCGCTGCAGCACGCTGAACACGCCGAGCGCGAGCAGCAGCCCTGCGACGACGCCGACCGCGCCGAGCAGCACCGGATGCCGCGCCGCCTCCGTCCACACGCGCGCATACCACGGCACGAAGCCGACCACGTAAGGCTCGCCGACCCGCAGGCTGTCGACCTGCCCCGGCCGGACCAGCGCGAGGTCGCCCTGCAACTGCGACACGAGCCCGCCGCTCTCGAACACGTCGAGTAGATCGCCGAGGCGCGGCTGGTCGGTCGCCGTCAGCGCGACGACGCTGCGGCCGCGGCTACCGGGCAGCTCGAACCCGGCGAGCGCCGCGAGCGGGCCCGTCTGTTCGATATGCGCGCCGCCGTCGGCGAGGCCCACGCCGTTGCGCCAGCGCTCCTTCACCGTGAATGCGACGCGCGTCGCGCCACCGGCGCCCGCGCCGCCCTGCTCGCCGATCGCGAGCGGCAGCGCCGCGCGCCATTGCGCGAGCAGCGGCGACGCCGGCGAGCCGTCGATCACGAGCAGATCCTTGTGCCCCGACAGCGCGGCGACGTCGCCGGGTCGCGCCACCTGCACGCGCAGCGCCGGGAAACCGGTCCATTCGCCCATGTGGCCGAGCATCGTCAGGTAGGCCTCGAGTTCCTGCGGCGACGGCCGGTCGGGCAGCACGACGGCCGTCTGCGACAGGTCGGCGAAGCGCGTGAACGGGAAGCCGCTGTTCGCGAAGAACGCGAGGTTCGGCAATTGCGCGTAATGGACGAAGTGCGAGAAGTCGATCGTCGAATCGGGATCGATCGCCGCCCGTTGCGGCTCGGTGGCCGTGCTCGAACACAGGCCCGTCTTCTGCGAATCGAGCGTGAAGCGGAACTGCAGCTGGTTGCCGCTGCCGACGCGGAACGCGGGAATGTCGACGTCGCTCGTCACGCGCCCTTCCGGCACCGCCAGCAGCGGCAGCTGCATGCGGCCGTGCGCATCTTCGGCATGGGCCGGCCCGAGCCGGTACGACTTCACGAGCTGATCGTTGATCTCGACCGCGAGCGTCGAATTGTCCTGCACGGTCGGCGCCGTGTAGCGGTAGCGCAGCGTGATCGGCACGCCCGCGCCGTTCCATGAATGCAGATCGGCCGGCACGCGCAGGTTCAGCCGGATCGCGTCGGGCGTCGTGCCGCGCACCTCCAGCTGACGCGGATCGTTCACGAGTTCGCGGAACGCGATCGGCCGGTTCACCGGCAGCCAGCGCGGCGCGTCGTACGGCTTGCGCGGCGCGCCCAGATCGACGTGCGCGACCGTCGCCGCCTGCCCTGACAGCGCCGCGCGGCCGAGCACGAGCGTCGCGACCGCGTCGTCGACCTCGGCCGCCGTGCGGCCCGTGACGACCAGCAGCTTGCGGCCCGGGGCGGACGGGTTGTCCGCGACCGCGAGCAGCGGGCCGTTGATTGGCGGCAGCGCGAGACCGGCCGGCAGCGTCGCGGCCGTGCCGACCACGACGGCCTGGTCGTCGGCCGGCAGCGCGGTTGATACCGGGAAGCGCGCATGCCGGTAGTCGGCCAGCGCGCCGAACCACGACGCGAGCACGCCCGCGCTGCGCAGGGTGGCCGAATCGGGCGTCGCGGGCAGCACGAACGGCAGCCGCAGGCGGCCGTTGTCGCGCCGGTCGAAGAACGGCGCGGGCAGCAGCGCGAGATCGTTCGGCAGGCGCACCGGCGATTCGTCGAGGATCAGTTCGCTCGTCGGGCTCACGTCGGCCCACAACGCCGAATTCGTCGGGTCCTCGCAATGGTCGAGCGTGTAGTGCGCGATCAGGCGCAGGCCGATCTGGTTGAAATCCGAAAAGTAGCGCGGATCGATCGGAATCTCTTGCGTCACCGTGCGGCCCGCACGCGCGGCATCGAACGGGACGGTCGCGATCACCTCGCCGTTCACCGACACCTTCAGGTGCGACAGCGGAAAGACCAGCGACGGCGAATACGCGTAGGTCAGGCGCAAGCGCGCGCCCGTGATCACGCGGTCGAGCCGCACGCCGGCGTTGATCGTGCGTGCGTCGTCGGCGCCGCGCAGGCGCAGCGGATCGAACGCGCCGAGCGACGCGAACGGCATGCGCACGGTCGTCGCCGGCAGACCGGCGGCCGGCGCGCTGGCCGCCGCCGGCGTGGCCGGAGCGGTCGCGAGCACCGCCGCTGGCGCGGCATCCGGCACCGCTGCGTGATCGGCAGCGGCCGTCGAAGCGGCGGCCGGCACCGCCGGCAGCGGCGCGGCCGACAGCGCGGCCGTGTGGAAAGCGCCGGTCATCGCGGCAGCCAGGACGAACAGCGACACGGCCGGCTTCATGCGCCGCTCCGCTTCGTCACGATCGTCCGGTCATCCTGCGCGTCGAAACCGACGCGCGCAAAGCAGCTATGCCCGTGAGTGCACATCCCCTCTGCTTCCCCTCATTTATGGCCTGATTGCATTTATCGGAACGACGCGGCGGACCATTCAATGATCAGTTCGTCGCGCTGGAGGACGCCTGGCACCGGCGGCCGCCCATTTGTCACACTATCTCAAAAATAGAACAAAACTCACCGTGATTCGCGACTGAGAAGCGAAAAAATCTCAATTCGGTCGGAAATGCCGCGCAGGAAGAGTGAATGGCAAGAATTGCGCCGTTGCCGCCGGATGGCTGGAACGGCATACTGCCGGCGCGGTACGGCTGGCCGGGCACCGGCACCGTTGCGTTGCGAACCACCCGGCACGCGCTGCCGCGAGCGGCGCGTATGCTACCGCAAGCGCGCGCCGAGCGATGCACTTTTTCACGGAAAACTGACTTGAATCAAATCGCCGACGCCGCCACGCCATCCCCCGACACGTTGTTGCGCATCATCGCCGCGCAAGCCGAAATCGCGAAACTCGGCCTCGATCTCGGCAGCGTGATGGCCTACGTGACCGAACAGATGCCGCAGCTCACCGGCGCGAGCGCCGCCGCGGTCGAATTCGCCGAAGGCGACGACATGGTGTACCGCGCCGCGTCGGGCACGGCCGCCGGGATGCTCGGCCTGCGGTTGCGGCGCTCGGGCAGCCTGTCGGGCCTGTGCGTGCAGCAGGGCGAGTTGCTGCACTGTATCGATTCGGAAACCGACCCGCGCGTCGATCGCGATGCATGCCGCCGGGTCGGCCTGCGCTCGATGCTCGTGATGCCGCTCACGCACGCCGACACGACGGTCGGCGTGCTGAAGGTGATGTCGCCGAACGTCGACGGTTTCTCACCGGCCGACGCCGGCACGCTGCGGCTGATGGCGGACCTGATCGCCGCCGCGATGTTCCACGCGGCGCGCAACGAAGCGAACGAGCTGTACCTGCGCGCGACGCACGACGCGCTCACGGGCCTGCCGAACCGCGCGCTGTTCTACGACCGCCTGCGCCAGTCGATGCACACGGCGCTGCGCGCGAGCGGCCGGCTCGGCATTCTCAACATCGACATGGACGGCCTGAAGCCGATCAACGACGGGTTCGGCCACCGCGCGGGCGACGCCGCGCTGCGCGAGGTCGCCACGCGGATGCAGGCCGCGGTGCGGCGTTCGGACACGGTCGCGCGCATCGGCGGCGACGAATTCGCGGTGATCCTGCCGAACCTCGGCACCCGCGACGATGCCCGGGTGCAAAGCATGCGGCTCGCGCGGCAGGTCGGCGAGCCGTTCGAATTCGACGGGCATGCGCTGCGGCTCGGCGTCAGCGTCGGCATCGCGATGCTGCCGGACGACGGCACCGACATGAACGCGCTGATCGAGCATGCGGACCAGGCGATGTACGAAGCCAAGCGATCGCGGCGCACCGCGCACGCATGACGGCTGACGCGCGCCGGCCGGGCTGTTCCCGCCGATAGCCGGCTTGCGCCGGCGCTACCCGATGTGCGACACCGCGACCGCGATCCCGACGACGAGCCACTGCACGATCGCCACGAGCACGGCGGCCCGGCACAGCCCGACCGCGCCGCGCACGCGCGCGTCGAGCGTGCGCCCGACCTTCGCCGCATCGATCCAGCCCAGGTCGGCGAGCGCGCGGTCGAGCGCCGCGAGCGGACCGTCGACCGCCCCGTCGCCGTCCACCGCCCGCGCGAGCGTGGCAAACAGCCGCCGATCGATCGCGATGCGCACCGCGTACCACAGCGCCGCGATCCCCGACCCCGTGCTGACGACGGCCAGCAGCGCGCGGGCAAGCGTCGGCGCCGCCCCGCCCGCCGCGAGCCACCCGCCTGCGCCAGCCGCGACCAGCGCTGCCGCGAGCGCCCATGCGCCCGCATCGAGCGCGCCGCGTGCGGCGGCAATCCTGAACGGAGCGGACGGATCGCGCATCACCGCTGCCCCGCGTCGCGCCGGCGATCGATCCACTGCTGCAGCACGGCCACGCTTTCATCCGACCATACCGCGCGTGGCCGGACCGCGCGCACCGCGGCCAGCGCGTCGCGCGCATCGGTCAACCCGCGCCGCGCGGCGACCCACGCGGCCGCGCACAGCACGCTGCGCCCGTAGCCGAGCGCACAGCAGACCAGCACGTCGCGCCCTTCGCCGTGCAGGCGTTCGAGCGCCGCGACGGCCTGCGCGAGCTGCACCGCCGTCGGTGCGACGAGATCGAGCTGAGGCACCGACGCATACGCGAGCGATGCGCCGGCCGCCGCCCAACGCGGCATCTCGGCGGTCAGGTCGACCAGCGCGGTGAAGCCGTGGCGCCGGATGTCGCGCGTCGTCGGCGTCCGGCCGATCGACACGCGCTCGTCGATCCGCACCGGCGCGGGCTGCCGGCGCGTCCACAGCCGCGAATTGACGAATGCGCCGGCGATCGTCGGCGCGAGCAGCCAGCCGACGAAGACCGGAAACCGCCCGTGCGCATCCTTCTGGAACGCGCCGGGCGCGCCGCGCCGATAGGCCCACGCAACGCAGGCGAGCGCCAGTGCGACCCACCCAGCCGCCAGCGCCCAGCCCGGCGCGCGCGGCACGCACGCCAGCGCCACGAGTGCGACCAGCGCGGCGCCGAACGCATAGCGGCGCGCGAGCGCGCGAGCGGCCGCGGACGGCGACGCATCGGCGCCCGGCAGCCGGCCCGCGGCATCGCGCAGCGGAAACAGGAATAGCGCGAGACAGCCGACGGCCGCCCCGGTCGGCACGTCGATCGCGTGATGCTGGTAAGTCGTCAGCACCGACACGCCGATCGCCGCGAACCACAGATGCAGCACGACGCGCACGAACGTGCCGCGCAGATGCCTTGCATAGACGGCCCACAGCACGACGAGCAACCCGATATGCAGCGACGGCGCCTGGTTGAACGGCTTGTCGAAGCCCATCAGCAGCGTGAACAGCGCACCGGCCATGCCGCCCGCGTCGGGCCGCTCGAAGCCGAAGCGCAACGGCCACGCGATGAAGCACGCAACCGACACCAACTGCACGGTCAGCAGCCGCTTCACGTGATCGAGCAGATCGTCGCGGCGTGTCGAGAAGAAGAACGACAGCGCATACAGCAGGTCGATCGACCAGTACGGCACGATCGTCCACGGCACGAACGGGATCGCATGCTCCCAGCCGAACGCGAAGGTCGGCACCGCGGCGCGGCGCGCGGCGAGCCAGTTCGCGAAGCCGTACGTCGAGAAGAACACGGCGCCCATCGCCGCGAGCCAGCCGAAGCGCAGCACGAACGACGCGTCGCGCGCGCCGGCCGCCGGTTCGGCCAGCCCGTCACTCGCCTCCGCGCCCGCGCCGCCGCCCAGCACGCTCATGACGCGTCGACCCGCTGCGCGAGGCTCACCGTGAAGATGCCCATCTCGTCGATCCGCTGGTCGAGCTTGCGGAACCCCGCCCGCGCGACGAGCTCGTCCATTTCGGCCTGCGAACGGCGACGCATCACCCAGGTCGACTCGCCGCGATGATTGTTCAGCGCACGCGCGATGAATTCGAGCTGCGGATGCCACGGCTGCCCCGTATAGACCAGATAGCCGCCCGGCGGCACGGCCTGCGCGAGCCCGCGCAGCGAGCGCTCGATCAGCGCGTTCTCGCCGAACAGCTCGTACAGGCCCGACACGATCGCCAGCGTCGGCCGCGGCTCGAGCGTCGCGAGCGACGTCTCGTCGAACGCGTCGCCGCGCTCGAAGCGCGCGATCGGCTCGAGGCCGCGCTGCGCGATCAGCACGCGCCCGGCCTCGACGTTCGGTGGGCTGTAGTCGCGCAGCGTGATGTCGTCGGGCGCCGCGCCATCGCGCTCGGCGGCCAGCGCGATCGCATCGAGCACGTAGCGCCCGTGGCCGGCGGCGATGTCGACGATCCGCACCGGCGTGCCGTTCCCGCGCAGCCGGCCGATCGCCGCGCCGATCAGCTCCTGCAGATGCACCTTGCGCTGGCGGATGCCGACCCAGCCCGGCGAATCGAGATACGTGCGGTCGATCAGCGCGCCGATGCCCAGCCGCCCCTGCGCGCGGTTGCGGTACACGTAGTCGAGCGTCGAGCCCGAATCGAAGCCGAGCCGCAACCCGAGCGCGATGCCGTCCGACAGCGCGCCGCCGGCTTTCAGGCCGGCGCGCGTGAGCGCCCAGTACGCCCGTGCGAACACGTTCGCCGGCGGCCGGGAGAGCGCCGCGTATTCGTCATGGAAAGCGCCGAGCCGGTCGGCATCGGCGAGCGACACGCGCGGGCTCGGCGCATCGAACTCGCGCAGCACGAATGCACGCAGCGGCGCGAGCGCCTGCGCGCGGTCGCGCTCGCCGAGCGTGTCGTGATAGAAGCCCGGCAGCACGATGCGCTCCTTGCGCGCCGCGCCGAGCCGCTCGAAGAAACGGTCCTGCGGGCCGCGATGCACGACCCAGTCGGCGCCCGAGATCAGCAACAGCGTCGGCACGGTGATCGCGGCCGCGTCGGCGACGATGCGCTGCGCGGTATCGTGCAGGTCGAGCAGCATGTTGACCGCGATCGGCCGCGTGATCAGCGGATCGGACGCGTAGCTCGCGATCCGCTCGGGATCGTGCGTGAGGAATTTCGGCTTTACGTAGCTGTTCACATAGAACAGTCCGCGCAGCTTGTGCATCAACCGCAGCCCCGGCCGCGCGAACGGCACGTAGAGCTTGATGTGGAATGCCGGCGACGCGACCACGAGCGCGCGGATCGGCGGCGCGTAGTCGTGCACCCAGGTCGCCGCGAGCACCGCGCCGACGCTCTGGCCGACTACCGCCATCTCCTCGATCGCGATGCCGTGCGTGTCGCGGATATGCTCGACGAAGGTCTGCAGGTCGCGCACCGATGCGGCCGCGCTCGGGCTGTAGCCGCGCGCGCCCGGCGAGCGGCCGTGGCCGCGTGCGTCCCACGCGAAAAACGCGAAATCCGGCAGGTCGAGCTCGTCGACGAGGTGCGCGACGCGCGCCGAGTGTTCGTGCCCGCGATGCAGCAGCACGATGGCGCCGCGGCAGCGTGCGCCCGTCGCGGGCCAGTGACGATAGAACAGCGTTTCGCCGTCGTGCGTGATGAAGTCGGCCTCGCGGGCCGTGCGTGCGCTCATGCGATCTCTCTCGTTTCGTTATACGTATCGTGTGGCGCCGCCCTCCGGCGCCCGGCCCGTCAGCCGCCCGCTTCGGTGATCCCGGCCCGGACGCGCCGCACCACCGTCACGATCGACAGCACGATCAGCAGCCGCCACAGCCAGGCGGCGACGCTGCCGACCGGCAAACCGAAGCCGATCCACAGTGCGAACGCGCCGAGGGCCAGCGCCCGGTCGCTCTTGCCGAACGGGCCGTCGTAGCGGCGCGTCGCGCCGACGAGCGAGCCGATCAGCCCCGCGCATTCGACGATCACCGCCGTCAGCGCGAACAGCCAGACGTCCGCCGGAGCGAACGCGGGAATGGCGAGGAACGGCAGCACGAGCGCGACGTCCGACACGATGTCGCCCAGCTCGTTCAGGTAGGCGCCGAGCGTGCTCTTCTGCCCGTGCTCGCGCGCGAGCATCCCGTCGATCGCGTTGAGCGCCATCCGCGCGAACAGCCACAGCGGGATCAGCAGGAACAGCGCGCGGGCGAACACGCCGAGCCCGGCGAGCGCGCCGACGACGATCGAGCCTCCTGCCGCGAACAGCGTGACCTGGTTGGCCGTGACGCCGCGTTCGGCGAGCGAATCCGCGAATGGGCGCAGACGATTCTGGAATTTGGGTTTGAGTGCGTAGAGGCTCATCGTTTCGTATTCATTTTATTCGTGCGGCACGGTCGGATACGTTTCCCGCCGCCATGCCCCGGGCGGCGAAACGGCCTGCGTCGACCTGGATTGAACGGCCCTCATCGTCGCCGAGCGGCCTCGATGCGTCAAGCCTGCGGGCCGGTCCGCCCGCGCGGCGCCAATCTGGCGTTTTTCGGCGAAACTCGCGATAATCCGCTGGCCCGATCGCAGCGAGATCCATTCGAACTGCAGGCGGGCACTCGTGCAACAGCCGATTATCACGCCGCCGACCGGCGCATTCGCCGCGACGCGACAGCGTGCGACGGCGAATCGTCCGATTATCGCGGACCTGCGACAGGCAGCCACGAATTTGAAAAAATTTAAACCAGAGCCGTCCGGCGCGCATCCTGCCGCGCCGGCATTCCGGGGTTCCGCCCGCCGCGCATGCGCAGCGGGCCGGGCATGCACGCAGGAGGCCACACGCCGATGAACATCCTCAACGTCTGGCAGCGCGACTTCCTGCTGTCCATCGTGCGGCTCGTCGCCGGCGCGTATCCGGTCTGGCATCAGGCGCCGCCGTCCCCGACGCAGAAGATCTATTTCTCGAACCACACGAGCCACATCGACACGCTCGCGATCCTCGCCGCACTGCCGCGCGACGTGCGCGCGGTCGTGCGGCCGGTCGCCGCGCGCGACTACTGGGACAGCAGCGACCTGAAGCGCCACATCGCGCAGAAGCTGCTGAACGTCGTGCTGATCGACCGTCATCGCGAAAACGGCGGCGACCCGCTGGAGCCGGTGCGCGACGCGCTGCGACAGGGCCACTCGATCATCATCTTCCCGGAAGGCACGCGCGGCGCCGACGTGTTGCCGCAGCCGTTCAAGAGCGGGCTGTTCCATCTCGCGACCGAGTTCCCGGACGTCGCGCTCGCGCCCGTCTACCTCGAGAACCTGCAACGCATCATGCCGAAGGGCGCGATCTGGCCCGTGCCGCTGATCTGCAAGGTGCATTTCGGCGCGAACGAAGCACTCGGCGCTCAGGAAGACAAGCCGACGTTCCTCGCCCGCATGCGCGACGCGGTCATCGCGCTCGCGCCGCCGCAACGGCCGGCCGGCTGAACGCGGCGCGCCCCCTTCTCCCTTTTCCGGATACCAACCATGCGAACCCTCTTCTGGGAACTGGTCGCGGGCGTCACGGGCGTGCTCGTCGTCGCGACCGTGATCGGCGCGATCCTCGGCGCGCGCAGCGGCGGCACCAGCGCGACCATCGTCAATCTGAACCAGCGCATCCGTGCGTGGTGGGCCATGATCGCGATCATGGCCGTCGCGATCGGCCTCGGCAACAACGTCACGTACCTGGTGTTCGCGCTGCTGTCGTACCTGACGTTGCGCGAATTCATCACGCTTACGCCGACCACCGCGAGCGACCATACGACGCTCTTCATCGCGTTCTTCATCGCGATCCCCGTGCAGTACCTGCTGCTCGGCATCAACTGGTACGGGATGTATTCGATCTTCGTGCCCGTGCACCTGTTCTTCGCGATGTCGCTCGTGTCGGCGCTCACGCAGGACACGCGCGACTTCCTGAGTCGCAACGCGAAGATCAACTGGGCGCTGATGGTGTGCGTGTACGGGCTGAGCCACGCGCCGGCCGTGCTGATCCTCGACATTCCGCGCTACGCCGGGCAGAACGCACTGCTGCTGTTCTTCTTCCTGTTCGTCGTGCAGATCAGCGACGTGCTGCAATACGTGGTCGGCAAGCTGTTCGGACGCCGCAAGATCGCGCCGCAGCTGTCGCCGTCGAAGACGATCGAGGGCTTCGTCGGCGGCGGCCTGCTGGCCACGCTGTGCGGCGCGTCGCTGTATCGTGTGACGCCGTTCAGCTTCGGCGCGGCGTTCGGGATTTCGCTCGCGATCGTGATCGCCGGCTTCGTCGGCGGGCTCGTGCTGTCGGCCGTCAAGCGCTCGCTCGGCACGAAGGACTGGGGCTCGATGATCGCCGGCCACGGCGGGATGCTCGATCGCGTCGATTCGATCTGCTTCGCCGCACCGGTGTTCTTTCACTTGGTGCGCTATCTGTATGTGTGAGGCGCGGGCGGCGCTACACCGCCCGGCGTACGCCAATACTTGTCGCCGATCTAGCACTGTGCCGATTGTCCTGCCGAAGCAGCACTGGCAAGCCGGGCATTCGAATATCGATAGCCTGCCAACTGTTCGCGAACACGACTGCTACGATCTGCGCGGTCAGAAACGGTCCCCGATCCTCGTCGGCATTTTGAATCCATGAAGTGCCGAGCAGCTCGATCGCATATTCATCAAAACTGGGCCGTCAGCTGGAACCCGAGCGTGACCCGGTTCGTTGGAAAGCCGGACGGCTTGTACACCGGCGTACCGGCGAACAGGTCGTACCCGTACCCGCCGAAACGCGTCGCGACGCTCCCCTTCACGCCGATCACCGCGCCTGCCAGTTGCGTGCCAACCAGCGCGACCGGCTGCGGGCCCCATACGCGGCCATAGTCGAGGCCCGCGTAAACTGCCGTTCCCGTCTGTCCGATCGGCGCCTGGAGCTCGTTGCGCCAGTAGAACCCACGAGAAGCCGCCAGCATCGTCTCTCCATCGAAGCCGCGTACCGTGTAACGGCTTCCGATCGTCAGGTCGTCGATGTAGTAGAGGGTGTTGCCCGTGTACTGGCCGTGGAATGTCGTGACGAAGCGAAACGGCTGCTGCGCGATCGCGAACGGCACCGACAGGTTCGCATCGAGCACCGCCATCTTGTAGCGGTAAGTCGGGCCGCCGTCGGCCTCCAGTATGTCGTCCTGCGCGCCGAACGCGCCGATGCCCTGCCGGTACGCGAGCGTGCCGTCGAACTGCGCGTTGCCGAAGTAGTGACGATCGGTCAGGCCGAACTCGACGAACGTGTTGTTGCGGCGCTGCTGCGGGATCTCGGTGTCTTCGATGAAGCTTTGCCCGAACCGGCGCGACAGCCGGAACTGCGCACCGAACACGTCGTTCTGGCTGCGCGACAGCACGCGGTTCAGCTTGAAATCGACCGTCTTCGAATTGCCACTCGCAATGAACGTCTGGTTCACGCCGGCGATCTGCTGGTAGTACGTGCTCGTGTATGCGGAGAGCGTCGCGGTCCAGTAGCCCCACGGAATCGAATAAAAGCCGTTCCAGCCGTGCGAGCCGAGGCGCTTGTCACCAAATTCCAGATCCTGGCTCACGCCGACGTTGAAAATGTCGTTCAGGCCGAGCGGATTGTCGATGCCGAGCGACAGGTTGCCCTGCAGCCGACCGGTCGCCCGCGTGCCCGAGTTGTCGATCGAGGCGACAACCGTCCACGGTTTGCCGCGCTTCACGTCGAGCACGACGTCGCTTTCGCCTGGCACATCGGCCGGCACGATCTGCATCGATACGTCCTGGCTCGATACGCGCTTCATCTGTTCGAGGCCCTGTTCAAGCTCGCGCAGGTTCAGCAGCTCGCCGTCGCCGGTCGGAAAGGCGGTCTTCCAGGTGCCACGCAGTTTTTCCTCGGCGAAGCGCACGTGGCGGATTACGCCCGGAATCAGCGAAAGCTTAAGGGTGCCGCTCGACAGATCCTGCTCCGGTACGAGCACGCGCGTGGTGACATACCCACGCGCAAGGATCGCTTGTGACAGACCCTTGACCAGCACATCGATACCTTGCTTGCCGACGCACGCACCCGAGTAATGTTCGAGCCATTCACGTGCGAACGCGAAGCGATCGAGCGGCAATGCCGAAGCGCCTTGCGCCTTCACTGCGTTGGGCAACGTATCCGGTACGTCCAGCGCAAATCGTTCGATCCGAAAACAGGGCGTATCGGCCGGAATCGCAGGATATGCTTCGACACCCGGCACCTCGGAACGAACCAAAGGCGCACGCACAGCAGCGTCGCGCTGCTGCGCCTCGCGTTGCTGTTGCGCCTGGCGGTCCTGTTCCGCGTTCGCGCGCGCGGCGGCGGCCTGTTCGGCCGGTGATGGAACTTGTTGAGCCTGCACGGCGACCGACATCAAGGCGGCGAACGGCACAGTCGCTAGCCGTTTGACTATTTTCATAGTTGAGGTCTAGTTCTTCTTATTTATGGTAATCAAGTTGCACTTGGTGTCAATTACCTCTGTCGATTGCAACTACAGTTCCTGGGCTTCGAGGGGCGCACGAACTTTCACATCTTGCACATGCCCATCTGGCCAGACCCACATGGTCCAGTTTGCAATTAGCCAGCTCGCCGACAGCTCCGTTTGCGCGGCTTCCGCAGGAAATATAACGTAGCAGTTGATGCCGGCCTTATACCCCGTGATGGCGATCAATCCAAAGCGCCCCGACTTATCAGGCGCTTCACAAACCATCATGACGACCTCGTCCTCAAACGATTGACCAGCCGGAAACTTGAGGAGTGCCCCTCGCGAAATCACGGTGTCGGTGTATTCCAAAAGGTCTTTCCATTTTGTCATTTCACCCTCAGACCGAAGAAATCATGGCGCTCTTGAAATTGCCTACCGCGCCGAGCATCAACTAGAGATTCTGCGTATAGAGTTCAATTTTTACCATTCAGCAATGCGGCCATTGATTTTCACAAAACGCTGCTCATCAATATGGCCTCTGGATATTTATTTATCTCGCCTGGATCGATAAATTTCTGCCCGACGCGATTTAAATGAAATCGAAACGTGCATACCTCACCAAAATCATCATCCTCCTCATAGGTCAGGATAACGATTGCCTCGTCCCCGAATTTCCCCCTCCAGACCTCAGAGAAATAACTAACGAACTCCATGGCACTCCCGAGGACATTTTCCTCGCAGTAATCTTCAACGTGGATTTTGTTGACTGCGCACTCATACCCTGTCAAATCGCCATAAGCCCGAATCAAGAATTGATCGGATGGCAGACTCGTTTCTTTAAAAAAAGAAGAAAATAAAATGCACTCGCCAATTCGCACGAATCCAGCATTTAGAATTTCTTTGAGCCCATCTGGCACGCCGACTTCAACCGCCGACTTCCGTTGAAGGAGAAGGTGCATCTTGTCATTCATGGCATTCATCGCTTCGCTCCAAGATAACCGGTTAGCGCCTTATCAATTGCCTTCGAGAAGGACGAATCCTTCATCAAATTTTGCACACTCTTCGGGGCCAGTTCGCCAGTTTTTTGATCGAAAAACACTTGCGAGTTAGGATCATAATAGTACTTGGTGCCGTTGGCATCTTGATAGTGAATCTGTCCCGGGCGCACGCCGGGAGCAGGATTTTCCACATCAATTCTTTCCTGACCGCTACCTCTCCAAATGGATTTGCTTGCGGTCTGTGTGCCATTTTCCCCTAGCAGGCTGTTGAAATTGGATACGGTGTAAACGGGCGTTGCGAGCGGTGCGTTAGAGATATCGTGTTCATGATCTTGGGCAGACGAGAGCAATGCGCGGAATGGACGAGATGCAAGAACCGCTGTTCACGACGGTGAAGCTGGAAGACTTCGTGCCGGCCGATCACCCGTTGCGGCCGCTTCGGCTACTGGTCAATCAAGCGCTGAAGCGGCTCAATGGGCTGTTTGGCACGATCTACGCGGATAGCGGCCGTGCGTCGATTGCGCCGGAGAAACTGCTGCGTGCATTGCTGCTGCAGGTGCTGTACTCGGTGCGCAGCGAGCGCATGCTGATGGAGCAGATGCGCTACAACCTGCTGTTCCGCTGGTTCGTCGGACTGGCGATCGAAGACGCCGTCTGGGACCACTCGGTGTTCTCCAAGAACCGGGATCGTCTGCTCGAGCACGAAGTGGTCGAAGCGTTCTTTACCGAAGTCATGAGCTTGGCCGACAAGCAAGGGCTGCTCTCCAGAGAACACTTCTCGGTCGATGGCACGTTGATCCAGGCGTGGGCCAGCCACAAGAGCTTCCGGCCCAAGGACGGCTCGGACGATCCACCAGCCGGCGGTGGTCGCAATGTCGACACCGACTGGAAGGGCAAGCGGCGCAGCAACGATACGCATGAATCGAGCACCGATCCGAACGCGCGCCTGTTCCGCAAGGGGCGGCAAAGCGGAGCCGTCCTTTGTTATCAGGGGCACATCCTGATGGAGAACCGCTCGGGTTTGGTGGTCGGCGCGGTGGTCAGCCACGCTGACGGTTTCGGCGAACGCGCAAGTGCGTTGCGCTTGCTCGATTGCGTGCCGGGCCGTCACGCCAAGACGCTCGGCGCCGACAAGGGTTACGACGTGCGCGACTTTGTGCGGGACTGTCGTGGGCGCAAGGTGACGCTGCATGTCGCGCGCAACGACGCGCATCAAGGCGGTAGCGCGATCGATGGCCCCACCTCGCGGCACGCCGGTTATGGCATCAGCCAGGTGATTCGCAAGCGCATCGAAGAGCACTTCGGCTGGGGCAAGACCGTCGGCAGGATCCGACAGACCGCGTATCGCGGCATCAAGCGAGTCAACCAGCACTTCAAGCTGACGATGCTGGCGAGCAACCTGACTCGAATGGCTCGAATACTGGCAGCGGTGCCGCAGGGAGCAGCGCGATGAGCCGCCCAACCGTAGCTGTTGGGCGGCAACGCGCCGGCCGGCCCGCTCGCAAGCGGGGCATCCGGCACGATTCGTCAGCAACTCAGCGGCCAATCGCATACGAAACCCTTTTAAACAGTGCCCCGGCCATCAAAACGAGGCGCTTTTCAACAGCCTGCTAGGTCCATGGGATCCGGCCCCTTTGCTGGATCCAGAGGCTTGGCGTAGTAGCTTCTGAGTTGTTCAGAGAGTCGTGTACCACCCGCCGAGGTTTGAAGCTCACCCTCGTCTTCGCCCCCATTCTCTCGCCAAAGCCGCGTTGCGCAGGGATGTCATGCACCTTAATCAGGCCACTGAGAGGATCGCCCTCGATCGGCAATGCCGATGCCGGAAGCAACTGCGGCAAGGCCCGAAGCTTTTCAGGGTTGGCAAGTAGCGCTGGATCCAGCGGATAGGCCCGGATCGTGAACATCGAGGTTAACCGCTTGGAGAGGAAGTCGACCAAGGTTTCGGGCCAGACCGTCAACTTGGGTGGGGGCGCCGCGCCAGCAGCCTTGGCAGCTACGGCAGCCGCAGCTGCTGCGCGCATGGCATTGGCTTCAGTGACCGCGGTAATGAACTCTTTAAACAGCGCCTTCATGTCTTTGGGCTCGTAGCGCAGTCGCACTCCCAGCCGCCCGCCGGTCCAGTCCATGAGCGGGACCAAATCTCGGACCCGGTGGACCTCGTCCTCCTTGACCTGCAGCCACAGATCCAAGGCCGGCAGCGCTTGCACCCAGGGATCCAGGGTGAGGTCAGTCGCGACACCCTCCAGGTTCGCCTGAAGCCACGTTTCGCCAATGTCCACGAGCGCTGGCAAGTGGCACAACGTGAAGTCGTGGATGTCAAACGGACAGCGGCGAGGCGTTAGGAAGCGCCGTAGGGCCAACATAGCTGACGTCTTGCCGCTGTTGTTCGCGCCGACGAACAGCGTTGTCTTGAGCGACAGATCCACGCGAGCCGACAAGAGCTTCCTGAAATTCGCGATCTCGACGAATTCGATATGCATTTCGCACCATCCCCTCTGCATGTAATTTTTGTAACGTTAACCGAAGCATGACGCAACTGATAGCTGGGGCGAGGCCTCGGAATCAGTTCAGTTGCGGTTCTCGCCACAGGTCAACGTCTCGTATTGGACGCAGCGGACATTTGAAGCCAAGAATCGAGCGACTACATCCAGTTGCGGATTCAACCCGTCGATGCAACACACTTGAGGCTGCGTAGCAGGTTATCGTGCCTCGCATCGCGACCGCGCCTACGCGAGTGAAGTCATGGCCCGATTCCCGGCGGAATTCATAGTAGGGCTTCACCCCGCGCCATTCGAGCGTCAGAAGCGTACGTCCCCGTTTGGCGGCAGCCTCGACCAGACGAGCATATGCAAACATCGGGCTTGCGACAGGTACGTGTCGGAGAAGTACCTTGGCTCATTGTCTTCAGAATTGGGCAGTCACCTGAAAACCGAGCGTCACTCGCGCGGTCGGAAAACTCGACGGCTTGTAGACAGGCGTACCCGCGAAGAGATCGTACGCATAGGAGCCGAATCGCGTGCCGACACTCCCCTTCACGCCGATCACAGCACCCGCCAGTTGCGTGCCGACGAGTGCGATCGGCTGCGGCCCCCATACGCGGCCATAATCGAGCCCCGCATAGAGCGCCTGCCCCGTCTGCCCGATCGGCGCCTGCAATTCGTTGCGCCAGTAAAAGCCACGGGCTGCGGCGAGCATCGTCTCGCCATCGAAACCGCGCACTGTATAGCGACTGCCAATCGTCAAGTCGTCGATGTAGTAAAGCGTGTTACCGGTGTACTGGCCGTGGAATGTGCCGACATAGCGGAATGGCTGCTTACCGATGGCAAACGGTACCGACAAGTTCGCGTCGAGCACCGCCATCTTGAAGCGATAGGTCGGCCCGCCACCCGCCGCTAACACATCATCCTGCGCGCCCAACCCACCGACACCTTGACGATATGCAAGTGAGCCGTCGAACTGCGCGCCGCCGAAGTAGTGACGATCGGTCAGGCCGAGTTCGATCATCGTGTTGTTGCGGCGCTGCTGCGAGATCTCGGTGTCTTCGATAAAGCTTTGTCCAAACCGGCGCGACAGGCGAACGTACGCGCCGAACACATCGTTCTGACTACGCGACAGCACGCGGGCCAGCTTGAAATCGACCGTCTTCGAATTGCCGCTCGCGACGAAGGTCTGATTCACGCCAGCAATCTGCTGGTAGTACGTATTCGTGTAAGCGGACAGCGTGGCCGTCCAGTAGCCCCACGGGATCGAGTAGAAGCCGTTCCAGCCGTGCGAACCGAGTCGCTTGTCGCCGAACTCGAGATCCTGGCTCACGCCAATGTTGAAGAGGTCGTTCAATCCGAGTGGGTTGTCGATGCCGAGCGACAAGTTGCCCTGCAAGCGGCCGGTCGCGCGCGTACCCGAGTTGTCAATCGAGGCGACGACCGTCCACGGCTTGCCGCGCTTCACGTCGAGCACGACGTCGCTCTCGCCCGGCACGTCGGCCGGCACGATCTCCATCGACACGTCCTGGCTCGACACGCGCTTCATCTGCTCGAGGCCCTGTTCGAGATCGCGCAAGTTCAGCAGTTCGCCGTCACGTGTCGGGAAGGCAGTTTTCCACGTGCCGCGCAGTTTTTCATCGGCGAAGCGCACATGGCGGATGACACCGGGGATCAGTGAGAGCTTCAGCGTGCCGGTGGAGATATCCTGTTCGGGCAGCAGCACGCGCGTCGTCACGTACCCACGCGCCAGGATGGCTTGCGACAGGCCCTTGACTAGCAGGTCGAGCCCCTGTTTGCCGACGCACTGGCCAGCGTAGTGCTCGAGCCATTCGCGCGCGAAGGCGAAACGATCCATGGGTAACGCCGACGCGCCTTGCGACTTCAGCGAGGCAGGCAGCGCATCGGGCACGTCGAGCGCAAAACGATCAATGCGAAAGCACGGCGTTTCGGATGGTAGCGCTGGATACCCTGCGCTCGCCGTTACGCTCGAACGCACCCCGGGCGCTGTGACGGTCCGTTCGCGCTCGCGCGCTTCTTCCTGCTGTCGGATTTGCTGGTCGTTGCCCGAAATGATCGGGCGAGGAGCTTCTTGCGCCGACACGGCCATTGGAATCAGCCATGCGGCCGACAGCAGCACGACCGGGTACGGATTGTCATAAATGTGGTCTTGTTCGTTCGATTTTATGGCTTGGGTGCTAAATGCCCCGGAATCCAAACCCATTCGGTACCGCTCCATTTCCAGAAGCCCATGACCCAGATTGTGCTCGACCACGATGGCAACACGGGCTCCATTTCCGGTTTCGGCGGAGGACGCGGAGGAGCATCAGGTGGCACGGTCTCGCATGCCGCGAGAAGCGCTGACATAGCAAACGCCAGAGCCGCCGACCATTTAGCTTTCTTCATCATTACCTCAGCGTCACGGGACGTCGATCGATCATGTCTTAAACCACCGGGAAACGCGGCCGATCAGTCCTTGCGGAGGAGGCATCCAACCGGGTTTCAGAAAGTCGTAGACGTCATCGTAGTGATCGAGAGGCTTCACCGGCATCAGCTCCATTGGCACCAGCGGATGATCGACTTCGACAAAAACACCTCGGCGCCAGCACAGTTTCGCCTCCAGTACGGCCAAGAATGAAAAATAATCCTCTGTATACACGTGCTCCGACTTGCGTGAAGCGTCAGTGCGAATGATTTGTTCAAGCCCTTCTTTATCGCCACGAATCAACGTTGAGAAAAAATCCTCACCACGCTCGCATTCAGTTCTCAGCGGCTTCCGTCCGTTCTTCGCCATTCGGCGAATCTTGTCAGCTAGAGAAACATCGTCGCCCATCATAGCCAACTGAAGCATGTGAACATAGAACTGGTTATTTAATGGATCTTCTCTTGCACTCACGAATCCCTGAGGTGAGGCGACCGAGAACGCCTGGACCATCGCATTGGAGTCCGACATCATCGAGTACAATAAGTAATCTGGTGTTTGCAGCTCGAAGCGATCCTCGCTTATGGCGAGGGAAGTCAACTTGAGAACACACGAAACGTATAAATTATTTTTGAGCGATGGCATATCGCCATTGACAAAATAATCATAAAGTCCGACCACGGAGTGATCTCTCGAAAGTCCATCATAACAGCGCTTCAAATCAATAGGCTTGATCCGATTACGGATCTTTCCTGAAATCTCCGGAATATGCCGCATGGCCGCATCAAATCCAAAAGATTTCCGCTTAATCGCCTCTTCATCCATTTCGACACCTTATTTTATCTTCACAAGTGTTGCACCATTAGAATTAACACCCGTAACGACCTTTACAAGTTTGCCACTATCAATTGCCTTCTGGATCACGTCGGCGGTTGCCCTTTGATTTGCATCTCCACTTCGAAGACGGGCAACTGCGCTATCAATCCATCCATCAGTCATTTGCGTTGGCAAGCTACCGGATGGGCCATTAAGCTGGACCGATCCGTTCGCGTTCAATGGCTTGACTTCGTTGATATATACCGTGTCACCCTTGATGTAGACGCCGTCAAAGCAATTGACGCCACACTTACCATCCAGTGGAGTAAAGCCGTTGCGCACGAAGTAGTTGTTCGCCACATATTCACGGGCCTGCCCCTGCAAATCCTTCGACGGCAGCTGGTCGAGTTGTGATAGCACGCCTTGTTCCGCGGTATTCAATTTCACCGGCATGCTCTCCATCGTTACCTTGCCAGTGCTGATGAACCCTTTGCCCGTCGGATTCACCGGCCCCGCCAACCAAACATCAATCGACTCACCCACGCGGGCGACCGTCGACGCGATCTTGTTGGTTAGGATACCGCCGATGACCGTTTCCTCGATCGTGTAATCGGGTTTCACGGAGCCGTTTTGCGTGGCGAAGGAATCCACTCGACTCTGGTCGCGCTGGCTTCCGCCCGGCACGATAGAGTCGGGCAGTGTACCCAGGGTATTCAGATACGGGTTCGAACGTTGCGCAGGCGTCGCGCTGAAATACGTCTCCGGCGAACCGGCAGAAAATATGGGCGAACCGCGTACCAGAATCGGCTTGCCCATATACTGCGACAACATGTCTTGCGCTGTCTGAAGGTTCGCCAGGTAAGAGCTGAGGCCTCCCATTGCGCCTTCGCTGGTCGGATTGTTCGCCGTCTGGATCAGCGTCTGGAGATACGCCATGTTTTCCTTGTTGGCGGTGTCGTCGACCATTCCCTTCGCCGCGCGCTCGAGCATGTCGGTCCAGTAAGTCGTTGCCTTCGCCACGCAACTTGAATCGCCGCGGCATACCGCCTGCGCCTTTTCCTTCGCGAGCTGCTCGACAACCTTCACCTCTTCTACGTGAAGCTGCCGATTGTAAAGCTCGTTGTTGACGGCCGACCCTGCACCGGCCAGCGCACCGGATGCCCCCCACCAGCGACAGCGCCAGCCGCCGCACCGCCCGCCGTCGCCACGATCTCGTTCAACGCATTCCGCGCGGCGGCTTGCGCGCTCAGCGGCAACTGGCTCACAGTCTGATCGATGATCGGCTGCGCCAGGGACTGCAGTACATCACCGGCCAGTGAACCCGCGACCGCTCCGCCGATGTTGCCACCCGACAGCGCTGCCCCGATCGCCGCCACTGCGGCGTGCAGCGCGTCGCGACCCGCACCGCCTTCGCCGAACAATGCCTTCATCTGCGGGCTGCTGTTTTCCAACTGAGTCGCCGCTTCCGCCACCGCGAACGTCGCGACCTTGCCGAACGCCTGCGCAAAGGCCATATTGTTCTGGACCTTCTGCAGGTTGAATGTGTTCTCCACCGTCTGGTTCGCGTTCGCGGTGTCGCGCGACAGCCCGGCCGTGCTGTCCGTGCCGTTCTGTTCATCCGACTTCACGACGATCTTCGCCGGGCTCACCGCGGCGTGCGTGACGCCGCTCGCGCTATCACCCGTCTGTGCAAAGCTTGGGCCGCCCGACGTCGAAAAACCTTCCGACGATCCCGAATACGACATCTTGTTCTGGATGTCGGTAAATCCGAGGCTACCGGTCGTCAGCGTATTGCTGTCTGCCGGCGCCGCGCTCGCGATCTGTGCGCCGTTGAGCTGTGTATGGCCCGCCACGTTGACATCAAACCCTTCCTTGCCAGCCACGATGCCGGTTTGCTGGTTCACCGACGCATAATTCGCGTCGATGCTGGTGTGGCCGATCGATGCGTCAACGCCGCCACCATAGCCGAATGTAAAGCTGCCGCTGACGCCCGTGTTGTGCTGGTTGCTGCTGTAATTCGACGTATCCTGAAGGCTCGTCATCGTCAGGTCGCCGCCGACATCGACCTTGACCTTGTCGCCTGAAACCTTGGCGCCCGACAACGTCGTGTCACCGCCCGACTTCATCGTCAGCGTGTTGCCAGCCGCCACCGTCGTATTGGTTTGCGTGACGCTGTCGCCGTTGCCCTGTCCGTGCGAGTTCGAGCCATTCGCGAAGACGCTGATCCCCGTATTCTTGCCCACACCGATCGCCACGCCTGCATTCCAGCCGGTCGAACTGTTCGAGCTCGTACTCTGTTCGGTGCTCTGCGCACTTTGCAGCGTGATCGCGTTGTTGGCGTCGAGCGCGACGTTCTTGCCGAGCACTGACGCTCCGGTCATCGCAATGTTTCCGGTGCCCGCCTGAGCATTTCCGTTTGCGTCCGGCGTGCCGGTCGCCGTGATGGAGACGTTGCCGTTGCCGATGATTGACGAACCTTTCGCGCTCGAGATCGATGCCGTCGCATTGCTGCTGCTATGGCTCGACCCGATGCTGAGCTGTACCTGAACGCCCTTGGCAGCTTCGCTCACGTTCCCGTTCGACAGGGCATTGGCCGCGTCCTTGATCCCGCCGCGGTTCTGGTAAGCCTGTTCGGCAGCCGCCACGGCCTGTACTGCAGCGAGGCGCGAATCGCCCGACTGCTGGCCTTGGCGGACGGCGCCTGCCATCGACTGTCCGAGTCCGACCAGGCCGCCGCCCAATCCGACACTCAAACCCGACTGGCTGAACTGCTGCGACTGCGCGTCCTTGTAGGTGTCGTACGCGGCATTTACCGTCACGTTTTGAGCGGCGATTCCGACATCCCGGCCTGCCACAATCGTGCTACCGGTAATCGTGGCATCCTTTCCGGCCTGGATCGTGACATTGCCCTGCGATGACCCGATCACACTCCCCTTATTCGTCACCGAGCTGCTTTGGTCTTGCTGCGCGGCCGAGCGCGAACCTACCGTCACCGACAAACCACCATTCGTCAGAAGACCCGATTCCTTCTTGTCGAAATAGCTGGACGATTGAGTCGTGTCTTGCGAGGTCGTGATGTTGACGTTGCGCGTCGCCTGCAACGTCACGTCGTTCGTGCCAACGACGTTGCTGCCCGCCACGTTGATGTCGCGGCTGCTGACGATGTTGACGCCGTCGGCCGACACCGTGCTGCCCTGGCTGTAGGTTGCCGTCTGGTCGATCCCGCTGGCGACCTTCACGCCGCTTACGACATTGCTGTGGCTGTGCGTTTCGTGCGAATTCAGCTCGTGCGTCTCGGTTGCCGCGCCGATATTCACATCGCCGGCCGCCATCAGGTTCGCATTGCCTTTATCCAGGCTGACCGTGCTGCCGCTGATCGTGAGATCCTTGCCCGACGCCAATGTGACGGTATCGCCACCCTTGAGCGTCGTGCCGGTCAGCGCCTGATCGGACGTGTGCAACGTCTCCGCGTAGCTGCCATGGCTATCGCTACCCGAACTGTTGCTGTTCACCGTCGACGTCGTGCTCGCCGCGCCGAGCGTCACATTGCCCTTGGCCGCGATCGTCCCCCCTGGCCGAGGTCGATCTGCGCGCCGCGCGCGGCCAAATCGCCGCCGACGCCGATGCTCGATTGTCCGCCAACGCTAACGGAGCTCCCGACCACCTTGTTGATGTCGGTATTCGACACGCCGTTCGCCCGCTGCACGATCTTGTGCTCGCCCGTCTGCACCGCACCGAGATCCCAGTTGCCGCCGACGTTCATCCCGAGATTGCCGCCGACCGACAGGTTACCCGCGTTCTGCTGGAAGTTGCCGCCGGTGACGATCGACGCATTGCCCGCGACGTCCAGCTTCGCAGTCGGCCCGAGGGTGGTCACGACGCTCGTCGCACCGTCGCGGCTCACGCGCGTGTTCGTCTTCGTCGCCGTATCGAGAATCAGGTCCTTGCCGGCATCCAGTTGCAAACTGCCGGCCTTCACGTTCGCCGACGTCAGATCGATGTTGTTCTCGGTCTTCAGCGACATCAGCCCGCCGCTTTGCAGCGCGCCGAATGCGTTGTCGATCTGCTTGCCCTGGATCGCCAGCGTGTTGTCCGCCTTGATCGTGCCGCTGTTCGTGAACGACTGTGCGTTCTGGAAATCGATATTCGTCGCGCTGATCAGCGGGCCGTTGACATTCTGCTGGTTCGCCTGCGCGAGATACACGACCGGAACGAGCACCGACTGCCCGTCGACCACCCGTGTTTCCATCATGATCACGTTGCCGGTCAGCTTCGACACCTGCTCGGCCGACAGGCTCGCGCCCATCGGCAAATCGAGCGACTTCGACAGATCCGCACCTGCCGTCATCAACGACTGGTACATCGTTTGCAGATCCGCGTACGGCCCCAGCACCGCCTTGCCGGTCAGCGCCGTCACCTGGTTGCGCACGAGCTGCTGCTCATAGAAGCCGTCACCAAGCCGCTTCGGAATATGCGTGAGATCAACGCCGAGCTGTCCGAAGAAGTAGTCGCTCGAAATGAAGTTCTTCTGGTTCGTGAACGCCGGATTCGTCTCGATCACGTAGTTCGCATTCGGGGCGGTAGTCGGCCGGTAGAGCCCGCCCTGCGGAATCGTGAGGTTGTTCAGCACGTTCAGCGCCGTCGCACTGGCGATGATCGGATTGACCGGCGCCGGCGGACCGCCGTGCACGGACGATGCACCCGATTTCGCGCCGCTCGCGTTACCGCTCAGGTTGGTGGGCGTGAGGCCTGGCACCGACTGTCCCGGCAGCAAGCCGAGCGACGGAATCGATGCGTTGCCCGCCGTATTGCTAACGCTGACGCCCGTCCCCGAGATCGTGCCGTTGGAACTCATCGTCGAGAAGTAGCCCGGCAGCGTGTAATCCTTGATCGACGCCGGTGCCGCCTGCGTGTAACCGCCCGGACGACCCGTCACGAACGGCGCGTTGCCGAATGGCAGTTGCCAGTCGTGTTCGGAATTGTCGTAGTTGTTGTAGTGATACTGCCCCGAGTAGGAAACCGTCACGCCCGGCAGTTTCTGCCCGGACGCCGCCCAGCCGTCGGCGTCATAGTGCGCCGGCATCTTGATGTCGCCGACCGCGGCGATGTTGCTCCAATAGTTTTGCAGCGTGCCGACCGACGACGCATCGATCTTGCCGCCCGACACGATCTGCGCGGCCGGGCTGATGTCCGTTACCGTCGTCGCCGTCGCGCTGTCCGCATAATAGGTCGTGAACTGATACGTGCTGTTCCACTGACCGCCGTGAGGTGGCTCGGTGTAGACGCCGCCGATGCTGTCCGGATCCTTCACGCCAACCTGGCCAGTACGGCCGCTGATCGGAATACCGAACTGGCCGAGCAGCGATGGATCGATCGAACTCGTCGAGGTCTTCATCACGCGGCGCGTGCTCGTGATCTTGTCCGCATGCAGTTCCATGTCGCCGCCGGACTGAATCAGCGCGGACACGTTGTTGACGAGCGCCGCATTCGTGTAGTTGCCGCTGGCGTCCTTGCCGCCTGCCAGCACGACCTTGCCCATGCCGAAGATCGCCGTCGTCGCCATCGAATCGGTCGCGGTCGCGTCATCGCGGTTTTCGATGTCGTGCGCGAGGATTTCCAGCGTACCGTTGCTGTCCGATGCACCGATCAGCGCAGTCGGCCCGAGGTTCGAGATCGTATTCGTCGCGTTGAGCGAGGCACTGGCGCCCACGAGCGCGCCGGTATTAATCAGGTTGGTCGATTGCGTGTGCAGCAAGCCGCCAGCAGTCAGGGCGCCCACGTTGACGATGTTGCCCGCGTTGACGCTCAGGTTGTTGACTGATTGCAGGTTCGCGTTGTTCGTGAAAGTGCCGGGCAGCGTGAAGGCAAGATCGTGACCGACGTTGAACTGGGTGCCGGCCGTCGCCGTGTAGTCGCCCTGCAGATTCACGTTCGCGTCGTGCGTTGCGCTGTAGGTGCCGCCACCCTGCAGCGTGGCCGCCGTGACCGACAGGTCGTGCGTCGAGCTGATCTGACCGTTCGTGTTGGTGATCGCACCGGTCGTCGTAACGTTCACGTCGCCGTTCGAATTCGTGACATTGCCGATCGTGCCGCCGCTGTTGTCCAGGGTGTTGCCTTGAACATGCAGCGATGCGCCGCTGATCTGACCGCCTTGCGTGTTGCTGATCGACGCGGCGCTGACCGTCACATCGCCGTTGCCGGTAATCGCGCCCATGCCCGCTACGCCGCCGGCGTGACTGTTGGCGATCTGGCTGCCGCCTTGCACCGTCATCTTGCCCGCGCCGAGGTCGACAATGGCGCCGTCCGCGTTGTCGATCGAGGCCGATTGAATGTCGAGCGTGCTGGTGTCGCCCGCAACCGATTGCCCGGCCTGGATGTGGCCACCTCGGTTTGATAGAGCGCCGCCGTTCTTCAACGACAGCGACGCGTCCGATCGCAGCAGGCCCTGCGCGTTGTTCACGTCACCCGCAATCGTGGCGTTGATGCCGCGCTGCGCGGCGAGGATACCGCTCGCGTTGTTCCAGGTCGCCGCGTTGACGATGGCTTGCCCCTTCGTCACGATGGTGCCCGACGCGTTGTTCAGCGCGCTCGATCCATTGCCCGGCGCGATCGTCAGCGTGCCGGTGCCGGCATGCGTAATGGTGCCGCCTGCGTTGTTCAACTCAGCCGGCGTGAGCGTCAGGTCCGTGCTGTTGGTCTGGATCACGCCGGCGGCCGAGTTGTCAAGTGTGCCGCTGACGTTCATCCCCATCGCTGACGATCCATACTGCGTGATCGTACCGCCGTGGTTCACGAGGTTCGCGGCCGCCAGCGCAAGCTGATTGGCCTCGAGCTTGCCGCCGCTGTTGTCGAGCGTCGAATCGGCGGTGACCGACAGGTTCGGCGCGACGATCGAACCGCCCTGGTTCGTCATCGAGCCGGTGTGGATCGTCGCGTTCGCGCTCGCGCCGATCTGGCCACCGTCGTTCGCGAGCGTACCGCTGGTGACGCTCAGATCCGTGTTCGACAACAGCTTGCCGCTCGCATTGTTCAGCGTGCCGGCGACGGTTGCCATCAGTCCGTTCTGCGCGTTGATCGAGCCCGATGTGTTGTTCAGCGCGCCGGTTTGCGCGACGACGCGCCCGTTGCTCGCGATCGAACCGCCTACGTTCGACACCGAGCCTGAACCGTTGCCGAGCGTCAGCGTGCCGTTGCCCGCATGCGTGATCGTGCCGCCATCGTTGACAAGCGCGGCAGGCGCGAGCATCAGATCGGTACTGTTGGTTTGCAGCGTGCCGCCATTCGAGTTGTCGAGCGTGCCAGACACGTTCACGCTCATCGCACCGGCGCCGGTCTGCGTGATCGTGCCGCCGTGGTTCACGAGGTCGGTCGTGTTCAACGACACTTGGCTCGCCTGCAAGGTGCCCGCGCTGTTGTCGAGCGTTGTTCCACTGATCGTTGCCGTCTGGCCGGCGATCGAGCCGCCGTTGTTGACCAAGCGCGCGCCCGCGTCGACGGCCACCTTTTGCGCAGCCTGCAGCGTGCCGCTGCCGTTGTCGACCGACTGGCCCGATACCCGCAGATTCGTGTTGGATGTAATCGCGCCGCGATTGACAACGTTTGCGCCTTGGACCGACACATCGCCGTTGCCGCCGATCACGCCGCCTTGCGCGCCGTTCGCAGTGGTGCCCGCCGCATTGGTCAACTGGCCGCTCGCCGTCACCGACAGGCCATCACCGTTGAGCGACGTAATTCGGCCCGCCGTATTATCCAGCGACGCACCGGCCACCGTCATGCCGGCCGCGCTTTGCAGGGTGCCCTGGTTGTTCGCGATGGCGCCGCCACGCACGTCAGCCGTGCTTTCGGATACCAGTTCGCCGGACTGGTTGGCGATCTGGCCGGCCACGTTGACCGACAGCGGCCCCTGCGACGAAACCTTGCCGCCCTGGTTCGACAGATTGCCGCCGGTCAGCGTCGTGCTCCCACCGCTCGACAGGTTGCCGTGATCGTTGATCACGGTACCCGATGCATTCGCTTGAATAGCGCCTTGCGCGCTCGTCGTCGCGTTCGACAGGTTCACATCGCCGGCCGTCGCGTTCAGCGACAGATTGCCGTTCGCCGCCGTCTGGCTGCCGGCGAGATTCACGCTAGCACCCGTCAGCGACGCATTGCCGCCCGCCACATTCTGGCCGGTCGCGGTCAGTTGGCCCAACGCACTCAGGTTCAGGTCGCCGCTGTGCGTGACGGAACCGTCGTTGTTCACGCCGGCGCCGAGCGTGCCGGTCGAGTTGACGCTGCCAGCGTTGACCGTTGTATTTTGCTGCGCTGCGAGCGTGCCGGTGTTCGTAAGATCGGCGCTTGTGCTGGCCGACAGCGATTGCTGCGCGTACGTGGTGCCGCTATTCTGGATGCCGCTGGCGGCCGACAGCGCGAGGTTGCCGCTTGCCGTGGTCTTGCCCGTGAGCACGAGCCGGCCATCCGATTGCAGCGTCAAATCGCCTGCCTGCGCCGCGATCGTCCCGGCATTCGCGACGCCCACGCCTGCGGAGTTGCCAACCAGAAACACCCTATTGGCATACATGCCACCTAACTGAGCCACGTCAATCGCGACAGCCGGGGCAGGACCGTCGCCGGCAATCTGCGTCGCGGCAAGCGTGTCGTGATTAACCTGATTCGTACCGGCAATTACATTGAGATTCTTCGCGTAGACCGACGCGTTCACCTGTACCGCGCGGGCGATAATGTCTACCTGATCGGTACCGGTTGCATTCAAGCCAGCACCCGTGACGGTCACGAGCCCGCGGTTGACGTTGTATCCGGCGAGCGAGCCATCGGCGCCGTAGTACGGCACGCCAGTCGTCAAGGTTGCGCGGCTGGTATTCAGGAAGGTTCCGCCGTCCACGAAGATCCCGGACGGATTCGCCAGGATGAGTTCCGCGCGAGCGCCTGCTATCTCCAAAGCGCCGCGAATTTGAGAGGGGTTCGGACTGTTGACCTGGTTGACGATGATCCGCGCGGCCTGCCCGGCACCGTAGTTCGGGTTGCCGTTGATCCAGCCCGCCTGCTGGGTCTGAACCATCGTGGCCGAGTTGTTCAGGATCGCGCCAGCCTTTTGTACGTCGAACTGATTGTAGGTGTTGACCGATACGCCGGCGCCCGAAGGCTTGGCCACGTTGACCTGAGGCAAGCCGTTCGGCGTCTGGATCACCTGCGTGCTGGTGCCGGGCGTGGGGATGATCTGCGCATCGGACAGGGTGGGTAACATGCCGAGCGCCGCGACGCCCGCCATCACAACGCCAGCGCCAGACGTCGACGATCGCCGCCTCGCGCGCACCTCACCCGTTGCCGACTTCCCCTCGGCCGTCGCCGTCTCCGAAACGGCCACCACCATACCCCGAAGCCTGGAAAACACCAGGCGGTGCGTATTCTTGTTCATTCTCACTGACGCGGCCCGCGTCCGTTCGTTTGATTATTGAACGCGAGCTTACCGAAACCCTTGCGAACGACTGTCAAATATTGCCAAGCTGTTGAAGGAGAACCACAAATCCCGTATTTCGGACCTGTCTAATTGACGTGCACTGACGTACGACTTAGAAAGCCACCAATCGAACGAGAAGTCTCTACATCCCACGCGAATTGGCTGTTTTAATTTCGCTCGCGATCGTGATCGCCGGCTTCGTCGGCGGGCTCGTGCTGTCGGCCGTCAAACGCTCGCTCGGCACGAAGGACTGGGGCTCGATGATCGCCGGCCACGGCGGGATGCTCGATCGCGTCGACTCGATCTGCTTCGCCGCGCCGGTGTTCTTTCACTTGGTGCGCTATCTGTATGTGTGAGGCGCGGGCGGTGCGATACCGCCCGTTCCTGCGCGCGAAGGATCAGTACCCGTCGCGCAGCGCCTTCGGCACGACGTAGCGGCCGCGCGCGGCGTCGAACTTCACCGTGTAGCGTGCGTGGATCGCCTTGTCGCCGCGCGTACCGGTTTCCGTGACCATCAGCGGATAGACGTCGCCCGTGCCGGTCGTGTCCGGCGCGATCTCGAAGCGACGTTCCTCGCAGCGCGCGCGAACATGCGCGCATTCCGTCGACTCGGCATTGTCGAGCGCCTCGTCGATGCGCGCCGCCGCATGCACCAGCGCGTTGCCGTACGGCAGCCAGATCGAGCGGAAGCGTTGCGTGTAGCCCTGCCGCGTGTCGCTTTCGCCGATCACGAACCCGAACAGGTGCGGCCCGAGCCGCTCGATGCGCACCGTGCCCGGTTCGCCTCGCTCGCCCGATGCGATCTCCGTTTTCTTCGCGATCGGTTCGAGCGTCCTGCCGTCCGGCGAAGGCTGCAGCACGTACAGGTCGATCGCGCCCGGTGTCGCGTCCGAATCCATACCCGGCATCCCGTTCTGCACCGCTGCCTCCGTCTCGCCGCACATCGCGAGCAGCGTGCGCGGGCCATCCGCGGTCGCCACGCGCAGCACGCCGCACGGCGAATGGATGAAATCGCCCTCGTCCGCCTGCCAGCCCTTGCGGTCCGCACGCCAGTCGCCGTATGTGCCGTGGATGAAGGTTTTCAGTTGACGGTCGGGCTGGGCCGGCTCGGCGGCATGAACGGGCGACAGCGCGGCGAGCGCCGTGAGTGCGCCAAGGGCGGCGAGCGGCTTAAGACGGCGGTTCCGGTTCTGGAGGGCCATGACGAGATCAGTTCGGATTGATATGTGGCGAATTGTTGCAGACTCAACGGATCAAGGTTGCCGGGGCGCGATGCCGGTGCCGTCCGGCTTCAGCCGCGCGGTGCGCACCCACCCTTCGGCGATGCCGCGTGTGCGCGGATTCAGGTAGACGATCGACGTGAAGCGGCCGTACTCGGTCCGCGCATCGACGTGGTCGTGCTCGACGATGAAGAGCCCATCGATCCCGCATGCGTCGTCCGGTGCGGAAAAGAACGGTAGCCGCCCGTTGCCGATGACGACGCGCCCGGCGTCGCTGCCCATCACGTAATCGCCTTGCGCCTGCGCACGGCGGTTCAGCGCATCGCAATCGACGGCACTCTGTACCGGCGTCGCCGATACCGCGCACGTCGCCACGAAATGCGACAGCGCGCGCCGGTCGATCCTGAGCACGTCCGGCCGATCAGGATCGCGCGTGACGTCGAGCGCTTGCATCGCGTGCGTATCGAGCGTCACCCAGCCGACCGTCGCTTCGCGATTCGGCGTGCCCGGATGGTCGGGGCTCGTGAACAGGCGGATCCGGTAAACGTCGCCGTTGCGCTCCTCCACGGCGGCATGGATGTCGCGCCGGGCGAACGCGGTCTGCGGCAGTGCAGGCACGATCAGTGCCGTCAGTCGTTCGTTGCACGACGACGCCGGCGCGGCGGCGGCGACCTGCACGGCCAGCGAGCCGACACACGCGAGCGCGACGCGCACCGCGATGGCCGCGCACCGGCTTCGCCGTCCGGCCCCGCCCTTCGCGCCGGTCGGCGTTACGATCTCGTTCTTCACTCCAGGCTCCGTTCGGTACGCGCGGGAATCGACCCGCGAGGCCGTAGCGTACACGCAGGCGCGACGAGCCACATCCACCGACACCGGCGATGAACCTGAAGCGCGACATCGTCCAGCTTGCCGACCGCGACGGCGACACGCACGACAACCTGCTGCACGATCCTCGACTATCGTCGGGATCAGCACCTGCACGTCGCCGGCGAGCGCATCGCGCACGCGGACGGGCATCGCGAACTGCTGATCCCGTGAGTCCGAATGTGACTGTGAACGCGCGCCCGGTTGACTATGCACACGGTCACGCCGTCACACCGGATCCGGCACCTCGATCGCCAGCAACGCCGAACTGACCGCCTTGCCGTGCGCGTCGAGCGCGAGCGAGCGCGTGACGCCGCCGCCGAGCGCATCGCGCAGCACGAAGTTGAACGCACCAAGCGCCGGCAATTCGTGGCGCACGACGTCTCCGTGCACGATGCCCGCGAGCCACGTCTTCACCGCTTCCGCATCCAGATGCATGCACAGATGGTCGTAATGACGCGGATCGCGGCAGATGACCGACACGTTCAGCGTATTGCCCTTGTCGCCGGTGCGCGCATGCGCGAGTTCACGCAGTTGCATCAGGCCTCCACGAATGAAAACGACGGCGTCACGGCCGCGCGCGGCAGCAGCACCGACTGCACGGCGATCACCTCGCGCGTCGACTTGAACGCGCCGCCGCCGCCGGCCGGCCCGTTCGTATAGAGCGTCTCGACTTCGTTGCCGATCCGCGCGGCTTCGGCGGCGTTCGCCGTACGGCCGGCTACCCGCACGCGCACCTCGGCCGGCTCGCCGCGAACGGCCGGCGTCGCGTCGCCATACAGCGCATCGACGCCGATCAGGTCGAAGCGCAGCTCGCTCGCCGCGACGCCGGTCAGCGCGAGCCGCTCGCGAACGATGTCGAGCGCCAGACGCGCACGCGCGAGCGCGCCCGGGCCGCCGTACGAGATCTGGCCTTCGCCGATCCAGCCGTCGACGTAAGCCACCGACACCTTCAGCGTATCGGGCCGCGCGGTGCCGCGCCCGCCCGTCACGCGCACGCGATCGGCCTCCTCCTCGGTAACCGTCACGCGCGTGAAATCGGCCACGACATCGGGCTGCAGATACCGCGCCGGGTCGTGAATCTCGTAGAGCAGCTGTTCCTTGCAGGTCGCCGCGCTCACGCGGCCGCCCGCATGCGGCACCTTCGTGATCACGACCGAACCGTCGGCCGCGACCTCGCCGATCGGGAAGCCGAGCCGCGCGAGATTCGGCACGTCCTTGTAGCCGGGATCGGCGAAATAGCCGCCCGTCACCTGCCCCGCGCATTCGAGCAGATGGCCGACGACGGTCGCAGCGCCCAGCGTGTCCCAATCGTCCATCCGCCAGCCGAACGCATGGATCAGCGGCGCGGCGAACAGCGACGGGTCGGCGACGCGCCCGGTCAGCACGACGTCCGCGCCGGCCGCGAGCGCGTCGACGATCGGCGCGGCGCCGAGATACGCGTTCGCCGACACGATGCGGTCGCGATACGCGGCGACGTCGTCGCCCGATTCCTCGAACCGGAACGCGCCGCGCAGCACGACGTCGAGCACGTCGTCGCCTTCGACCGCCGCGACCTTCAGCCCCGCGATGCCGAGCGACTGCGCGATCTGCGCGGTACGCCGTGCGGCCGCGCGCGGATTCGCCGCGCCCATGTTCGACACGATGCGCACGCGTTTTACCGCCGCTACCGGCAGCACCGCCTGCATCCGCGCGTCGAGCAGCGGATCGTAGCCGAGCACCGGATCGTTGCGGCGCGCCTGCTGCGCGATCGCGATCGTGCGCTCTGCCAGGCATTCGAAGACCAGGTAGTCGAGTTGCCCGTGTTCGGCCAGTTCGACCGCGGGCTCGATCCGGTCGCCCGAGTAGCCGGCGCCCGCGCCGATGCGCACGCGCCGTTCAGGTTGCTTTGCTGTCATGTCCGTACCGTCGTCCGGCGAAATGCGCCGCCGGGAAGAATCAAAACACGCCGAGCACGACGCACGCGATCGTCATCACGATCGACGCGCCGAACAGCAGCGGAAACGTGAACTTCTGATGCTCGGCCAGCTCGATTCCGCACAACCCGACGACGAGGAACGTCGCCGGTGTGAGCGGGCTGACCGGAAAGCCCGTCGTCATCTGGCCGAGCAGCGCCGCTTGCCCGACCTGCACGGCCGGCACACCGAGCTGGCCGGCCACTTCGGCGATCACGGGCAGCACGCCGAAGTAGAACGAATCGGGATCGAACAGCATGCTGAGCGGCATCGACGCGAGACCGAGCGCCACCGGAATGTGGCCGGCCATCGACGGCGGCACGAAGCCGACCGCCGCCTGCGCCATCGCCTTCAGCATCCCGCTGCCCTGCATGATCCCGGTGAACACGCCCGCCGCGAGCAGGATGCCGGCCATCATCAGCGCGGCACGCGCATGCGCGTCGATGCGCTTTCTCTGCATGTCGACGTCGGGGTAATTCACCATCAGCGCGATGCACAGCCCGACCATGAACATGATCGCGGGCGGAATCTTCTCGCCCATCACGACCATCGTGCCGAGCACGACGAGCGTCAGCACGAGGTTGAACCAGAACAGGTGCGGCCTGCGCAGCGCCTGCTCGTCGGGCGTCAGCTCGCGTTTGGGCAGCGGAATCGACGCATCGTCGCGCGACAGGCCGAGCCGCTTCTCCTCGCGGCGCCCGAGCCAGTACGCGACGCCGAACACGAACACGAGCCCGATCGCCTGCACCGGAATCAGCGGATTGAACAGCGCCGACACCGGCAGGTGCAGCGAGGCCGACGCCCGGATCATCGGGCCCGTCCACGGCAGGAAGTTGATGCCCGCGGCCATCGACACGGCGGCGGCCAGCACGCGCCGGTCCATCTTCAGCCGGTCGTACAGCGGCAGCACGGCCGGAATCGTCACGAGAAAGCACACGGCGCCCGAGCCGTCGAGGTGGATCAGCAGTGCGAGCAGCGTCGTGCCCATCACGATGCGCGTGGGCCGCGTGCCGACTGCGCGCAGGATCCGGTCGATGATCGGGTCGAGCGTGCCGGCGTCGGTGATCGTCCCGAAATAGAGGATCGCGAACACGAACATCCCGACGACGGGCGCGAGCCCCTTCAGCCCGTCGATGACGAACTTGCTGGTGTGCAACCCGAAGCCGCCGAGCAGCGACGCGGCGATCGGCACGATGATCAGCGCGACGAGCGGCGACATCCGCTTCGACAGAATCGCGGCAAGCAGCACGACGATCGTGCCCAGCCCGAGTAACGGCAGCATCCGTGTCTCCTACCTTGTCTTTTGTTGGAGACGAGCGTAAGGTCGGCGCAGCGATAGCACAATTGAAATGATTTGATCGCAGCAATCACGAATCGTTATGGATCTGAATCTTCGCGACATTCGCGCGTTCGTCACCGTCGCGCACGCCGGCAACTTCACGCGTGCGGCCGCGCGGCTGCATCTGTCGCAGCCGGCGCTGACCGTGCAGATCCGCCGGCTCGAGGACATCGTCGGCGCACGCCTGTTCGACCGCAACAGCCGCAGCGTCGCACTCACGCAGACCGGCCGCGAGTTGCTACCGCTGTTGCAGCGCTCGCTCGACGACATGGAACGCGTGCTGCGCGATGCGCGCGCGCTCGGCGAAGGCGCGAGCGGCACGGTCCGGCTCGCGTGCCTGCCGACCTTCGCGTCGAGCGTGCTGCCGGAGCTGATCCAGTCGTTCCGGCGCGACGTGCCGCGCGCGGGCTTCGAGATCCGCGACGGCGTCGCGAGCCTCGTCACCACGCTCGTGCGCACCGAGGAAGCCGATCTCGGGCTGACCGGCGGCGATACGTTCGATGCGTCGCTGGAGGTGCTGTATGCGGGCGCCGACCGGCTCGTCGCCGTGTGCCCGAAGGATCATCCGCTCGCGCGCAAGCGCCGTGTCGGCACCGCCGACGTCGCTGGCGTGCCGCTCGTGCTCACCGCGCAAGGCACGAGCGTGCGCAGCGTCGTCGATGCCGCGCTGGAAGCGGCCGGCTGCACGCCCGACATCGCGTGCGAACCGACCTACATGATGACGGCGGTCGCGATGGTGCGCGGCGGCCTCGGCGTGACGATCCTGCCCGCGACCGCGCGCGAGGTGCACGCCGAGTCCGAACTGGTCGCGAAGCCGATCGACGATCCCGCGTTCGTGCGGCCGATCGCGCTCGTCGCGAAGCGCGGGCGCACGCTGCCGCGTGTCGCGCAGGCGTTCGCCGACCTCATGCTGGTGGAATTGAAAAAGCGCGCATGACGCGCGCTCCGGTGAGGAATGGCCGACCGTCCGACGCTTACTGCGCGTCCGGATCGACGTCGACATGGAGCGATTCGCCGATCGCATAGAAATTGCCGCCCGCGATGTAGTGCAGGCTGCGCAGCGCGGGATCGGCCGATTCGAAATACCAGTGGCCGTCGCGGAACACGCGCGTGTCGGACCACGCGGCGACCACCTCGCCGATGAACAGGTCGTAGGTTTGCTGGTTGTGCGGCTCGGGAATCAGCCTGCACGCGAGCCAGCCCGAGCAGCCGGCGACGAACGGCAAGTCGTGGCCGTCGACGTCGAACAGCGTGACGCCCGCCTCGCGCAGCTTGTCGGGCCGCTGCGCGAGGCTGTGGCTGCCGACCGCATGCGCGAGCTGCAGTTGCGCGGCCGTCGGCACCTGGATCACGAACGTGCCGCTGCGCTCGACGAGTTCGCGCGTCTTCGCGGATTTGTCGAGCACGACCGTCAGCTTCGGCGGCAGGAAATCCAGCGCGCACGCCCAGGCGGCGGCCATCACGTTGTCGACGCCGTCGTGGCGGGCCGATACGAGCACGGTCGGGCCGTGATTGAGGAGACGGTAGGCCTTGTTCAGCGCCACTGGCGCGATGTGACTGTCCATACGGGTTCCTTTGAGAACGGCGCGCACGGACGGATGCCGTGCGGCGCGGCGCCGGTCGCCGCAACTGCGCGCGGCCGGGCCGAAGGCCGCATTCTCGCACCCAATGTCGATCGGCGCTGGCGCCGCGGCCGTCACTTCGCGAACAGCTGGCCGATGTCGCGGAACGCCTTGAATTCGAGCGCATTGCCGCACGGATCGAACAGGAACATCGTCGCCTGTTCGCCGACCTGCCCCTGGAACCGCACATACGGCTCGATCACGAAGGTCACGCCGAACCCGCGCAGCCGCTCGGCCAGCGCTTCCCAGCTCGCCCAGTCGAGCACGATCCCGAAATGCGGCACCGGCACGTCGTGGCCGTCGACCGCATTCGTATGCGCGCCTTCCTGCGATGCGGTTTTCGGATGCGCGTGGATCACGAGCTGATGCCCGTAAAAGTTGAAATCGACCCACTGCGCGCTCGAGCGCCCCTCTTCCAGCCCGAACACGCGGCCGTAGAAATCGCGCGCGGCCGGCAGGTCGTAGACCGGAATCGCCAGGTGAAACGGGGAAAGACTCATGATGGCCTCGTGAAGAAACGCTCGCGTGACGCGAGAACGGCATCATGGTAGACAACGCCGAGCAAAAATTAAATCAATATATAGTTTTGCGATTCACAAATGGAATCGATGAATGATCCGCGAACTGAAAACCCTCGTCGCCGTCGCCCGGGAAGGCACCTTTGCCGCCGCCGGCAATCGTATCGGGCTCACGCAGGCGGCCGTGAGCGCGCAGATGCAGCGCCTCGAGGCCGAGCTCGGCTTCGCGCTGTTCGACCGGCAAGGGCGTTCGGCGCGGCTCAACGAGCGCGGCCATCACGTGCTCGACCAGGCGCAGGCGCTGATCGGCCTGTACGAGA
Source organism: Burkholderia cenocepacia (assembly GCF_014211915.1). Taxonomy (NCBI): domain Bacteria; kingdom Pseudomonadati; phylum Pseudomonadota; class Betaproteobacteria; order Burkholderiales; family Burkholderiaceae; genus Burkholderia; species Burkholderia cenocepacia. Next base: position 1,989,429 of record NZ_CP060039.1, on the reverse strand, counting down.
ACCTGAGCTCGACCGCGCCCGGCTCGCCGGCCGCCGTGCGCGTGACGATCGGCGCGATCGCATCGGTGCAGAGCGCGCTGCTGCCGGCCGCGCTGGCCGATTTCCATCGCCGGCACCCCGCGTGCCGGACGCGCGTGATACCCGGACTGTCGATCGAGCTGGTCAACCGGGTCGACGCGGGCGAGCTCGACATGGCCGCGATCATCCGGCCGCCGTTCGCGCTGCAGAGCGACCTGCACTGGACGACGCTCGCGCGGGAGCCGTTCCGGCTGATCGTGCCGCGCGGCGTGAAGGGCAAGGACTGGGCCGCATTACTCGCGAACGCGCCGTTCGTGCGCTATGACCGCGCGTCGTTCGGCGGCCGGCAGGTCGACCGCTTCCTGCGCAAGATGCACATCGCGGTGCGCGACACCTGCGAACTCGACGAGCTCGACGCGATCGTCAAGCTGGTCGAGAACGGCGTCGGCGTCGCGATCGTGCCGCAGACCGCCGCGTATCGTCGCTGGCCGGCCGGCGTGCGCGCGATCGACCTCGGGCATCACACGTTTCACCGCGACATCGGGCTCGTGCATCGCGCGCGGCGCACGATGTCGGAGCCCGCGCAAGCGCTGGCGCGACTGATCGAAGCGGCGTCGCGGCGTCGCTCGCCGCCGGCCGCGTGAGCAACGCGTGGCGGCTCAGCGCCGTCCGGCCGCCCAGTCCACCGCCGCGTCGAACAGCGCGACGCCGGCCGGCGACAGATTCGTGAACGTGTCGTTGTCGAGGAAGAACATCACACGACGCGCCGGCGCAAGCGTTTCGTAGTCCATCGTCGCGCCCTTCTCGTACGCGAAGATCGCGGCCTTGTCGGGTTGCCCGTAGACGGTCGCGATGGTGATCGCGCCGAGCCCCGGCTTACCCCAGCTCATCGGCGCCTGCTTGCCGTACGCGTTCGTCGCGCCGGCCGGCAGCCCGGCCGCGATCGGATGCGGCGCATTGACGAGCCACAGGTAGCGCTCCTTGCCCGTTTCGCCGAAGTCGACGTCGTGCCGCTTGCCCGTCATCGCGAGATCGTCGAGCAGGTCGTTTTCCCAGGTCACGAGCGGCTTGTCGAGCATGCGCCAGCCGGGCCGCACGTTCTTCGACGATACCGTCGACGAGATCACCACCAGATCGGCGTCGCGCGCCGCATCGGGCGTGGCCGACTCGTCGATCAGGCGCACCGCGTAGCCGCGTTCGCCGAGATGCTGGCCGATGCGTTCGTCGACCTTCAGGTTCGGGCCGTGCAGTTGCACGAGCATCGCGACGCGCGTGACGGCCGGCGACGCATCGGCGGCGAACGCGGACGCCGAGACACCGGCGCCAACAACCGCGAACCACGCGAGCGCCGAACCCGCGATCGCGTGCAACAGGCGGCGACGCGCGCCGCCCTTCATCTTCAGATTCATCTGGATTCCTCTCCGAAGCCGCGCGCCGACGCAAAGGCCGCGCGGCGATTGCATGGTCAGAACTGCAGCGTGGTCAGCAGCGACATCTGGCGCGCATCGCCGACCGCGACGAAGTAGCGGTTCGCGCTCGACGGGTAGTACGTGCGGTTGAACAGGTTCTTCACGTTGAGCTGGAACGACAGCTTCTGCTTGCCGATCTGCGTGTCGTAGGTCGCGAACGCGTCGGCGAGCACGTACGACGGCAGCGTGAAGCTGTTCGCCGAATCGCCGGGCCGCGCGCCGACGTAACGCACGTCCGCGCCGATGCGCAGATCGTCGCCGCCCGCCACCGTGCCGAAGTCGTAGACGGCCGCGAGCGATGCGGTGTGACGCGCGACGTTCCACAGCTGGTTGCCCGCGTACAGCGGGTCCTCGGTCGTCTTCGCGTCGATGTACGCGTAGCTCGCGATCACGTTCACGCGCTCGCCGAGCTTGCCGGAGACGTCGAGCTCGACGCCGCGCGAGCGCGCCTTGCCCGACGTGCGCCAGTCGGTCAGCTTCGTCGCGTCGTTGTACTGCGACACGAGCACGTTCTTCTTGTCGATGTTGAACAGCGCGAGCGTGCCGGTCATCCCGCCGGCCAAGTCGAGCTTGCCGCCCACTTCCCACGCGGTCGCTTCCTCGGACGGCGTCGCGCCGTCGATGATGTAGCCCGTCATCGGCGCGATCGACGACGACGGCTTCAGCGATTGCGAATAGCTGCCGTACAGCGAAAACGCATCGGTCCACTTGTAGACGATGCCCGCGCGCGGCAGCCACTTCGAGCCGCTGAGATCGGTGTTCGCGACGAACGGCCGGCCGCGCCCCGCCACCTGGTTGTACGTGATGTAGCGGAGGCCGCCCGACACGATCCACTTGTCGGTCAGGTGGACCGTATCCTGGAAGAACGCGGATGCATCGTGCAGCGTGTCGGTCTGGTCGCTGTCGCTCGCGGACACCGTGCTCGACGGCGGCAGCAGCCCGTACACCGGATCGATATAACTGAACGGCGTCTTCACCGCCTGACGCAGCAGGTCCTTGCGATAGATGCGGCGGTATTCGGTATCGAAGCCGACCTGCACGTCGTGCCGCATCCCCGCGAGCGTCAGCTTGCCCGTCACGTAGCCGATCCCGTAGCTGTCGGTGCTGAGCGAGCCGTGCGTCGCATCGTTGCTGCGCGTCATCGTGCCCTTCACAGGGTCGACGCCGGTCGTGCGCAACTGGTTCGCATCGTAGGTCTCGCGGTTGTAGCTGTAGCCGAAATGCGCGCTCCAGTCCGCGTTGAACTGGTGATCGACGCTCAGTTGCGCGAGCTGCGATTCGCCGTCCATGTTGTTGAACGGCTCGTCGATACGCCGCCGTGCGGGGATGTCGAGCGGCGCATTGGTGCGCGGGTCGAGCGCGGTGCCGCGATCGAACGGCGAATGGAACTTGCGGTACTGGTACGACACCGCGACCTGCGTATCGCGGCCGTACCACGCGAGCGACGGCGCGACGAAGGTCTGCCGGTACTCGCCGAAGTTGCGCCAGTACTGTTCGTTCGACTGGTCGACGATCAGCCGGTACGCGAGCCGCGAATCGCCGACCGGCCCGGTCGAATCGAAGGTCGCGCTGCCGCCGTTCTTGCCGTGCCCGAACGTCGATGCGCCGAGCGAGATCGCGTTGTAGCGCACGAGCTGCGGCTGCTTGGTGACGACGTTGACCACGCCGCCCGGGTCCATCAGCCCGTACAGCAGCGACGTCGGCCCCTTCAGCACCTCGACGCTGTCGGTCGCCGCGTTGAACGCGCGGCCCTGCACGAGCGGCATGCCGTTCTGCATGATCGAGCCGTCGCGGTTGCCGCCGAAACCGCGCTTCATGATCGTGTCCTGCGTGCCGGCGAGCGTGTTGCCCTGCGTGATGCCGCTCACGTTGCCGAGCGCATCGTCGAGATTGCGCGGCCGCTGGTCGCGCAGACCTGCGCGGGCACGATGTTGACGGCCTGCGCGGTGTCGAGCAGCGGAATGTCGGAGCGCAGCACGCCCGCTTCCTTCGGCGCGCGATAGCTTTCGGCGCGCAAGGCGCTGGAGCGCACGTCGATCGTCGGCAACTCGGCGGCTGGCGCGACGCCGGCCGCCACGGGGCCGGCCGCCGAGCCGTCGGCGCGCATCAGCGTGTAGCCCCCGCCCGGCTGACGCAGCGCGACGAGCCCCGTGCCGGCCGTCAGCCGGCCGAACCGGCCCTGCATCGCTTCGATGTGACGCCACGCCGCATCGTGCGCCGGATCTTCCGCACGCCAGCGCGCGAGCGCGGCGGTGAACGCGTCGTCCGTGCGGCCGGACTGCCGGTCGACCCACCACTCGACTGCGCGACGTGCGACGTGCGACGTGCGGCGGCACCGCCGACGCTCCCGGGGCGGCCATCGGTCAGGCCGCCATCGCGAAGAAGCACTGCGTGCCGGCCTTCACGAGATAGCGCTTCACCGTCGCGAGCGACACACCGAGCTCGCGCGCGATCTCGACCTGCGTGAGCCCGTCGAGCTGTGCGAGCAGGAACGCACGCTTCGCCGCGGGCGGCAGGCCGTCGAGCAGCCGGTCGATCTCGAGCAGCGTCTCGACCACGACGGCCCGCTCTTCCGGCGACGGCGCAACCGCTTCCGGGCGCTGCGCGAGCACGTCGAGATACGCGCGCTCGATCTGCTCGCGCCGCCAGTGGTTGCTCAGCACACGCTGCGCGACCGTGGTCAGGAACGCGCGCGGCTCGTCGGCGCCGATCGGCTCGTCGCGTGCGAGCAGGCGCACGAACGTGTCGTGCGCCAGGTCGGCCGCGCGGTGCGCGCAACCGAGCTTCCGGCTCAGCCAGCCGCGCAGCCACGCGTGGTGGCCGACATAAAGGGCGTCGATTTCTCGATGGAGGGACAGCTTGTCAGCGGACATGGCCGGGTTCCGGGTGCGCGAGCGTCAGCGATTCCGTAAATGAGAATGATTATTATATGCAAAAGTAAGATAGCGACCGCGGTTTCGATGCGCCGGTGGCGACGCTGACGCGAAGTGGAGGATGGCGAAGCCGCGTGAGTGTCGCCCCGCGGATGGCGGACCGCATGCGGCTATCACACTCGTTCCAGCCCGGCCAATTCGATTCGTTAAATAATGATTTGACGGATCGATAACAATATTGAGATTGCGGGAATTCACGCGAAAATCGCGCCGAATTATCACGCCCCATGCAAACCGCGCTAAAAAAAACGCGAAACAGAAACCCATTGATACGCAACGATCAATAATTCAGATCCCTCAAAAATGAATTTCCGGGAATGTGCCTGTCGACATCAGGCCACAACGAAGAATTTCATTTTTGCCGTTTTATCGCGGCTCGGTAGTCTCCTGCCATTCCGGATCAAGGACCCCCACCCATGCGCCAAGGAGATGACATGAAACGCACGACCCTCTCGCTGATTTCGCTCGCGTCGTTCGCGGCGATGCCCGTCGCGCATGCGCAATCGAGCGTCACGCTGTATGGCGTGATCGACACGTCGATCACCTATGTGAACCACGCACAGGGCAAGGACAACGCGTGGATGCTCGGCAACAGCAGCGCGGGCAACCTCGCCGGCAGCCGCTGGGGCGTGAAAGGCACCGAGGATCTCGGCGGCGGGCTGAAGGCGCTGTTCCAGCTGGAGAACGGCTTCGACCCGAGCAACGGCCGGCAGGGCCAGGGCGGCCGCCTGTTCGGCCGTCAGGCCTTCGTCGGCCTGACGAGCGACCGCTACGGCACGCTCACGTTCGGCCGCCAGTACGACCCGCTCGTCGACCTCGTGCAGGGCATCACCGCCGACAACTACCTGGGCAGCGTGTTCGCGACGCCGGGCGACGTCGACAACTACGACAACAGCTTCCGCGTCGACAACGCGGTGAAGTACACGTCGGCCGTCTATTCGGGCCTGCAGTTCGCGGCGATGTATTCGTTCGGCGGGATCGCCGGCAGCACCGGCGCCGCGCAGTCGTACTCGGCCGCCGTGTCGTACAACAACGGGCCGTTCAGCGTCGCCGGCGGCTACTTCCACGCGACCAACAGCCCCGCGTTGAACGGCGTGCGCAACGGCTGGACCAGCTCGTCGGACGGCACGTTCGACGGCCCGATCAACAGCGGCTATGCCAGCGCGCACTCGTTCGGCATCGCGCGCATCGCGGGCCAGTACGTCGCCGGCCCGTTCACGTTCGGCGTCGGCTACAGCAACGCGCAGTACCGCCGCGACGCGAGCTCGGTGTTCGGTTCGAACGAGCACTACAACACGGGGCAAGGCTTCGTGAACTACCAGGCGACGAACGCGCTGCTCGTCGGTGTCGGCTACAGCTACACGCGCTCGGGCGGCGACACGTCGGCGACCTATCACCAGGTATCGGCCGGCGCCGACTACAGCCTGTCGAAGCGCACCGACGTCTACCTGACCGCCGCGTACCAGCACGCGAGCGGCCAGACCGGCGACGGCAATGGCGGCTCGATGGCCGCGCAGGCATCGATCGGCTCGTACGGTTATGCGGGCACGAGCTCGCAGACGATGGTCAACCTCGGCCTGCGTCACCGCTTCTGATCGCGATATTGCGATACCCGGAGACGGCCGGTTGCGCTCCGCGCGGGCCGGCCGACTCCGCGTTGCACATAAGGCGGCTTCGGCCGCCGATTTTTTGCCGCTTCCTTTTGCGCCACGAACGGCTGGCGCGCGATTTTCTCTTTCGCTCGCTTGATTGCCGGTTTCACCCTGCGAATGACGTAATACGTCAGGTTCCGGTCGCCGCCATTGCATCGGCATTCGCGCCAATGCCGGCCATTCTTGCCGATCCCGCACCGCCTCGGACCCTGATCCGGCGCGATACAAATGCGCGTCGAACGCGCGGATAAATGCAAAGGAAAGTTTGACGCGAGCCATTTGCCCGGCTGCTATGGCACACTTCGCGTCTGCGTAATTTCCTTGCACCGGGCGCCCGGATTCCGCCCCATCCTGCCATGCCGCGTCATACCACTCGCCTGTTCGGCCGCCACTCGCTGCCCTTCGCCTCGACGATCGCGCTCGCGTGCGCGCTCTGCGGCGTCGCGCGGGCCGATTGCCTGGACGACGCGGCCGCGTTCCAGCACGTGAGCGTCAGCCTGATGCGCGGCATCGCGCAAGTCGAATCGGGGATGAATCCGAACGCCATCAACACGAATACCAACGGCACGGTCGACATCGGGCTGATGCAGATCAACAGCACGTGGCTGCCGACGCTCGCACGCGAAGGCATCACGCGGGAAAGCCTGTTCGATGCGTGCACGAACGCGTACGTCGGTGCGTGGATCCTGTCGCAGAACATCCGCCAGCTCGGCCCCAACTGGAACGCGATCGGCGCGTACAACTCCGCGTCGCCCGACAAGCGCCTCGCCTATGCGCGCAAGGTCTATGATGCAATCCGGACCATGCCGGATTCGCCGGATACTCCCATGCCCATCCTTCCACCCTCCTTCACGCCGCCGCAACAGGCGCAGACGTACAACCCGTTCGCGAGCCTGAGCGTGTCGGCGCCGCCCGTCACGCGCGCACGGACGATCTCGCCGGCCTCGCCGCCGGCGCCGCCGCAGGGGGCCCCGCCGGCCCGGCCGGTACGTACAACTTCGGATGGACGGTCACCGGCGCCGACCAGGCCAAGCCGACCCAGGTGTTCGACGACGGTGCGCGGGTCTACGTGCAGTTCAGCGACATGAAGCACGTGCCGGCGATCTTCACCGAGACGTCGGCCGGGCGCGTGCTGATGTCGTGGGAGCTGCAGTTTCCCTATGCCGTCGTGACGCGTCCCGCGCAAACGTTGATCTTTCAGCTCGGGCCGTTTGAAGCGCGCGCGCAGCGCAGTGCGGCGACCGCAGGCATGACCGCGCAGGCCGGGACGGCGGGCACGGCGACGGCCGGCGCATCGGCCCCACCATCGAGGAAGCCGGCCGGTGCGGCAGCGAATGCCGCGACGAACACGGCATCCAATACGGCAGCGAAACGCACCGCCTCGGCCGATGCGCTGTGGTACGTGAATACGCCGTCCACGTCGGGAACGGCGGCGGCCTCGCCTTCGACCGCGAATATTCCTGCCACCCTGCCGACGGCCATCACGTCGAACACGCCGCCACCCGCGCCGGCTCAAGCACCGGCTGCGGCCGCTCAGCCGTCGCGCGCCAGCGCGGACGCGCTGTGGTACATCTCGAAGTAACGCGCGTCCGATCGCACGCGTATCGCGGCGATCATTTCCGTGCGGTCAGCGGCAGTTCGGGCGCGCCGCGCTTCATGACATACACGCGCAGATCGCGCGACGTCGACGATTCCGGTGACGCAATCGTCACACGGCCCTCACCCGCGCCGCACCCAGATCACCTTGCCGTCGCGAATGCCGAGATTGCGGCGCTCCTCGCGGTAGTCCATCGTGCCCGGCAACGACTTGCCGTCGCGCTCGAGCACGCGCCACAGGCAGCCGTCGAGCAGCGCGGTCGCATCGGCCTCGGTCTTGCCGACCAGCGCATCGTCCGGCGCGGCGTCCGCCTTGCATGCCTGCGCGGCGCCCGACTGCAGAGGGGGCCTGGCCGCGCCGCCCGCGGTGGCGTTGGGGTGTTTCGTGTCCATGTCCGCACATCCTGCAAAAGTTGCACTCGCAACGAGTGCAACGAGCATCGCGATCGTGTTCTTCATCGGTTTCTCCCTGTCGCGGGCCCGGCGGTCCATGTGCGGCACTCGTGCATGGCCGGGCATCGCATGCATGATCGATTCCGCATGCTGCCGGCCGTTTCCTGACGGAGCCGGCCAGCGCATGGCGGCCTTTCGCGACCCGGCCGAGCCGCCCCGGCGCACCCGCGTCGCAGGCCCGGCCTGACGCCGAACCCGAGCGCATGTTACCGCACGCGGTTCGCGGCGACGGCGCGACGCCGACGCATCGCGTGCGCCCGGCACGCGCGGCAATCCGTTCAGAACTTGTACGTCACGCCCGCGATGCCGTAGTAGTTGCTGCGCGACTGCACGATCGGGCTGTCGCCGGCGCGGCCGAGCAGCCGCGTCACGCCGCCGGTCGCGAGCACCGACCAGTGCCGCGACAGCGTCCAGTTCCACGCGACCGCCATCGATGCGCTGTCGATCCCGCCGCTCACCGAATACGGCCGAAACCGGCTCGTCATCGACTGTGCGTCGGTCACGCCGTAGAAGGTCTGCATGTAGCGTCCCGAGCCCGCGTGCACGGTGCCCGTCACGATGATCTCGTGCTGCGACGTCTTGAGCACCGGCACCGCGAGATCCACGTGCCCCGACACGCCGCGCGACGTATGCGTCACGGGAGTATCGATCGTGACGCTCAGCTCCGCCGCATCGAAGAGCGTCACGCCGGCACGCACGCCGACCAGCACCGAGCCCGGAATCCGCCCCATTCCCTTCAGATAGTCCGAGCCCGGCAGGTCGAAGCGGTTCTCGTCCGCGCGGCCCGCGTCGTAGCTCACCGCCGCCGACACGAACGCCCCGTGCGGCAGGTCCAGCCGGTAGCCGGCACCCTCCGTGCTGTCGACGAAGAAGCCATTGCCGAACTTCGCGGAAAACGACGGCGCAACCACGCCGCGATACTGTTTGCTGCCCTGGTAGCGCGGTGCGAACCCGCCGCCGAGCGACAACGAATACTGGTTTTCCGCGTGGGCGGCGGCGGCGAGGGTCAGGCCGGCGAGCGGCATGCAATAGCGGTAGCGGCGAAGTAATGGGCGCACAATATTGAGATAAAAGTGACGAAGCCCGCAGTCTAGGTGCCGCCCCGCGCCGAGACTGTCCTGAATGTGCGGCGAATCTGTGCGCAATTGTGTTCGATTGTTGGAGATTGTCGCCCCGCTGCCCCGGCGGTCGATCGGCCGGATAGAATTCGCGTGCCGCGCCGCGCATCGGTCTGCCGGGTGGGAGATGGCGCGTGCATCCTGAGGAGTCCATGAACGAAGTTCCACTCAAATACCGTGTGCTGCTGATCGAGGACGACGATCGCCTCGCGCAGCTCGTCCGCGAATACCTCGACGGCTATGAATTCGCGGTGACGGTCGTGCGGCGCGGCGATCTCGCCGTCGCGGCGGTGCGCGAGCACCAGCCGGCCCTCGTGATCCTCGACCTGATGCTGCCGAATCTCGACGGCATGGAAGTCTGCCGGCGCATCCGCGCGTTCACCAACGTCCCGGTGCTGATCCTGACCGCGCGCGCGGACGTGTACGACCAGGTCGCCGGGCTCGAGACGGGCGCCGACGACTACGTGACGAAGCCGATCGAGCCGCGCGTGCTCGTCGCCCGCGCCCGCGCGCTGTTGCGCCGCGCGCAGCCGGCCGCGGCGGAAGCGCCCGCGGTCGCGCCCGACGCGCTCGTCTTCGGCGAGCTCGCCATTTCGCCGCCGAACCGCACCGTCACGTGGCGCGGCGAGCCGGTCGAGCTGAAGACCGCCGAATTCAACCTGCTGCTGATCCTCGCGCGTGCGGCCGGCACCGTGCTGAGCCGCGACGACATCCTGAAGCAGTTGCGCGGGATCGAATTCGACGGGCTCGACCGCTCGGTCGATTCCGGCATCTCGAAGCTGCGCCGCCGCTTCGAGGATGCGTCATCGGAGCCGCACAAGATCAAGACGATCTGGGGTCGCGGCTACCTGTTCAGCCCTTCTGCGTGGGACGAGTAAATGCTGCGCCCGTTGCTCCGGTTGTACCTCGTCGTGATCCTGTTCGTCGGCGCGTCGATCATCTTCATCCAGCTGTCGTTCGACCGGATCTTCTATGAACGCGGCGCGCAGGCGCAGCGCGATTCGCTGACGACCTATTCGTTCGTGCTGAACGACTACCTCGAACGCCATCCGGGCGCGCAGCGCGAGCTCGCATTGCGCGAACTCGCGCTGCATGGCCGCGAAGGATTCGGCTTCATGTCGATGGCCGACGCGCGTGCGCAACTGAGCGGCGCGCCGTTGCGCGATCTCGATGCCGGCAGGATCGCGATCAGCTACAACGGCAAGGATTACTACATGCCGCTCGCGGACGGCTCGGTGCTGCATGCCCGCCCGATCGAGGCGCCCGACCTCGACATCCGGATCTATGCGTACATGCTGCTCGCGCTCGCGACGCTGTTCGCGGTGGTGCTGTGGATTCACTATCATTGGCGCGACATTCGCCGGCTGCAGGATGCCGCGCGCGCGTTCGGCGCCGGAATGCTGTCGACGCGCGTGAAACTGTCGGGCAAGTCGAACATCTACGAGCTGTCGCAGCAGTTCAACGACATGGCAGCGCGTATCGAGGCGTCGATCAAGCAACAGCGCGAAATGATGCACGGCATCTCGCATGAACTGAAAACGCCGCTCGCCCGGCTCGAATTCGGGCTCGCGTTGCTCGCCGACGCCGACGAGACGGGCCGGATGCGCGAGCGCCGCGACGCGCTGCGACGCGACGTGCGCGAACTCGACGAGCTCGTCACCGAGTTGCTGACGATCGGCCGGCTCGAACAGGGTGCGAGCGAGCTCGCGCCGATGGAAGTCGTCGTCGATGCGCTGATCGACAGCGTCGCCGGCAACGTCGCGGACGACATCGCCGATCGCGGCATCGCGCTCGACGTGTCGACGTTCGACGCGCCCGCGACCCACGTCTGCGATCCTAAGCTCGTCGCCCGCGCGCTGCTGAACCTGATTCGCAACGGCGCCCGCTATGCGTCGCGCAAGGTCGTGCTGGCCGCGACCCGCGACCCGTCCGGCGCGCTCGTGCTGAGCGTCGACGACGATGGCCCCGGCATTCCGGCCGCCGAACGCGCCCGCGTGTTCGAGCCGTTCCAGCGGCTGGATTCGAGCCGCGACCGTCAGACCGGCGGTTTCGGGCTCGGGCTCGCGATCGTGCGGCGCGTCGCGCAGGTGCACGGCGGCGACGTGCGGCTCGAGGATTCGCCGCTCGGCGGCGCGCGCTTCGTGATCACGCTGCCCGTGCGTGCGCTGCCGGACAGTCTGTTCGACGTCGCGCAGCACGTGGAAAGCACGCATGCCGATGCGCGCCGCCGCAGCGGCACGGGCACGGTCGTCCCGCTTCGATGAAAACGGCGGCGGGCGGCTACCCGCCCCCGCGTGACCGTGCCTTCGCTCAGCGCCGGCGCAACAGCGCGACGAAGAACAGGCTGCCGAACAGCGCGGTCACGATGCCGATCGGCAGGTCCTCCGGCGCCGCGAGCGTGCGCGCGGCGACATCGGCCCACACGAGCAGGATCGCGCCGGCCAGCGCGGCGACCGGCAGCAGCCGGCCGTGCTCCGCGCCGACGACGCGACGGCACAGATGCGGCGTCACGAGCCCGACGAAGCCGATCGCGCCGCTCACCGCGACCATCGCGCCCGTCGCGAACGACGCGACGACGAACACCTCGCGCCGCATCCGCGCGCTCGGCACGCCGAGCGACGCGGCGGCGACGTCGCCCGACATCAGCGCATTCAGTTCGCGTCGGCGCGCATGGAGCGCGCCGCCGGCGAGCACCGCGCATACGGCCGGCACCGGCAGCAGGTCCCAGCGCGCGAGCCCGACGCCGCCGAGCATCCAGAACAGCACCGACGACGCGGCGCGCTGGTCGCCGAGATACAGCAGCAGGTTGCCGAACGCGGCCATCATGAACGACACCGACACACCCGCGAGCAGCAGCCGGTCCGATTCGAGCCGGCCGCTCCGGTAAGCGAGCGCGACCACGCACGCGGTCGCCGCGAGCGCCCCTGCAAACGCGGCGGCCGACAGCGTGAACGGACCGAACGCCGCGCCGGCCACCACCGTCACCGCGATCGCGCCGAGCATTGCGCCCGCGCTCACGCCGAGCAGGTGCGGATCGGCCAGGCGGTTCGCGGTCGCCGCCTGCAACGCGACACCGACCGTCGCCAGCGTCGCGCCGACGAGCGCGGCCAGCAGCGCACGCGGCATCCGGATCAACCACACGATGCTGTCGTCGCCCGGCGCCGCCGCAAACGCATCGGCGCCGCCGAACGCCGACGCGACGTGCGCGGCGACGATCCGCACCGCGGCCGGCATCGCGATCGGCGCGGGACCGAACGCGGCCGACACGACGATCGACACGATCAGCAGCACGGCCAGCCCCGGCAGCACCACGCGCATGTCGAGCCGCGCCGCCTGCCCGCGCACGCTCATCGTGCCGCTCCGGCGAATGCGGCCGGATACAGCGCGCGGGCCAGCGTCTCGACCGCCGCGACGTTCTCCGGGCCGGGCGTCGCGGCATCGTACGGAATCACGACGAAGCGCCGGTCGCGAATCGCGGCCACGCGCGCGAGCGCCGGCTGGCTCGCCAGGAACTGCTGCTTCTGCGCGGCCGTGACCGCCGAATAGTCGACGATCACGATCACCTGCGGATCGCGCGCGACCACGCTTTCCCAGCTCACCTGCGTCCAGCTGCGCGGCAGGTCGTCCATCACGTTGCGCGCGCCCGCCGCCGCGAGCAACGCGGTCGGCATCGCGAGCCCGCCCGCGGTCATCGGCTTGTCGGTGCCGCTGTCGTACACGAACACGCGCAGCGGCGCCGGGCGCCCGATCGCGCGCGACACCGCCGCGAGCCGCGCGCGCATCCCGGCGACGACCTGCGCGGCGCGCGCATCGACACCGAAGATGCGACCGAGATTGGTCAGGTCGCGGAACACGTCGTCGAACGACGCGGCCGACTGCTTCATCACGTGCGAACACGATTCGGTCAGTTCGTAGGTGCGGATGCCGAACGGCGCGAGCGTCGCCGGTGTCACCGGCCCGCCGACGTGCATCCCGTAGTTCCAGCCCGCGAGATAGAAATCGGCGCGCGCGGCGGCCAGCACTTCCAGCGACGGATACTGGCTCGCCAGTTCGGGCACGCCGCGCAACGCGTCGCGCACGCGCGCGGTGCCCGTCTTCCAGCCGCCGATGCCCGTATAGCCGACGAGCCGGTCCTTCAGGCCGAGCGCGAGCATCATCTCGGTCAGGTTCACGTCGTTGCTCACCGCGCGCGTCGGTGCGCGCTCGAACGTCACGTCGCGATCGCAACTGCGCACGGTGACGGGATAGGCGAGCGCGTGCGCGGCCGCGCCGCCGAGCACGGCAGCTGCGACCAGCCGGCGGGCGACGAAAGACAGGAGAGGAAACGGCATGGTGGTCATTCCGGATGAAGCGGCGTGATGCGCGGGCGGCCCGTGGCGGGATGGCGATCGACGAGTGCGGCGACGCCGAACACGTCGCGCAGCAGCGCTTCGGTCAGCACGTCGTCCGGCGCGCCGGACGCGACGACGCGGCCGTGCGCGAGCACATGGAGCCGGTCGCAATACGCGGCCGCGAGATTGAGGTCGTGAATCGTCGCGAGCGTCGCGATGCCGAGGCGGCGCACGCGCGCGAGCAGTTCGAGCTGGTGACGCAGGTCGAGATGGTTGGTCGGTTCGTCGAGCAACAGCAGCTCGGGTTGCTGCGCGAGTGCGCGGGCCAGCAGCGCGCGCTGCTTCTCGCCGCCCGACAGCGACGCAAAACGCTGCGCGCGACGCTCGACGAGGCCCACATCGTGCAGCGCGGATTCGACGATCCGGCGGTCGTCGGCCGACTCCGCATCGAACGCCCGCTTGTGCGGCGTGCGGCCCATGCCGACCAGCTCGTCGACCGTCAACCCGAAATCGTCGGGCGCTTCCTGCTGCAGCACCGCGATGCGCTGTGCGACTGCGCGCGGCCGCATGCGCCACACGTCCCGCGCGTCGAGCGCGACGCGGCCCGCGTCGGGCTGCGCGTAGCGGAACACGCAGCGCAGCAGGCTCGTCTTGCCGCTGCCGTTCGGGCCGACCAGCCCGACGAACTCGCCTTCGGCCACCGTCAGCGTCACCGAATCGAGCACGTCGACCGCGCCGCCGGGAGACCAGCTCACGCGTTCGATGTCGAGCATGTGTTTGACGGGACGCATGTCGTGCCGCCCTAGAAGCGCATCGTCGCGACGAGCTCCGCCGAGCGCGACGGGCCGAGCAGCCATTGCTCGCCGCCGTTCGACGTCGTCACCGCGTACGTGCGGTTCGCGAGATTGCGCAGATACAGCGCGAGCTCGGTGCGCGACGTCGGCTGCCAGCGCAGCGACGCATCGAACACCGTATACGACGGCACCTGCACGCGATTCGCATCGTCGCCGTAGGTCGCGCCGACGTAACGCACGCCCGCATTCACGTGCCAGCGCTCGGCGAATGCCCAGCCGAGCCACAGGTTCGCGGTCTGCTGCGGCACGCTCGACGGCACGTTGCCGGCCCGCGACACCGTCGCGCCGCCGACCGTCTGGTTGAATGCGTCGTAGCGCGCACGCAGCAACGCGACGTTCGCCTCGATCGTCCAGCCGTGCGGCAGCCGCGCGCCGCCGGTCAGCTCGACGCCGCGCGACGACTGCCGGCCGACCTGCTGGCGCAGCGCCGGATTGAACGGATCGGTGCTGAGCAGGTTGCGCTTCGTGATGTCGTACACCGCGAACGTCCAGTACGCGCGCCCGTCGAGCAGCGTCTGCTTGAGCCCGGCTTCCCACTGTTCGCCGGTCGCGAGCCGGACGTTCATCTGCGACGCGGACAGCGTCACGAGCGAGCCGACGCCCTCCGCGCCCGTCGTGTACTGCGCATAGGCGGTGAACGTCGGCGCGATGTCGAACACGACACCGGTGCGCCAGCCGACGTTCGCGAACCGCTTGTCGAAGCCCGCGCCGGTCTCCGCCTGCTCGCGACTGAACGCGATATGGTCGTAGCGCAGGCCACTCACCCACGCGAGCCGCGGCAGCACCTCGAGCCGGTTCTCCGCGAATACCGCCGCCTGCCGTGCGCGCGTGCTGAATTGCGGCACGGTCGGATCGGGGCTCGTGAACACACCAGGATCGAAGCCGTGCGCGGGCACCGTCGTTTCGCCGCCGTACGGCGAATTGTTGGTACCGCTGAACGTGATCTGGCTGAATTCCGTGCCGACGACGAAACGGTTCGCGCGACCGAACAGCATCCCGTCGAAACGCGCGCTCAGCCGGTCGCCGATCTGCCGCTGATGATGGCCGATGTCGAGATAGTCGCCGCGCGTGACGCGTCCCGTCGCGGGGTCGAGCACATATGACTCGGCGTTACGCCAGTGACGGTTCGATGTCAGGTAGTAGAGCTGGTTGCTGATCGTCACGCCGGGCGCGGGCCGGTAGCTGGCCGACAGGCGCGTCCACTGGTCGTAGTACGAAATCGTCGCGTCGCCGACCGTGTAGTTCAGCTTGCGCAGCGACGGATCGAGCACGCCGTGCGGCGCCGGCACGCCATAGTAGGTCGCCGGCATCTGACGCCCGTAGTCGTAGTCGAGCGTCAGCGTGAGCTGCGGGCTCACGTCGAACGTCAGCGCGCCGCCGATGGCCGTCGTATGCGTGTCGGCCCGCTCGGCGAGACCGTTCGCACGCGCATCGCTTGCGTAGAAGCGGTACGACAGCCGCGGGCCGAGCGCGCCCGTCGTATCGAACGCGAAGCGCTTCGCGCCGTCGGGGCCGACGCCCGCCTGCAGCGTCGTCTCGCGCGTGCGCTGCGGCCGCTTCGGCACCACGTTCACGACTCCGCCGATCGCCCCTTCGCCGTACAGCACCGATGCCGGGCCGCGCAGCACCTCGATGCGCGCGACCGACCACGTGTCGAACGGAAACGTGATCGTGCCGGCCGCCGGCATCAGCCGCACGCCGTCAAGCAGCGTCATCACCGATTCCTGCCCGCTGAAGCCGCGCACGCTCAGTGCGGTGCCGCCGGTGCCCGGTGCGATCGCGCTCGCAAAGCCGGCCGTGCGCGTGACCGCGTCGAGCACCGTGCGATCGCCGCGTGCGTCGATCGTGTCGGCCGTGACGGTTTCGACGCTCGCGGGCGTGTCGAGACTGGCAAGCCCGAGCCGCGAGCCCGTTTCGAGCGGTTGCGTCAGCGGATCGGCCGGCGCGGACGACGCGGTGACGTTGATCGCCGGCAGCGCGTGCCGGTCATCCGGCGCCGACGCCGCAGCTTCGGCGGCCAGCGCGCCGGTGGTGGCCATCGCGCAGCCCAGCAAGGTCGTGCACCTGCGTGCCGCGCGAGTGCGCCAGGCGCCCGTGGTCCGGCGCGGCGCGGCATGGCGCCGCTCCCCGCGCGCCGGGGTATGTCCGGTTCTCGTCACGTCGTATCGATCTTCGTTGGTGTCGCCGCACGCGGCCGGCCCGGGTAGCCCGGCCGGCCGGCGACGAAAACGTCAGATGATACAATATATCAACTTGATCCGTCAGGGTTTCGACAGCTTGAGTTATCGCCCCGCGCGGCTACAGCGGGAAGCCGAACTTGTCGCGCTACGGCCGGTTACGTGCCGCGAATGCGAGCATCCGCGCACGCGCATGCTCGCCGCGCGCCTCGTCGAGGCCGCGCACAACCTCGCGCGCGGGGCTCCGCAACGAGTCGGTTGCACGCTAGCCGCCACCCCGCTCAACCGCCGGTCTTGAACGCCGGCAACTGCTGCCCGAGCCGCGCGCCCATCTCCGCGCCGAGCGCCTGCAGCGCATTGAACGGCCGGATCATCACCTCGAAGTCGACGATCCGGCCGTCGTCGTCGAAGCGGATCATGTCGATTCCCTTCAACGCCTTGTCGCCGATGGTCGCGCCGAACTCCAGTACGACGCTCTTGCCGTCGTCGGTCGCGAACTGGCGGTGATACGTGAAGTTCTCGAGGATCGTGATCACCGTGCGCAGCGCCATCAGCAGCGCGGGTGCCGGCCCGTACGGCTTGAACGCCATCGGCGAACGGAACGTGGCGTCCGGATGGACGATCGATTCCAGCGTGCCGAAATCCTTGCGTTCGACCATCGCGTGCCATGCGTCGAGCGATTTCGCGACGGCAGGATGAACATTCAGCGGCGAGTGCGTCATCGCAGTCTCCAGTAACGTGGTTGGACGGGGGAAGAAACGAATCGGTATCAAAGGGTCGCGGCCAGCGTCGTGCCCTGGTGAATCGCGCGCTTCGCATCGAGCTCGGCGGCCTCGCATGCGCCGCCGATCAGATGCACGCGGCATCCGGCTGCCTGCAGTTGCTCCGCCAGCTCGCGCGACGGCTCCTGCCCCGCGCAGATCACCACGTTGTCCACCGGCAGCATCTGCTCGACGCCGTCGATCGTCACGTGAAGACCTTCATCGTCGATGCGCCGGTACGTGACCGCCGACGACATCCCGACGCCGCGCGCCTTCAGCGCCGTACGGTGAATCCATCCGGTGGTCTTGCCGAGCCCGTCGCCGACCTTCGACGCCTTGCGCTGCAGCAGATGTACGTGCCGCGCCGCCGGCTCGGGCCGCGCGACACCCAGCCCGCCGGCATTCGCATACGACCGGTCGACACCCCATTCGCTGAAGAACCGGTCAGCGTCGACACGTTCGCCAGCGTCGCGATGAACGAGATATTCGGCGACGTCGAAGCCGATGCCGCCCGCGCCGACGATCGCGACGCTGCGGCCCACGGCCTTGTCGTCGCGCAGCACGTCGAGATAGCCGAGCGCTTTCGGATGCCCGATGCCGTCGATCGGCGGCGTGCGCGGCACGATGCCCGTCGCGATCACCACCTCGTCGAATTCGCCCTGCAGCAGCATCTCGGCGGTCGCACGCGTGTTGACGTGCAGCGCGATGCCGCGCAATTCGATCTGCCGGCGGAAATAGCGCAGCGTCTCGTTGAACTCTTCCTTGCCCGGCACCTTCTTCGCGATGTTGAACTGGCCGCCGATCTCGGCGCCCGCTTCGTACAGCGTGACCGCATGACCGCGTTCGGCCGCCGTGACCGCGAAGCCGAGGCCCGCCGGCCCGGCGCCGACCACCGCGATCCGCTTGCGGCGCGGCGCGGGCTGGATCACGAGCTCGGTTTCATGACACGCACGCGGATTCACGAGGCACGACGTGATCCTGCCGCTGAACGTATGGTCGAGGCACGCCTGGTTGCAACCGATGCACGTGTTGATTTCGTCCGCGCGCCCTTCCCGCGCCTTGCGGACGAACTCGGCATCGGCGAGAAACGGCCGCGCCATCGACACCATGTCGCAATAGCCGTCGGCGAGCAGTTGCTCGGCGACTTCCGGCGTGTTGATCCGGTTGGTCGCGACAAGCGGGATCCCGACCTTGCCCATCAGTTGCCGCGTCACCCACGCATACGCGGCGCGCGGCACCTTGGTCGCGATGGTCGGAATGCGCGCCTCGTGCCAGCCGATGCCGGTATTGAGGATCGTCGCGCCGGCCGCCTCGATCGCCTGCGCGAGCCGGATCACCTCGTCGAGCGTCGAGCCGCCTTCGACGAGATCGAGCATCGACAGCCGGTAGATGACGATGAAGTTCGTGCCGACACGCTCGCGCACCCGCCGCACGATCTCGACCGCGAAGCGGATGCGGTTCTCGTACGCGCCGCCCCATGCATCGTCGCGATGGTTCGTGCGTGCGGCGATGAATTCGTTGATCAGGTAGCCCTCGGACCCCATGATCTCGACGCCGTCGTAGCCCGCATGCTGCGCGAGCGCCGCGCATCGCACGAAATCGGCGATCGTCTCGTCGACCTCGTCGCTCGTCAACGCATGCGGCGTGAACGGGTTGATCGGCGCCTTCAGCGCGCTCGGCGCCGCGAGCGCCGGGTGATACGCGTAACGCCCGAAATGCAGGATCTGCAACGCGATCCTGCCGCCCTCCGCGTGCACCGCGCGCGTCACGACACGATGGCGTTCGGCTTCCGCTTCGGTCGTCAGCATCGCGCCGCCCGGCGCCGGACGGCCGCGCTCGTTCGGCGCGAAGCCGCCCGTGACGATCAGGCCGGCCTCGCCGCGCGCGCGCTCCGCATAGAACGCGGCCATCCGATCGAAGCCGTTCGGCGCCTCCTCGAGGCCGACGTGCATCGACCCCATCAACACGCGGTTCCGGAGCGACGTGAAGCCGAGTTCGAGCGGGGTCGTCAAATGCGGATAACGGGAAGCCATCGGGTGTCTCCATGTTTATGCAACAAGTTGCATTGATGGTAGCTCGCCGGCTTTGTTTATGCAACATGTTGCATAAAAGCATCCGCGTCGTTTGTGCTGCGGCCCCGATATGGCAAGATGCGGTTCATTCCGCAGCCTTCGCCGATTCGACATGTCCCTGCCGCACGCGCTTCTCACCGCCCTCGCCGAACGCCCCGGTTCGGGGTCCGAGCTCGCCGATCGCTTCGATCGTTCGATCGGCTATTTCTGGCAGGCGACGCACCAGCAGATTTATCGCGAACTCGGGCGTCTCGAGGAAATGGGCTGGATCGAATCGCTGCCCGCCGAGTCCGGTCGCGGCCGCAAGCGCGCGTACCGGATCCTGCCGGCCGGCAAGAAGGAATTGCGCCGCTGGATCGCCGAGCCGGAAGATCCGACGCCGCTGCGCGAAGCGTTGATGGTGCGCCTGCGCGCGGAAGCCGTGCTCGGGCCGGCCGGCCTCGAGCACGAGATCCGGCGGCGCATCGCGCTGCATCAGGAAAAGCTGGACTTGTATCTGCAGATCGAGGCGCGTGATTTTGTGGCGCCCGGCGATCCGGCGACCGGCGATCCGGCGGCCGCCGATTCACGCACGAAGCGCCTGCAGCATCTGGTGCTGCAGGCCGGCATCGCGAACGAGCGGTTCTGGGTCGAGTTTTCGCAGCATGCGCTCGAGACGCTGCGCCTGCCGAAAGATTGAAGGGGCTGACGAAGCAGGCGCGTTGTTCGTTTCACCGCCGATCGAAATCGCGCGCCGGTGTAGCGGAGCGCAGCGCTTTACAGCAGGTCGCGCGCCGCGCCCAACGTCGTGAAAAATCCGCCGCCCGGCCAGCATTGAATTGCCGCGCGGCGAGCCCCGATCAAGCGTCCGGAAAAATCACCACCTTGCCCTTCACCTGCCGGTTGGCCATCCGCGCGATCGCGTCGGCCGCGCCGTCCAGCGACACGCGCTCGGTGATCGCGGGCCGCACCTTGCCGGCTGCGAACCATTCGGCGAGCAGCCGCATGTTCGCGGCATGCTGTGCCGGGTCGCGCCGCACCGCATCGCCCCAGAACACGCCGAGAATGTCGCGCTCCTTCAGCAGCGCAAGGTTCAACGCAATCTTCGGAATCTCGCCGGCCGCGAAACCGACCACGAGGAACCGGCCGCGCCACGCGGTCGCGCGCAGCGCCGCTTCGCTGTACGCGCCGCCCACCGGATCGTAGACGACGTCGGCGCCGCGCCCGCCGGTCAGTTCGTCGACGCGGCGGCGCAGGTCTTCGGTCGCATAGTCGATCGCCTCGTCGGCGCCCGCTTCGCGGCACAGCGCGAGCTTGTCCGCGCTCGACGCCGCCGCGATCACGCGCGCACCGAGCGCCTTCGCGATCTCGATCGCGGCGATCCCGACGCCGCCGGCCGCGCCCAGCACGAGCAGCGTCTCGCCCGCCTGCAGGCGCGCACGCTGTTGCAACGCGTGCAGCGACGTGCCGTAGGCGAGCACGAGCGCCGCGCCCTGCTCGAACGTCATGCCGGGAGGCAGCGCGGCGAGCTGCCGCGCATCGGCCACGCACTGCTGCGCGAACCCGCCGTGCCCGGTAAACGCCATCACCGAATCGCCGGGCCGCCACGCGGTGACGCCCTCGCCGACCGCGTCGATCACGCCGGCAAATTCGGCGCCCGGCGAAAACGGCAGCGCCGGTTTCACCTGATACAACCCCTGGACGATCAGCGCGTCGGGAAAATTGAGCGAGGCCGCCTTCACCTGAATCCGGACCTGCCCGGCAGCCGGTTCGGGAATCGCGACGTCCTCGATGCGCAAGCGGTCGATCGGGCCGAATGCGGTACACAACAGGGCTTTCATGCGCTTCTGTCTCCTTGCGCGGCGTGGCCGGGCATCGGTACGGGGTGCGGGATGGCCCCGCGCGGCCGGTTCACGACGTGCATGCGATGACCATTGCATCGGCAAGATCGTCGGTATTCCGGAATGTCGTTGAAACCACGTTCAGAACCACGCGTCGCGCATGTCGAGCGTCGTCGTGTCGACGCTCGACAGCAGGTCGAGCTGCGCATCCACCTTCGGCAGTTCCCAGCGGAAGAAGTAGCGGGCCGCCGCACGCTTGCCGTCGTGGAAATCGCCGTCGTGTCCGTGCGCGGCGAGCGTCACGTCGAGCCACAGCCACGCAACGACGAGATGGCCGAACGCTTCGAGATACACGCTCGCGTTCGCCAGCCGTGTCCGCGGATCGCCGATCGCGTTCAACTGATACGTCACGTCGCACAGTCTCGCCCAACGCTGCGCCAACGCATCGGCCTGCTCGCACGCGCCGGCATCCAGTGCTCGCGCGCGCTCGACCGTCGCGCCGATCCGCGCATCGAGCGCGCGCAGAGACGCGCCGTCGTCCTGCGTGACCTTACGGCCCAGCAGATCGAGCGCCTGGATGCCATGCGTGCCTTCGTGAATCGGATTCAGGCGGTTGTCGCGATAGAGCCGTTCGACCGCGTAGTCGCGCGTGTAACCGTAGCCGCCGTGCACCTGGATCGCGAGATCGTTCGCGGCCAGACACCACTGCGACGGCCAGCTTTTCGCGATCGGCGTCAGGATGTCGAGCAGGCGCGTAGCTTCGGCGCGCACCACCGCATCGTCGTGCGCGCGCGCTTCGTCGACCAGCCTCGCGCAGTACAGGATCAACGCGAGCCCGCCTTCGACATAGGCCTTCTGCGCGAGCAGCATGCGCCGCACGTCCGGATGGTCGACGATCGGCGCCTGCGGCGCGGCCGCATCCTTGGCCGCAGGCCCGAGCGGGCGCCCCTGCGGACGGTTGCGCGCGTAGTCGAGCGCGTGCAGATAACCGGTGTAGCCGAGCGCCACCGCGCCCGCGCCGACCCCGATACGCGCCTCGTTCATCATATGGAACATGTAGGCGAGGCCATGATTCGGCTGGCCGACCAGATAACCGATCGCGCCCGCGCGCCCTTCCGGCCGATAACGCGTGCCTTCGCCGAAATTCAGCAGGCAGTTGGTAGTGCCCCGATAGCCCATCTTGTGGTTCAGCCCGGCGAGCACGACGTCGTTGTGCTCGCCGCTCGCGCCATCGGTGCCGGTCAGGAACTTCGGCACGATGAACAGCGAGATGCCGCGCGTGCCGGGCTGCAGCCGGCCATGTTCGTCGGGGATCTTCGCGAGCACGAGGTGGACGATGTTTTCCGCCAGCTCGTGCTCGCCGCCGGAAATCCACATCTTGTTGCCGGTCAGCCGGTAGCGCGGGCCGAGCGGCGAAGCGCCTTCGAAATCGGCGCGCGTCGCGATGTCGGACAGCGACGAGCCGGCTTGCGGTTCGGACAGGCACATCGTGCCGAGGAAACGCCCTTCCAGCTCCGGGCGCGCGAACGCGTCGATCTGCGCGGCGCTGCCGTGCGCGACGAGCAGGTTCGCGTTGGCGACGGTCAGGAACGGATATGCGGCGGTCGCGATGTTCGCGGCCTGGAAGAACAGGAACGACGCGGCTTCGACGAGCTTCGGCAAGCGCATGCCGCCGAGCGCTTCGTCGTGACCCGCGGCGATCAGGCCGGCGTCCGCGAACGCGCGCACCGCCGGTTCGACTTCCGGGATCAGCGTCACGCGTTCGCCGTCGAACCGCGGCTCCTCGCGATCGCCGCGCGCCGCGTGCGGCGCGAACAGGTCTTCGGCGATCCGCTCGCTGGTGTCGAGCACCGCGTCGAAGGTCTCGCGACTGTGCTCCGTGTAGCGCGGCAGCGCGACGAGCGCTTCGGCGTCGAGCCAGTCATACAGCAGGAACGCGAGATCGCGTCGCGACATCAACAGACTCATCGTGCTGCCTCCCCGGGGTGCCGGCCGTGTCAGCCGAATGAAGGGTTGCGTGACTGCAAGCGCTGGCAGGAATTTAGCACGGTCGTTCGCAAACGACAACGACGCGCAAGCTAGTCCGCGTATCCGGGATTACGTCGATCGAGCCGGCGCAGGGCTCGAAGTGAGCCGGGCCGCACGATGCGGCCCGGCGCGGGACAAATGCTGCGTCAACCGGCCTGCGGTTTCGCGAGCTGATCGGCCACCGGCAAGCTGCGGATGCGCGTGCCGGTCGCCGCGAAGATCGCGTTGGTCAGCGCCGGCGCGACGGGCGGCAGGCCCGGTTCGCCGACACCGCCGAGCGGCGTCGCGTAATCGTCCGGCGCGACGAGATGCACGCGGATCTCGCGCGGCGCCTCGTTCATCCTCAGCACCTGGAAGCCGTTGAAGTTGCTCTGCTCCGGGCGGCCGTCCTTGAACGTGATCTCGCCGTGCAGCGCGATGCCGAGCCCCATCACCACCGCCCCCTCGAGCTGCGAGCGCACGCGCTCCGGATTGACCTGCGGCCCGCAGTCGATCGCGATGTCGACGCGCGGCACCGAGATCTTGCCGTCCGCGTCGACCTGCACTTCACACACCGCGGCCGTGTACGACACGAAGCTGCGATGCGCGGCGATCCCGAGCCCGTGCCCCTTCGGCAGCTTGCGCCCCAGCCGGCTTCGCGCGCGACCGTCTCGACCACGCGCCGCAGCCGCCCCGTATCGACCGGATACAGCGCGGGGTCCTCGCCGTAGTTCACGTTTTTCACCGTGATGTGCGGCTCGAAACGCCGTGCGGGCCCGATCAGGTCGAGCAGGAAATCCTTCGGATCACGGCCGGCCGCATGCGCGAGCTCCGACACGAAACTCTGGATGCCGAACGCATGCGGAATGTTGTACACCGAGCGGAACCAGCCGATCCGCGTGTGCGCTTGCGCGGCCGGATTCTCGATCCGCACGTTCGGAATCGCGAACGGCAGATCCGCGATGCCTTGCGCGAGCTCGCCCGGCTGCTCGTGCACGACGCCGGGCCGGAACGTCGACTGGATCGATGGCGCGACCGTGCGATGCTGCCACGCGACCACCTTCCCGGACGCATCGATCCCGCCGTCGAACGCTTCGAGCGACACCGCGTGAAAGTAGTCGTGCGCGATGTCGTCCTCGCGCGTGAAGGTCAGCTTCACGGGCGCGCCGACCGCCTTCGACAGCAGCGCGGCCTCCACCACGTAATCGGGCTTGGACTTGCGGCCGAACCCGCCGCCGAGCAGCGTCACGTTGACCGTCACGCGCTCCGTCGGCAAGCCGAGCGCCTTCGCGATTTCGTCGCGCGTGGTCTGCGGCGCCTGCGTGCAGGTCCATACTTCGCAGCGGCCGTCGGCCACCCGCGCGACGGCCGCGGGCGGCTCCATCGTCGCGTGCGCGAGATGCGGAATGTAGTACGTCGCGCGCACGCGTTTCGCGGCACCGGCGAGTGCCGCCGCCGCGTCGCCGTCGTTGCGGATCACGTCGCCCGGCTGCGCGGCAGCCGCTTCGAGCGCCTTGCGATATTCGGCCGAGTCGTAGCCCGCGTTGGGTCCGTGCTTCCAGTCGATCTTCAACTGCGCGCGTGCCTGGATGGCCGTCCACGTATCGTGCGCAATCACGGCTACGCCGCCGAGCGGCTGGAAGCCGGAAGGCAGCGGCGTCGACGCCAGTTGCACGACCTTCACGACGCCCGGCAGCTTCCCGGCAGCCGATGCATCGAACGACGCCACCGTATCGCCGTAGACCGGCGGGCGCGCGACGACCGCGTACAGCATGCCGTCGAGCCGCGTATCGATCCCGTACTGCGCCCGCCCGCCGACGATGTCGCGTCCGTCGATCAGCGCCGTCTTGCCCTTGCCGATATAGCGGAATTCGGCCGGCGCCTTCAACGCCACGCTTTTCGTATCGGGCACCGGCAGCGCGGCGGCTTTCGCGGCCAGTTCGCCGAAGCCGAGCTTGCGGCCGGTTTTCGTGTCCACGACCTCGTGCACCGTCGCCTTCACCTGGCGCACGTCGACGCCCCACGTCGCTGCCGCGGCTTGCTCGAGCATCGTGCGCGCGGCCGCGCCCGCTCGGCGCAGCGCGGCGAAGCTCTGGCGCAGGCTGCGCGAACCATCGGTGTTCTGGTTGCCGTAGCGCGGCTCGTCGCCTACCGCTTGCGCGACCTTCACGCGTGCCCAGTCCGCGCCGAGCTCGTCGGCTACCACGAGCGCCACACTCGTGCGCACGCCTTGCCCCATCTCGGAGCGGATGCAGGTCACCGTGACGGTGCCGTCCGGGGCGATCGCCACGAACAGGTTCGGATCGTCGCGCAAGCCGTGCGGCATCCCTGCGCCGCCGTACTGCGGATTCGCGCTGACGGGCGGCTGCACCGGCGCGGCCGCCTGCGCGAGCGACGGCACGCCGAACGCGAGCAACAGCCCGCCCGATGCGAAGCCCAGCAGCAGCGCGCGACGGCTTGCGTTGTGCACGGAGAGTTCGGACGCGCTCATGCGGCACCTCCGCGGCGCACGGCCAGCCGGATCGCCGCGCGAATGCGCGTATAGGTGCCGCAGCGGCAGATGTTGCCGGACATCGCATCGTCGATGTCGGCGTCGGTCGGATGGGGATTCGTCTTCAGCAGCGACGCGGCCTGCATGATCTGCCCGGACTGGCAGTAGCCGCATTGCGCGACGTTCAGCTCCTGCCACGCCTGCTGCAGCGGGTGCGTGAGCTCCGTCGACAAGCCTTCGATCGTCGTCACGCGCTTGCCGGCGGCGACCGCGACGGGCGTGATGCACGCGCGGATCGCCACGCCATCGAGATGCACGGTGCATGCACCGCACAGCGCCATCCCGCAGCCGAACTTGGTGCCGGTGTGGCCGAGCACATCGCGCAGATACCAGAGCAACGGCATGTCGGGATTGCCGTCGAAGTGCTGCTCGCTACCGTTGACGGTCAGCGTGATCATCGTTCACCTCCTGGTTGCGATGCCCGCCGGGCAGGCATCGGGTGGGGATTCGAACGGCGCGGCGCACATTCCGAACGATCAGGCAGGCGTGGCACCGTTTCGTCGACCGTGTCGCGTGCAGCACGGTCGGGCTGATGCTGCGAACGATGCTGTCGGCCTGTTGCCTGCGCAACCTTTCAACGTCACGCCGGCCAGACGCTCGTCCGCATGGATCGCCGTCCGCATTATCGAACCATTTCGGATTTGACGTCGGATCGACGCGGTTCGGGAGTTTTAGGCAAGCGGGGAGAAAATATGGCGGAGAACAGGACGTGTCGACGGCGTGACTTTCGAATGCATCGGGACCGTGCGTTCCGGACCGCCCACGTGCAAACATCCGGCCGACCTCGCGGCCGGACCGGATGTTTGACGCCTGCGTCGAACGCGCCGGCAGGCGCTACCGCGCGTCCTTCTTCACGGCGAGCGCAACGCCTGCAAGCCGAGCGTGAGCGCGTTGAACGGCATTTCCGCGGCGCCCATCGCAAAACTCGTCGTCTTCGTCGGCACGCCGGGCGTGCGCATCAGCGCGTGAACGATCCGCTCGCTCGCATGGCCGTCGCCGTACGGATTGCTCGCGCGCGACATTTCCTCGTAAGCGCTCTCGCTGTCGAACAGCCGCGACGCCTCCCACACGATCCGCTCCCGGTCGGTGCCGACGAGCCGCGCGGTGCCGGCCTGAATCGCTTCGGGCCGCTCGGTCGTCTCGCGCGTGACAAGCACCGGCTTGCCGAGCGCCGGCCCTTCTTCCTGAATGCCGCCCGAATCCGTGATGATGAAATACGCGCGCGACATCAGGAATACGAACGACAGATATTCCTGCGGCTCGATCAGGTAGATGTTGGGGACGCCGCCGAGCCGTGCGCGTGCCGGCTCCCGCACGTTCGGGTTCAGGTGCAGCGGATAGACGAACTGCGCATCGCGATAGCGGCTCGCCAGTGTGCACAGCGCGTCGCAGAAATGCCGGAACGGTTCGCCGAAACTTTCACGGCGATGGCCGGTGATCAGCACGACGCGCCGCGACGGTTCGAGGAACGGGAAGTAGGCGGCGATCCTGTCCGACAGCGCGGCGGTGCGATCCAGCATGCGCTTGACCTCGTGCAACGCATCGATCACGGTATTGCCGGTCAGCGAGACCGCCCCGCCCGGCACGCCTTCGCTCAGCAGGTTGTCGCGCGCCTGCCCGGTTGGGGCGAAATGCCATGACGACACCGCATCGGTCACGCGGCGATTCAGTTCCTCCGGCCACGGCGACCAGATGTCGCCGCTGCGCAAGCCGGCTTCCACGTGACCGACCGGCAGATAGCGATAGAACGCCGCCAGGCTCACCGCGAGCGTGGTCGTCGTATCGCCGTGCACCAGCACGATGTCCGGTCGCAATTCGTCGAAGACCATGCCGATCGCCTGGAGGATGCCGGTCGTCACGTCGGTCAGCGTCTGGCCTTGCCGCATCAGGTTGAGATCGTAGTCGGGCTTGATGTCGAACAGCGTCAGCACCTGGTCGAGCATTTCGCGATGCTGCGCGGTCACGCACACCCGGGCGTCGACATCCGCCTGCGCCTTCAGCGCGCGCACCAGCGGCGCCATCTTGATGGCCTCCGGCCGAGTCCCGAACACAAGCAAGATCTTCTTCATCGTTATCCTCGTTTAGCCACTTCGCGCCTGGCGATCCGGCACGTGGCGCGAAGCATGTATTCGGGCGGCGCATCCCGTACTCGCACGCGATCAACACGCGGCGGTGTCGCGGGGCGAGCGCGCCACCTCGTTCGCACGGTCGAAGCCGCGCGAATCGTCGTACTACCGGCGTCCCGTCGTACTGGATCGATCACGTCATGAGCCGTTCCTCGCTGCGTCGAGCATCAGGTCCTCCCACTACAGCAATATTCAAACCAACCGGCCCGCCTCCCGGCCCGCTTCGTTCCGCGACCATCGCGTGCGAACAGCGCGTCGCGGAATGTTTCACAACTGCTACGGGCACACGCATCGCCGGATCGACACGACAACGATAAACAGCCGGACGTGCGCGCGATCCGTCTGACGACGTCGTCCGATGAATCGTGCATGCATGTCGAGCGCGCGTGACGCGGCGAATCGCATGCATCTTTCGACGCGCGTTGCGTCGTCTCGATTCGACGCTTTCGTCTGTGCAGCGTGCAGCGCGCACGCGACCGTCGTCCACCCTCGCGCGCACCGGATTTCCCACGCACACGACGGTGCTTGCCTCACACGAATCCGTGCGCGGGAAATGTTGCGAATGTGTAACGCCACGCCCAAACCGGCAAATACATCGGAGTCCGGTCCATTTGTCTCATGTGAAAGCAGCGTTCGTTCAGCGCGCCGGACCGTCTCGCACACGACGCACGACACACGACGGTCAGCCATGCCAGGCTGCGCCGACAATGCGGCACGACAAGTTGGACCGCCCCGGTCGCCGCGCGACATGTTCGAATGCGTGCGATCGCCCCTGCGGAGTCGAATGCGGCGCGCGCACGCTGATTCGTCAGTGAATCAAAACACGCCGTCCGCGCGCGTCGCGCATTCGCCTGCGGCGCTCGCCCCCTTGTCGCGCGGGGCATACCGGCAGATGGCGCACGCCTTGCTTAATGTCAGACAGGCGCGTCCCGAAGCACTCGCACGGCAGCAAACAGATGGGGACGCCAAAGCAACGAAGCCGGGAGGCGACGCGTCCGTCCGGGGCAACCGACAACCGCCCCTGTGCGACGAACGCGTCACCGCCTTCCATTGACATCCGCGCGATCCACGGAGCGCCTTCAGCTCTCATCGGTCGTCGTCGCGGGCACGGGGACCAGGACATGACGAAAACGCGGGCGGCGTCACTCTGCGAGCAAGGCATCCTGCTGCTGATCGTGCTGGCCTGCTCGCTGATCGTGCGCGACACCGGATCGCGGGCGATCGCCGAACCGGCCCGCTTCAGCGTGCCCGCCGCCAACATCACGACTGCCGCGAACGCCGCGAACCTCGCGATCGCGATGGAGCGCACCGCGCTCGACAGCGTGACGCTTTCGCTCGCCGCACAGGCCGCGACCGACACGGACGCGTCGCTCGAACCGCCGCCCGCCACCACGGCGGGCATCACGTTCGATCCCGAGCTGCTGCTGATGCCGTGCGTGGCGTACCTGTGGCTGTTCACGCTGCTGACGTGCGCGTATGCCGCGCGGCATTACGTATTCAGCCTCGATCGCCTGTTCAAGCCGCAGCACGCGCCTTACCGGACGATGACCCACGGCGATTGGCCGCGGCTCACGGTATTCGTCGCCGCCCACAACGAGGAAACGGTCATCGTCGATTGCCTGATGGCGCTGCTGGCCACGACCTACCCGCGCGACCGGCTCACGATCATCCCGGTCAACGACCGCTCGACCGACAACACGCGCGCGTTGATCGACGAGGTCCGGGCACTCGCGCCCGAGCTGATCCAGCCGTTTCACCGCGAAACCGGCAAGCCGGGCAAGGCAGCCGCGCTGAAGGATGCGCTGCGGTTCATCCGCGGCGACATCATGGTGGTATTCGACGCCGACTACCTGCCTCGACCGGGGCTGCTGAAGGAACTCGTCGCGCCGTTCTTCGACCCGGAAGTCGGCGCGGTGATGGGCCGTGTCGTGCCGCAGAACGCCGACAGCAACCTGCTCGCGCGGCTGCTCGATCTCGAGCGCGCGGGCGGCTATCAGGTCAACCAGCAAGCCCGCAACAATCTCGACCTGGTGCCGCAGTACGGCGGCACGGTCGGCGGCATCCGCAAGGGTGCGCTCGACGCCGTGGGCGGCTGGTGCGACGACACGCTCGCCGAAGATACCGACATGACCTACCGCCTGCTGCTGAGCGACTGGCGCACGGTCTATCTGAACCACGCCGAATGTTATGAGGAAGTGCCGGAGCGCTGGGCCGTCCGCGCCCGGCAACTGACCCGCTGGGCGAAGGGCCACAACCAGACGATGCTGCGCTATCTGGTGCCGGTGCTGCGCAATCCGCTGATCTCGCGGCGCTGCCGGCTCGACGGCGCACTGCTGCTCGGCGTATTCGCGATGCCGGCGCTGCTCGCGATCGCGTGGAGCGCCGCGCTCGCGCTCTACCTGTTCAACGGCGTCAACTCGACCGCGCTCGGCCTGCTCCTGTCGCTGTTCGCACTGTTCTCGTTCAGCACCTTCGGCAACTTCGGCGTGTTCTTCGAGATCGTCGTCGCCGCGCGGCTCGACGGCCGCGCGACGCGCCTGCGGCTCGTGCCGGTCAACGTCGTCGGCTTTTGCGTGACGATCGCGGCGGTCGTCTCCGCGCTCTGGGGGCTCGCGCTCGACGCCGCGTTTCGCCGCGAACTGAAATGGGACAAGACCGAGCGTTTTCGCCGGCAGTTGAAACCGGAGCGATAAGCGATGACGACCTTCAATGTGATGGTGCCGGTGGCCAGCGTACTCGCCCTGCCGTTCGTGCCGATGCTGCATGAACTGATCCGGCGCAGCGACGTCGCGGCACTCCCGATCGGCGACGGGCCGTTCGTCGATCAGGCGCTGCTCGCCGCGCGCTGGCACGACGCGCTGCGTGCCCACGTGGCCGGCACGCCGCCGGCGGATGCGTCGGCCGTGCCGCCGTGGCAAACGCTCGGACTGGCCGTGCAGCACGCGGACGCGATCCACGTCGCACGTGACGCGCATCGCGACGACGTGCTCTACGCCGATCGCACGATCACGCTCGACGAAGGCGCGCAGGCCGCGTACGCGTTCGCCGACGAGCACATCGACATCCATGCCGGCGCGACGATCGGCACGCTCGCGCATGCGCCGCTGATCGACGTCGACGACGCGGTGCTGCGCGGCGTCGTGGTCGGCGACACCGTGCGCCTGCGCGGCGCCGGCGGCTTCGCGTGCCTGTATGGCGAGCCGCTCGTCTTCGGCGCGGCGCCCGGCCCGCGACCCGCTGACACACTGGCCGCCCCGCGCCGCGCGATCTCGCTCACCCGCCACTTCGCGTCGCTGCCGCATCGCTTCCTGCACGGCCGTTACCTGCTGCCGTGCGACGTTCGCCTGCCCGCACACACGGTCGTGCAGGGCAACCTGATCGTCGAAGGCGCGCTCGTCCTCGGTGAAGGCTGCGTGCTGCGCGGCAGCGTCAAGGCGCATCGCGTCGAACTCGAACGTCATGCGTTGCTGCACGGTGCGGTATTCGCGCGCGACGACGTGTTGCTCGCCCACGCGAGCTGCATCGACGGCGTCGTGTCGGCCGGCGGCCTGCTGCGACTGACTGGGGCGCGCATCGGCGTCGCCGGCCATCCGGTCAGCGCGTGCGCGCGCGACGTCTCGATCGTCAATCATGCCTGCGTGCATGGCGATCTCGTGGCGTGGCGCAGCGGCTGGTTCCACACATCCCGTTAAGGAGCGCCTCATGTCCGATCGCCCCAGCCATCGCGGCCCGCGCGTGCCGGTTGCCACCCTCGCGATGCTGTGCGGCGTCGCCTTCGGCGCGCCCGCGGCGCTGGCGGAGCAGCCTGACGATGCCGCCGCCACGCCGGCCGTGCAGCCTCCGGCCCCCGCGACCGTCATCACGCCACGGATGCGCGACGAGTCGATGTTCGTGCGCGTGGACGCCGAAGGCCTGCCGGACGGCGTGCCGCTCGCCGAGTTCACGCCCGAGGATACGAACCGCCC
Organism: Burkholderia cenocepacia; assembly: GCF_014211915.1. NCBI lineage: Bacteria > Pseudomonadati > Pseudomonadota > Betaproteobacteria > Burkholderiales > Burkholderiaceae > Burkholderia > Burkholderia cenocepacia. The sequence goes on along the minus strand of NZ_CP060039.1, from coordinate 1,957,526 downwards.
GCCGCTGCCCGATGCAGTCGTCACGCATGTGCAGGCGCCGCAGGAATCGCACACCGAATTGACGCTCGGCTATTCGAACGCACACCTGACGCACGGCTACGGCGACTGGTACGGCGTGCATCTGCGCGGCGTCTACCAGGATGGCGGCCGCACCGTGCTAGGCGAATTGGCGCAACTGCACCGCTTCGGCGAGAACACGCAGCTCGGCGCGCTGACCTACGTGCAGGACCTCGGCCCCGACTGGTTCAGCGGGATCGGCTTTTCCGGCACCACATCGGGCACGATCCTGCCGAGTGCGCGCGTCGACGTGTCGATCAACCGCAAGCTATTGTCCGATCGTTCGCTGGTCGTGTCGCTCGGCGCCGGCTACGCATGGAACCGCAGCGGCCACCGCGATCAGCTGTATCACGCCGGCGTGATCTGGTATGCATTGCCGAAGTGGATTTTCGAGGCGGGCGCGAACTATACGATCGATTCACCCGGATCGGTGAAGGCGCCGGCGTACTACGGCGCCGTCACCTACGGCGAAGTCGGCAAGAGCGTGATCGTGCTGCGCGGCGGCGTTGGCCGCGAGGCGTATCAGGTCACCGGGTCCGGCACGCAGATCGCGGATTTCCGCAGCCACGAGATCACCGCGAAATGGCGCTACTGGTTCACGCGCAAGTGGGGAACGCAGCTCGAATTCGACTATTACCACAACCCTTACTACTCACGAATCGGTGGCGAGCTCAGCGTCTTCTATCGCTGGTAACCGGGCGGGCGCCATGCACACGCATCCCGTCCGTCCTCCCGTCGATCGTTCGCTGCGCACCCACGCGTACCCGCAGCGCTGGCTTTCGTCGATCGCGCTGCTGACGCCCGCGCTGTACGCGTCGCTGTGGTTCGGCTTGCCGCTGGCGTGGCGCTACTGGCGCTCGGTCATGGCGTGGGGCGCGCACCAGCTCGATCCGGCGCTTCACGTGATCGTGATCGGTTACCCGCCCGACGCCCCGCGCGTGCCGCTGCTGTCGATCGATGTCGCGGCCCGCATGCCGGGCGGCATGCTGCTGGCCGCCACCACCGCGCTCTGCGCGACCGGCTTCGCCGCATCTTTCATCCGGCGGGCGAACTGGTTGCCTGTTGCATATCTGTTACGTATCGCGAGCTTCACCCAGCTGCTGATCTGCGCGTACTTCTGGCTCGCGCCCGGCACGTTTCCGTATGTCCCGCAATTGCACCTGCGCGACATGTTCGTGCTGTACGGCGCGGCGATCGCAGTGATCCCGCTGGTGATGGCCGCGCTGTACTACCCGCTCGATTTCTCGCTGCTGCAAAAAGCCGTCGCGTCGCTGCTGGTGCTCGGCTACTTCGTGTTCGCGCTGCCGTTCGTGATGCTGCTGCACGCGACGATCATCCATCACGGTTCGCTGCTGTTCCTGCCGTTCTGCTATTTCCTGCTCGGCGGGCCACTGCTGATCGGCCTGCTGGTCACGCTCTATACCTACTGCGCAAGCTGGCCCGGCGCACTGACGCGCGATCGCGATTCCGTCTGCTGATAGCGCGTTCAAACGCGCCGTATCAGCGATGAAACGAATCCGCCGCGTTTCCGGCCCTGCCGCCCGGCCCGCATCGCAGGAAGCCAGCAGGACCGGGCCTCCTGCGTCAATGGCACGTTGTTCGCTTCTTTCAATACGTCGCATCGAGTCCTCTCATCGGCGAAGGCAGCGCGGCGCCCCGGCGCCCTGGCGCAATCCGTCCGCCGTCGACATGCACCGCTCGATACCCGACGAACCGGACAGCCGCACACACCTACGGGGCTGGATTGGTCGACCTGGCGGCACGCGCATTCCGGCTGCCGCACGCCCCCATTCCTTGAGCGAGGAGCACACCATGTTGGCAAAGTCAGGCAAGTTCTTGCGGATTCTGTTCGCGCTGTTCGCGCTCGCGTTCGCATTCAGTCCGGGCGGCGTTCAGGCGGCCACCAACCAGCTCCTCCTGCTGGTGCCCGATACGCTGACGCTGCCCGATTCGCGCGTGTCCGCATGGCTCGACAGTGCGCAGGAAGAAGGGCTGCAGATCAAGGTGATGACCGACAGCCAGTTCATGGCGGCCGGCGCATCGCTGTCGCAGTATCCGGGCCTGATTCTGCCCGACCAGGTGCACACGACGGCCAGCGACACACTCGTGACGGCGATCCAGAACTACGCGTTGAACGGCGGCAAGGTGATGCTCGTCTACGATTTCGGCGTGCTGAATTCCGCCGGCTTCTACGTCAGCCCGAAATCGCGCTTCAGCAGCATGGTCGGTGTGGACTATGTGCTGTATGACCAATACGGCGGCAACATGATCGGCCTCGGCAACGTGACCGGCATGAGCAGCTGGCTGCGCACGCTCCAGGTGCCTCCCGGCAAGTCGATGGCATGGACCACGGCTTCGTCGAGCACCACGACCGCGACCGCGCTCGCCTCGACGAGCACCTCGGGCACGTCGACGAACACGTCGTCGGGCAGCGCGCAGTTCCTGGCCGCCAGCCCGTCGAACCCGGGCGGCCTCGCCAATTACAACCACGACGCATGGTTCAAGTACACGACGCCGCCCACGGGCAGCGGCGTGCTGAACCAGACGACGCCGAAGCTGACCGGCACCGTGACCGGCAAGCTGAAGAAGACCACGACGTATACCGCCAATTCGCTCCTGAGCACGTCGACCGGCAAGACGGCCAACACGCTCGCGTCGACGCTGGCCACCACCAGCGACACGCTCGAAGGCATCTCCGGCTACGTGTACGGCTTCCTCACCTATCCGAGCTTCGTTACGCAGGGGACGTACACCGGCACGACGATCCTGACCTCGCCGACCTTCGGGCTGGTGTCCGGCTACAACACGTACGGCAACGGCGGCGTGCTGTTCGTCAACCTGCCGCTCGCCTACCTCGACGGCCAGACCGACGGCATGCTGATCCACGGCTACCTGCATTATTTCGGCACGCAGATGCTGAACCTGCCGTCGCTGTCGCCGCTGCCGAAGGCGATGGCCGGGCTCGTGTTCAACTGGCACTTCTGCGCGGGCGACCAGATCCAGCCGGCGCTCTACCTGAAGAGCCTCGGCGTGTGGAACAACGGGCCGTTCTCGCTCGTGGTCACGGCCGGCCCCGATGAAGCGGCCTTCGGCGACGGTGGCGGCATCAATCTCGCCAACAACCCGTCCGCGCAGAATCTCCTCAAGTATTTCGTGAGCAAGGGCCATCGCGTCGGCAGCCACGGCGGCTGGATTCACGACTACTGGGGGGCGAATGCGAGCGAAACCAACGCGAGCACGTTTACGCAGTACCTGGTGATGAACCATCAGGCCGTCCAGGCCGCGACCGGCCAGCCGGACGTCGAGTACGCGGCGCCGGAAGGCAACACGCCGACGTGGTCGGTCAACTGGCTCGAAAGCAACGGCTTCAACGGCTACTACTTCACCGGCCACACCGGCTCGGCACCGACCCGCGCATACCGCAACGGCGCGCTGCTGAACCCCGGCCTGTGGGCGTACCCCGTGATGCCGTTCGGCAAGTACGCGACGTTCGAGGAGTTCCAGCAATACGCGGTGCCGACGGCCGACGTGAACAACTGGTACGCATCCCTGATGAACTTCGTCGTCGCGAACCGCACGAGCCGGCTGATCTACGCGCATCCGCTGGGCGCGTCGTCCTACACGTCGACGTTGTCCGCGATCTTCTCGCAAGCCAATACGCTGAAACTGACGGGTCAGTTCAAGTGGTACACGATGAGTGACATCACGACCTTCGATCGTGCACGCCTGAACGTCACGTGGTCGGCCACCGACACGGGCAGCGGCTGGACGTTCGCCGCCAGCCATCCGACCAGCCTCGCGAACATGACGTGGCTCCTGCCGAAGAAGGGCTTCGCGCTGCCGATCATCACGCAAGGCTTCGGCAGCGTCGTCATCACCGACTCGACGTACTGGCTCGTGACCGCGAACAGCGGCACCAGTCTCAAGTTCACCAGCGCCAAGGTGCACTGAGCCGCGACATCGACCCACCCGCCGGCGCGCGGCGCGGCCAACGCCGCGCGCGGCGGGATTTGCGCAGGACCATCGCGCAGGAGCCCCCCATCATGAACCGGCCCGCGCTTTTCCCGGCCGCACGCGCACGCGTGGCGGCCACCGCCCGGCTATGCCGCCTCTGGTGCGTCGCCTGCTGTGTCGCCGCGTGCGGCGTCGCGCTGCAGGCGAGTGCCGCCGAACTCCAGCTCAACGGACTCTACCAACGCCCCGACGGCGCGATCACCGTGCGCCTGAACGGCGCCGGCATCGATCCTTATTTCGCGGCGAAGGCGCTGCTCGGCGCCGCCGACGCCGGGCTCGACGCCCATCAGGCCGCGCTCGCCTGGATCGCGTGGCTGCTGCCGCGCCAGCGCCCGGACGGCGGGTTCGATCGCTACTGCGTGAAGAGCGGCCAGTACAGCTCATGCGCCGAAGCCGACGCCGACGATGCGATGATGGCGACCTGGATCGAGCTGCTCGCGCGCTTCGCACCGCCCGAGGGTCTGCCCGCCGCATGGGAACTCAGCCTCGATCGCGCGGCCGCGCACCTGGACGCGCTGCTCGGCAAGCCCGCGGGCGTCTATCAGATCTCGTCGACGCTGCATGTCGCGCTGCTGATGGACAACGTCGAGGTCCACAGCGCGTTCCAGGCGCTCGCCGCGTATTACGTGCGGCATGGCGACGCCACGCGCGCCGGCCCGTGGAGCCAGCGCGCCGACCGGCTCGCGTCCGCGATCCTGAAGGTGTTCTGGCGCGGCACGCAGTCCGGCTTTCGCGCGAGCACGCAGCGCATCAGCGACACGACGTTCTATCCGGCGAAAGTCGCGCAGGTCTTTCCGCTTCTTTCCGGCATTCAGGTTCCCCAGCAATCGAACGAGACGATCTATGCGCAGTGGATGCAGAAGTACGGCAAGACCTGGCTGCAACTCGCCAGCTCCGATTATCCGTGGGGCTTGATCGCACTGGTCGCATTCAAGATGAACGACATGAACACGGTCGCGTGCTGGCATGCACGATCGGGCCCGTACCGGCACGGCGCGCACTGGAACGTACTGGAGGAGGCGCTTTACCTGGCATTCGAAAGCCGGATGGCCGACCCGGTCGCACCCGCTCGATGCGGCTTCACGACGGCGGCGACAACGGAGACCGCGTCACGCTGATCCACGCGTGCGCACGGTCCGGGGAAATCTACTGGGAAGGAGACGTGTCATGTGTGGCATCGTCGGCGCGGTCGCGCAACGGGATATCGTCCCGATTCTGATCGAAGGTTTGCGCCGCCTCGAATATCGCGGCTACGATTCATGCGGAGTGGCGACCGTCGTCGACGGCCAGGCACGCCGCGAGCGCAGCATGTCGCGCGTCGCCGATCTCGACGCCCACGTGCGCAGCGCCGGCCTCGCCGGCAACACCGGCATCGCGCACACGCGCTGGGCAACCCACGGCGCGCCCGCGACGTGCAACGCGCATCCGATCTTCTCGCGCGACGAAATCGCGCTGGTGCACAACGGCATCATCGAGAACCATGAAACGTTGCGCAAGCAACTGTCCGACGAGCACTACGAATTCGACGGACAGACCGACACCGAGGTGGTCGCGCATCTGATCCACAGCAAGTATCGAGGCGACCTGCTCGCCGCCGTGCGCGATGCGACCTCGCAACTGCACGGCGCCTACGCGATCGCGGTGTTCAGCAAGCACGAGCCGCAGCGGCTGATCGGCGCACGGGCCGGCTCGCCGCTCGTCGTCGGCGTGAAGGACGGCGAATGCTTTCTCGCGTCCGACGCGCTCGCGCTCGCCGGCATCACCGACCGCTTCATCTTTCTCGAGGAAGGCGACATCGTCGAGCTGACGCCGGGCGGCGTGCGGGTACTCGATCGCACCGGCGCGCCGATCGAACGCGCGATACAAACCATTTCGTCCGCGCAGGGCGTGGTCGAGCTCGGCCCCTACCGGCACTTCATGCAGAAGGAAATTTTCGAGCAGCCGCAGGCCGTGGCCGCGACGATCCCCGATGCCGGGCTGTTCGATCCCGCCGTATTCGGCCCGGACGCCGCGCGCGCGTTCGAGCAGATCGACAACGTGCTGATCCTCGCGTGCGGCACGAGCCACTACTCCGGCCTGACCGCACGCCGCTGGCTCGAGACGATCGCACGCATCCCCGCGCAGGTCGAGATTGCGAGCGAATACCGTTACAGCGACGCGCTCGCGACGCCGAATACGCTGGTGGTCAGCGTGTCGCAATCCGGCGAGACCGCAGACACGCTCGCCGCCCTCAAGTACGCGCAGGCGCTCGGCCACATCGACACGCTGGCGATCTGCAATGTGCCGACCAGCGCGATGATGCGCCAGACCGGACTGCGCTTCCTGACGCGGGCCGGCCCGGAAATCGGCGTCGCGTCGACCAAGGCGTTCACGACGCAGCTCGTCGCGCTGTTCATTCTCGCGGTGACGCTCGGGCGACTGCGCGGCTACGTCGACGATGCGCAACTCGCGCGCTATACGACGCAGTTGCGGCGCCTGCCCGGCGCGCTCGAAGACGTGCTGGGGCTGGAGTCGCAGATCGCGCGCTGGGCGGCGGAATTCTCGCAGCATGAAAACGCGCTGTTTCTCGGGCGCGGGCTGCACTACCCGATCGCGCTCGAAGGCGCGTTGAAGCTGAAGGAGATTTCGTATATCCACGCGGAAGCGTACCCGGCGGGCGAGCTCAAACACGGGCCGCTCGCGCTCGTCACGCACACGATGCCCGTTGCGACGATCGCGCCGAACGATGCGCTGCTCGAAAAGCTCAAGTCGAACATGCAGGAGGTGCGGGCGCGCGGCGGGCAGCTTTACGTGTTCGCGGATGCCGATACGCGGATCGACAACGGCGAAGGCGTGTCGGTATTGCGGATGCCGGATTATTACGGGTTGCTGTCGCCGATTCTGCACGTCGTGCCGTTGCAGTTGCTCGCGTATCACGCGGCGTGCTTGCGCGGCGCGGATATCGACAAGCCGAGGAATCTCGCGAAATCGGTGACGGTGGAGTGATGCGCTCGCGTAATCCGGGGTGGCCCCGGGAAGATCGCCCAGTGATCAAACTGGCCCGCCCTACACGATTCGAACGTGTGACCTACGGCTTAGAAGGCCGTTGCTCTATCCAACTGAGCTAAGGGCGGTCGGGGGAGAAAAGACATGGCCTGACACGGACCGCATTCGGCATCGGGGTTTTGAGCAACAACAACTCAAAGCCCCGAAACAAAACGGGCCCGACACGAAGCCGAGCCCGAAATTATACCCGATCATCGCGCCAGATCACGCGAGATCGGCGCCGCCGCATCAAACCGGCTGCGGATGCAGCATGAACCAGCCGAGACAGAACACGCCGGCGATCACGCAATACACGCCGAACGACGCGAGCCGGCCGCGCCCTTCGAAATAGCGCATCAGGAACCGCACGCTCAGGTACGCGGCGATCGCCGTCAGCACGCCGCCGAGCAGCGCGTCCGCGAGCTGGTCGCGCGCATGGAACAGCTTCGGCAGTTCGAGCACGCCCGCGGCAAAGATGATCGGCGTGCCGAGCAGAAACGAGAATTCCGCCGCCTTTTCCGCCGTCAGCCCGGCCACATTGCCGGCAATCATCGTCAGCCCGCTGCGCGAGAAGCCCGGAATCAGCGCGCCGATCTGCGCGAGCCCCACGAAGAACGCCTGCTTGAACGTCATTTTCTCGGGCGCCTGATGCGCGCGGCTGCGCTGGATGCGATCGCCGAGCCACAGCAACACGCCGTTGACGATCAGCGCGATCGCGACGATCCGCAGATCGTGAAACACGCGCTCGATGCGCTTCTCGAGCAGCAGCCCGACGATGCCGGTCGGGATCGTGCCGATGATCAGCGCCCACATCAGGTGGCCGTCGTCGTTCTTGCGGCCGCCGAGCTGCGCGAAGAAACCGCCGATCAGCGCGATCCAGCGCGCGCGGAAATACCACAGCAGCGCCAGCGCGGTGCCGAGGTGGAGTGCGACGAGGAACGGCAGCAGTTGCGGCGCGTGCTTGTCGATGTGCATGCCGAACAGCGCCGGCACGAGCAGCGTATGGCCAAGGCTGCTGACGGGGAAGAGTTCGGTGACGCCCTGCAGGACGCTCAGGAATACCAGAAACCAGAGGCTCACGCGTCGGTCCTTTTAGTGAAGATTAAGCGGGAAGGAAGGCGGACGACGCGATGCGCGTCCTGGAAAACGCGCCCCGATTATGCCGAGCCCGGATTACTGCGCCAAGGCATTTGGCAGGATATTGCGGCGCTGCACACAAACGCTTGCAATTTGTAAGCGCCCAGAAAGCAAAAAGCCCGCCATTTGCATGGCGGGCCTGTCGACTTCGGCAGAAATTGCCGTCAGCGGCCGAGCTGATAGAAAAATAATACCGTGCTGCCGGTAAACATGCCGAACAGTGCGATTCCCATTGCCATTGCCAGATCCATGGCCCCCTCCACGAAGTGTCATGACCCGGCAACATCACCGGTTTAGAGGCATTATCCCGACCGTCGACAATGTTAAAAACTCGCAGTTTCCCGAGAAGGGTTTTCCCCGACCGGCTGCGGCCCGATAATGGAACGCCCGTTGCTCCCGTCACCCGCCCAACCCGATTCGCCATGCCGATCTTCCAGCAACACGACATTCACGAACTTCACGCCGGCCCGTCGCTCGTCCGGGTCGCCCCGCAATTCGGCGGCCGCCTGCTGTCCTGGCACGTCGATGGCGAACCGGTGATCTTCTGGCCGGAAACCGCCGACTGGAGCAACCTCGCCCGCGTGCGCGGCGGCAATCCGCTGCTGTTCCCGTTCCTCGGCCGCCACCGCGTCGACGGCGAGATCGGCCGCTGGCGCGACGCCGCCGGCGTGGTCCGCGACTTGCCGATGCACGGCTTCGCGCGCGATCTGCCGTTCGACGCGCAGCCGTCGGCCGACGGCGCCGCGCTGTCGATGACGCTCGACGCGAACGACGCGCTGCGCGCGAGTTACCCGTTCGATTTCCGGTTCGACATCACGTACCGGCTGGCCGACGCGCATACGCTCGACGTCGCGCTGACGACGACCAATCGCGGCGACACGCCGCTGCCCTACTACGCCGGCCACCATTTCTACTTCGCGCTGCCGCACGGCGAGCGGGCCGACACCCTCCTCGAGTTGCCGCCGACCCGCCGTTGCCAGCAGCGCGCGGACGGCTCGATCAGCCCGCCCGAACCAGGTGAAGCCCGCTACCGCCTCGACGATCCGGACATCCTCGACCGCTTCCACTGCCTCGACGGTACGCCGTCCACGCCAGTGCGCATCGTGATGCCGGGCCGCCGCCGCACGATCGAGATCGCGCTGGACGTGCCAGGCTCGATCCCGTGGTACGCGGTCACCACCTGGACCGAAAAGCCGGATTCGGACTTCTATTGCGTCGAGCCGTGGCTCGGCCTGCCCGATGCGATCCACAACGGCCTCGGGCTGCGCACGCTCGCGCCGGGTGCGACCGAAACGGCCACGCTGCGAATCCGCGTGACCCCGCTGGCCGGCTGATTCGACCCGCACCGATGCGGGCGCGACAGCAGCGCCAGCGCCCGAAACTGCGGTGCGCGGGTCGAACCCGTTAAAATCGGACGTTTTGTGTTGCCTGCCGCGTCACGCGCGGCAGGGTCTTGCGAGGTTCAATGTTCGGAACAACAACGAAGCGACTCTTCGCAGCCGCCTGCGCCGCGCTGCTCGTCGCGTGCGGCTCCGCGCCCGTCGGCCCCGGGTTCTATCGCGTCGAGCGTGGCGACACGCTCTACAAGATCGCGCGCGACAACCGCACGTCGGTACAGAGCATCGTGCGCTGGAACCAGATGACGAACCCCGATGCGATCGAAGTCGGCCAGGTGCTGCGCGTCGCGCCGCCGCCCGGCACGACCACCGCATCGACGCCGTCGACCACCGGCACCGGCAGCGCCGGCCGTGCGCGCCCGGCGCCTTCCGCACCGGTCGAATCGGCCGTGAAGCCGGCCACGAGCATTGCGCTGATCTGGCCGGCGGCCGGCAACGTCGTGCGCACGTTCGACGGCTCGAAATCGAAAGGCATCGACATCGCGAATTCGCCGGGCACGCCGGTGGTCGCGGCCGCGCCGGGTGTCGTGGTCTATGCCGGTAACGGGCTGCGCGGCTACGGCAACCTGATCATCCTGAAGCACAACGCCGATTACCTGACGGCCTACGCGCACAATCGCGCGCTGCTGGTGAAGGAAGGCCAGTCGGTCACACAAGGGCAATCGATCGCCGAGATGGGCAACAGCGACAGCGATCGTGTCGCACTGCATTTCGAGCTGCGCTACGGCGGCCGCTCGATCGATCCGTCACGCTACCTGCCGGCGCGCTGAGCGCACGACAGACGACACGCGATGCCGGCGCGCATCGCGTGTCGTCGCGGCGAAAACGGAACACATCAAGTCAGCGCTTGCGCAGACGTCCGGTGAAACGGCCGGACAACGGATCGACGTGACGAGCAAACGCCACCAGCACCCCGATTCCGATCAGGCTGAACCCCGCAGCTATCAGAAGCAAATCCATGGTCACACCACTGTTTTGTCTTGATCTTATGCGTCATTGTGGAATCGTGCACTGAGCCTTGCCTATTGGACGAGTCCGAACATTCCCTATCAGCAAACACCATTGTGGATTCGTCTGCGTGAAATCCTGATGTAAGCCGTTCACCCGACGCCACGCTCGACACCAGGAGAGCACGCGATGCTGCCCGCCGCCGACCGCTACGATCACCTCCTCTCCCGCTTCCGCTGGGACATTCCGGCGCGCTACAACATCGGCGTGGACGTGTGCGACAAATGGGCCGACGGCAGCGGACGCGTCGCGCTGATCCACGAAACGGCGCAAGGCGACGTTTCCCGCCTCACGTTCGACGACCTGAAGCATGCTTCTAACCGGCTCGCGAACAGCTTTGCGCGTGCCGGCCTGCGGCGCGGCGACCGGATCGGCATCTTTCTCGCGCAAGGCCCCGAAACGGCCATCGCACACCTGGCCGCGTACAAGTTCGGCGCGATCGCGGTACCGCTCTTCACGCTGTTCGGCGTCGATGCGCTCGAGTACCGGCTCGCGAACAGCGAGGCGGCCGCGCTCGTCACCGACTCGGCCGGTTACGCGAAGATCGCGCCGCTGCGCGCGCAACTGCCGGCGCTGCATACCGTCTACTGCATCGGCGACGATGCGCCCGACGTGCCCGGCGTGCTGCGCTACGATGCGGCGCTCGCCGCCGAGGCGCCGGATTTCGTGCCGGTGGATACGGCCGCAGACGATCCGGCGCTGATCATCTACACGTCCGGCACGACGGGCAAACCGAAGGGCGCGCTGCACGCGCATCGCGTGCTGCTCGGCCATCTGCCGGGCGTCGAGATGTCGCAGCAGTGCTTCCCGCGCGACGCGCGCCTGTTCTGGACGCCCGCCGACTGGGCATGGATCGGCGGGTTGCTCGACGTGCTGCTGCCGTCATGGCATCACGGCGTGCCGGTGCTCGCGCACCGCTTCGAGAAATTCGACGGCGACGCGGCGTTCGCGCTGATGGCGCGGCACGGCGTCACCCACGCCTTTCTGCCGCCCACCGCGCTGAAGCTGATGCGCGCCGTCGTGGCGCCGCGCGAACGCCACACGCTGGCGCTGAAATCGGTCGCGAGCGGCGGCGAATCGCTCGGCACCGAACTGACGGCATGGGGCCGCGATGCGCTCGGCGTAACGATCAACGAGTTCTACGGGCAAACCGAATGCAACATGGTGCTGTCGTCGTGCGCGGCGCTGTTCGATGCGCGGCCCGGCGCGATCGGCAAGGCGGTGCCCGGTCATGCGGTCGCGATCGTCGATGCGCACGGCACGCCGCTGCCGCCCGGCGTCGAAGGCCGCATCGCGGTGCGCCGCCCCGACCCGGTGATGTTTCTCGAATACTGGCGCAACGCCGACGCGACGCGCGACAAGTTCGCGGGCGACTACCTGCTCACCGGCGATACGGGCACGATCGACGCCGACGGCTTCGTGCGCTTCGTCGGCCGCGACGACGACGTGATCACGAGCGCCGGTTACCGGATCGGCCCCGGCCCGATCGAGGACTGCCTGCTCACGCATCCGGCGGTGCGGATGGCCGCCGTCGTCGGCGTGCCCGACGCGACGCGCACCGAGATCGTCAAGGCGTTCGTCGTGCTGAACCCTGGCCACGTCGGCGACGCCGCGCTCGTCGGCGCGCTGCAGGCACATGTGCGCACGCGGCTCGCCGCCCACGAGTACCCGCGCGCGATCGCGTTCGTCGACGCCCTGCCGATGACCGCGACCGGCAAGATCGTCCGGCGCGCGCTGCGCGACGCGTGAGCGCCCCGCTGCCGCTCGGCCCGCCCGGCCGGATGGTTTATAGTGGCGCCACGCAGTCTTTCCAAGAAACCGATGTCCTCTGATCAACACGCCGCGGGCGCGTCGCACAGCCCGCTCTACGCCAAACTCCTCGGCGAAACCGCCAAGATCGACTGGTGCGATCTCGAACGCTTCTTCGCGCAGGGCAAGCTGCTGTCGATCGCGCGCGACCTCGATCTCGTCAGCGTCGCGGAAGCGGTTGCCAGCGACGATGCCGAACAGGTTACGCGCTGGCTGTCGTCCGGCCTCGTCGCGCGCATGCCGGCCGAAACCGCCGCCGACTACGCGGCGCGCAATCCGGAGCTGTGGGCGGTCGTCGTCTCGCCGTGGGTCTGCGTGCAGGAACGCGCCTGACGCATCCGTCATGTCCGAATCCGCCTTACCGCTCGGGGCCGGCAGCACGTCGGCCGCCGTCACGCATCGGCGCGTCCTCGCGCTCGCGTTCCCGATCGTCCTTGCGAACCTGACCCAGCCGATCCTCGGCGCCGTCGACACGGCCGTCGCCGGCCACCTCGACGGGACGCAATATCTCGGCGGCGTCGCGCTCGGCGGGCTGTTCTTCAATTTCGTGTTCTGGGGCTTCGGCTTCCTGCGGATGGGGACGACCGGCCTCGTCGCGCAGGCGCATGGCGCCGGCGACGCCGCCGGAATCCGCCTGAACCTGCTGCGCGCGCTGATCGTCGCGTTCGCGCTCGGCGCCGCGGTGCTGGCGCTGCAGGTGCCGCTGCTGTCGTTCGCGCTGTCCGCGCTCGGCGGCAGCGATGCCGTCCGCGCGACGGCGCTCGCATACAGCCACGCACGGATCTGGAGCGCACCGTTCGCGCTCGCGAACTACGTGGTGCTCGGCTACCTGCTGGGCGTACAGCGCGTCCGGCTCGCACTCGTCGCGCAGGTGTTCATCAACGCGGTGAACATCGGTGCCGTGCTGCTCTACGTGTACGGCTTCGGCTGGGGCATCGCCGGCATCGGCGCCGCGACCGCCACCGCGGACGCGTGCGGTTTCGCGCTCGGCGCGTGGATGCTGTGGCGGCTGCGGCCGCGCGGCCTTGCACCGCTCGCGGTACGCGCGCTTGCCGACCGCGTCGCGCTCAAGCGGCTGATCGCGCTCAATCGCGACATCTTCCTGCGCACGCTGTGCCTGCTCGGCGCGTTCGGCTGGTTCGCGCATCTCGGCGCAAAACAAGGCGACGCGACGCTCGCCGCGAACGCGCTACTGCTGAATTTCCAGACCTTCATGGCGTACGGCCTCGACGGCTTCGCGCATGCGGCCGAGGCGCTCGTCGGCGCGGCGGCCGGCGCGCGCGATCGCCGCGCCTTCCGGCAAGCCGTGCGCGTCACGCTGTTCTGGTCGGCACTCGGCGCGCTGCTGTTCGCGCTCGTTTACTGGGCGGCGGGCGGCTGGATCGTCGCGCGCCTGACCGACCAGGCCGAGATCCGCGCCGTCGCGCTGCGCTACCTGCCGTGGGCCGCGATCTCGCCGATCGTGTCGGTCTGGGGTTTCCTGCTCGACGGCGTGTTCATCGGCGCCACGCAGACGCAATCGCTGATGCGCGCGATGGTCGTGTCGTTGTCGATTTTCGTCGCGGCGACGCTCGCCGCCGTCGGCACGTTCGGCAATCATGGCCTCTGGTTCGCGCTGCTGCTGTTCATGGCGGCACGCGGCGCGACGCTCGCGCGTTACCTGCCGGCGCTGTTGCGGCGCGTTGGCGCCGCACCGCAAGCCGCGCCCGCGGCCCGCGCGTGACTACGGGCCCGGCCGACCGTTACTGCTGCTGCACGGGTTTCGGCGGCGGCGCGTCGAGCATCGACGGCGGCGTCATGTCGGTCGGCACGCCGTGATAGTCGGCCGGATCTTCCGGCGGGTGACCGCGGCGGGCCTGACGAGGATCGCCGCTGCAGGCGGCAAGAAGGGATGCGGCCAGCACGGCCAGCACGAAACGGGTCATCAGGTAGGGCTCCGGAAAACGGCGCGCCCATCGCACGCCGGGACCGCGCCGAGTCTAGCGGAAATCCGGTTTCGGGGTTGCGCCGCGCATGTCCTACTATGTACGCATGGCGCTGTGCCGTTGAAAGGAGGCTGCCATGTCGTCTGAGGAAATTGCGGGCCTGATCGGCCTGTTCATCGGTCTGATGGTGCTGGTCGCCCTGTCGTACTTCGAGTCGCGCGAATACAAGCGCAGCCACGAAGGCGAAGGGATGATCCACCACTGGATGGCGGAACACCACCTGCTCGACTGGCGGCGCAAGCACTGAGCGCGCCGCTGTCGTCCGGCCCTCCCACGGGCCGTCGCGGACGTGCCGCCACGCGGCACGGTGGCTGTTGCGTATCGCTGAAATTATCGGGGCCCGATACGCAGACACGGGCCGGATACACGAACGCCGTCGCACGGCAGCTACCGTGCGACGGCGTTCGCTTGTGTGCGCCCCACCTCGGAGGTGCGGCGCGATTCGGATCGCTCAGCCCAGGAAGTGGCGGGCGTAGCGCGCGTTGATGTCTGACAGACGGAACAGCGTCAGGAAATCCGCGCAGTTGAAATCGGGATCCCAGGCCGGGGCGCCGCAAATCTTCGCGCCGAGACGCAGGTAACCCTTGATCAGCGGCGGCGGTGCGACGACGGTGCCCGTCTGCAGTTCATCGACAGGCAGGGCCGTGTGCGGGAATGCGCGATACTCGGGCGCCGTCAGCGAGCCCGCCGACAGCGACTGGTACAGATTCGCCGCGTAGTGGCCGCCGTCGGCCATCGACACGCTCGCGCAGCCGAGCATCGTCTCGTAGCCGTTCTGCATCATGTATGCGCCCAGACCGCCCCACAGCGCCATGATGACGGCGCCGCTGCGGTAGTCGCTGTGCACGCACGAGCGGCCGACCTCGACCATCTTGCCGCGCAGGTGCGTGAGGCGCGACAGGTCGAATTCGCCTTCGGCGTACAGGCGGCCGACACGCGCCGCCTGGTGCGGCGGCAGCACGCGGTACGTGCCGACGACTTTCAGCGTGTCGAGATCGCGGACCAGCAGGTGGTCGCAATACACGTCGAACGGATCGACATCGAGACCGGACGGGCCGCTGACCTGCGCGCCCATCTCTTCGGCGAACACGCTGTAGCGCAGGCGCTGGGCTTCGCGCAATTCGTCTTCCGTACGCGCCCATGCGGCGCGCAGGCGATACTCCGATGTGACGGTTTCACTGGCGCGCGGCAGGTGGCGTCGCGACGTGTCGAGGGGCAGCGAGGCAAAAGGGAGCGTAGGCGTCGGCAGTTCTCGCATTAGGCTTTCCTGGTCGTAAGGAATAGGACGACATGCCCGCCAATGTAGTAACCGGCCGTGACCGTTATGTGGCACGACCGTGTCCTTTCAATGACGTGTCGCCGAATTGACTTTAGCAGAAAGCTTGCGAAACCGTACGATCAATCCCTTCAAACCAATTCAGGCGGGCTTTACACCAGTTCCGGCGTCAAAACCGCCCGCAATACGGCCTGCCTGCTGCCGTCGCGCGTGCGGCTCGCCAGCCACACGATTCCGCCCTTCTTGATGCTCCAGCTGTCGTCGCTGCCGGCGACCAACTGCGCGGCAACGCTGCCGAGCGTCGGCTGATGGCCGACGATCACGACCGTCGGTGCGATACCGTCCGGCCAACCGGCCGCCGCCAGCACGTCGTCGACACTGCCGCCCGGCGCGAGGGCGTCGACGGTCCGGTACTGGTCGGTCAGCGCCTCGACGGTCTGCACGGTGCGCGCCGCCGGGCTCGCGACAATCACGGTATTCGTCTCGAGCCGGCCGCGCAGCCATTTGGCCATCGCCTGCGCGTCCTTGCGGCCGCGCACGGTCAGCTGGCGCGCGAGATCGCTCGTCGCGTAGTCTTCGGCTTCCGCGTGGCGCCACAGGATCAGGTTCATCATGACGTTCTCCTTGCTTCGGCGAGCGCCCGCGCGCGCATGCGCGGGGGCGGCCGATCATCCTGTGAATTGTCGCAAATCGCGGACCGCTCGCCGCCGCGGCATTTACCCGCATATCGTGATTGACCGATGCGGTCATTCGACGTTATTATCTTTGGCTCGTCGGAGCGTAGCGCAGCCTGGTAGCGCATCTGATTTGGGATCAGAGGGTCGTAGGTTCGAATCCTATCGCTCCGACCAAGGAATCAAGGGGTTACGGTTGAACACCGTAGCCCCTTTTTCCGTTTACGGGTGTTTTTTACCGGCCCTTGAATCGTCCGCCGTTTTCCGGGCTCGCCGCGATGCGGGCCAAGCCCGGCTCAACCGCCGCGTCGACGCACCCACGCTCCCCCACGAGGCCCGCGCACGGAACTTGCTGGAACACGCGATAATACGTGTGAAACAACCCGCAACCGCGCATGAAAAACAACGTTCTCAAGCCAGCCCTCTGCGCGTCGCTGCTCGTGCTCGCGACCACCGCCGGCACCGCGTCGGCGAAAGCGCTCGACGACGCGCTCGACTGTCATTCGACCGGCCACAAGTTCGTCGCGCCGCTGCTCGCCGCCGGCGACATCCAGTCCGAGCCGATGCACGTCGAATCGAATTCGGTCAACGCGTTCCGCACGAACCGCTCGCTGACGGCCTACGGCTTCGGCGTCTACGTCGTGCTCGGTTACCAGGCGAACGATCCGATCTTCCGTCCGGGCGACGGCACGCCGATCGGCGACTGGGCCTACGGCGTCGTCGTGCGCGGCACGAAGAGCGCGGTCGAGGAAGCCGTGCGCAAGGCCGGCAGCGATGCAACCGTCAAGCAGGCGTTCCCGTTCCTGATCGCGATCGTCTGCTCGTCGGATTGAGCCGACCGTCGGCACCCACGTTGCGCGGCCCTGACGATCGTGCGGCGCCGCGCCTGACGGGCGCCTCACCCGCACATCCATCCACCCGGCGCCCGGAGCACCTCCCGGGCCCGCTATCGCCCGTCACGCGCCGGTATAAACCACGCGATACGGGATACCGACCTTCTCCCACTCCGCCGCCTCCTGGCTGAGGCTGTAGTCGGTCAACGGGTTCTGCTCGACCCAGGCGCTCGGCAGACGCACCTCGTACCCGCCCTTCTTCATCTGCGAAACGGAAATGTCGGGCAGCCCCGCATCGGTCCGGCGCCGGCACAGCAGCGCCGCGAGCCGCAGGCAGAACAGCAGCGGCCATTCGACCTCCCGCGCCTGCGACAGCTTGCCGAGCTTGCCCGCATGGCCGAGCACGAGCGCGGCAAGCCGCGCCTGGTCGGTACGCGAAAAACCCGGCATGTCCGCATTGCTCGCGATATAGGCCGAATGCTTGTGATACGCGCTGTGCGAGATCGACAGGCCGATCTCGTGCAATGCGGCCGCCCAGCCGAGGAACATCCGCCCTTCCTCGCGCGCTTCCTCGTCGTCTTCCTCGAGCTCGTCGTAAAAACGCGCGGCGAGCGCCCCGATCCGCTCGGCCTGTGCGCGATCGACGCCGTAGCGGCGTGTGAAACCCTCGACGGTCACCGCGCGCATGTCCTCGTGCTGGGTCCGGCCGAGCAGGTCGTACAGCACGCCGAGGCGCAGCGCGCCGTCGGTCGTGTCGACGTAGTCGACGCCCAGCTCCTCGAACACCGCCAGCATGATCGCCAGGCCGCCCGCGAGTACCGGCACGCGGTCGGGCTTCAGCGCGATCAGCTTCAGCCGGTTGACGTTCTCCGACTTGATCAGCGCACGCTTCAGCCGCTCCAGGCCGCCGCGCGAAATGCCGTGCGTGATGCCCGGATCGTTGAAGCCGTTCGCCTCGACGAGCTCGGCGAGCGCGCGTGCGGTGCCGGACGAGCCGATCGCCTGGTCCCAGCCAGCCTTCTTGTATTCGCTCGAAATGATCTGGATCTCGCGCTTGGCCGCGAGTTCGGCCTGCCGCATCGTGTATTCGTCGACGTTGCCGGCCGGAAAGAAGGTGCGGCTATGGCTCACGCAACCGATATAGAGGCTCTCCATCACGATCGGCGTGTAGTGCGAGCCGATGATGAATTCGGTCGAGCCGCCGCCGATGTCGACGACGAGCCGCTTGCCGGCGCTCGCCGGCACCGAGTGCGCGGCGCCCGCATAGATCAGGCGCGCCTCTTCGCGGCCCGCGATCACTTCGATCGGGAACCCGAGCGCCGCCTCGGCCTCGCCGAGGAATTCGGCGGCGTTCTTCGCGACGCGCAGCGTGTTGGTCGCCACCGCGCGCACATGATCGGGATGGAAATCGCGCAGGCGCTCGCCGAACCGCTTGAGCGCCTCCCAGCCACGCTCCTGCGACGCGCGATCGAGCATCTTGTCGCTCGACAGGCCCGCGGCGAGCCGAACCGGCTCGCGCAGCGCGTCGACGGGATAGATCTGGCTGCCCGCCGGCGTTTCCTCGACGCGCCCGACGATCAGCCGGAAGCTGTTCGAGCCGAGATCCACGGCAGCCAGCAAGTGGGGAGTTGTAACCATCAGAAGGGGGCTCCGTGCGCGTTCTTCCGCGGCAGCCGTTCCTCCGGCAACCGCGGGCGATCAATCAAAGGCGACATTTTAAGCGTGGAACGCTTGCCGTTGCCACGCTTCACGGGCATGCACACTGCTCGATTCCATATAGCCGAAACATTTATGCGACGAAAGGGTTACGGCGTAGAATTTCCCGATATAAAACCATTATTGTCATCAGCACGTCATCGTACCGTGAGAGTTTCCGAGCGTCCTTTCGAATCATCGCCTGAATTACCTCCTACTCTGCCGATGTCCGTCCGTTACCCGCTTCTCAACCGTGAACTCGGCATCCTCGGTTTCAACGAGCGCGTGCTGGCCCAGGCGGCCGATCCGCAAGTCCCTTTGCTCGAGCGCCTGCGCTTCATCTGCATCACCAGCAGCAACCTCGACGAATTCTTCGAAGTCCGGATGGCCGGCCTTCAGGAGCAGATCCGCGACAATCCCGGCGCGCTGACGCCCGACGGCATGTCGCTGCAGCACGCTTACGATCTCGTCGTCGAACGCGCGCAGCGGCTCGTGCATCGACAGTACACGATGCTGCACGAAACCGTGCTGCCGGCGCTCGAACAGGAAGGCATCTACTTCCACGCGAGCGACTCGTGGAACGACGAGCAACTCGAATGGGCGCGACGCTACTTCCTCGACGAACTGCTGCCGGTGCTGACGCCGATCGGCCTCGATCCGGCCCACCCGTTCCCGCGCGTGCTGAACAAGAGCCTGAACTTCGTCGTCGAGCTCGAAGGCCGCGACGCGTTCGGCCGCCAGGCCGTGATGGGCATCGTGCAGGCGCCGCGCGCGCTGCCGCGCGTCGTGCGCATGCCGCATGCGCTGTCGGGTTTCGAGCACGGCTTCGTGCTGCTGAGCTCGTTCATGCAGCGCTTCGTCGGCGAACTCTTCCCGCAACTCGTCGTGAAGAGCTGCAACCAGTTCCGCATCACGCGCAACAGCGAGCTGTTCGTCGACGAAGACGAAATCACGAACCTGCGTGTCGCGCTGCAGGGCGAACTGCCCGCGCGCCACCTCGGCAACGCGGTGCGCCTCGAAGTGTCGGCCGACACGCCGCTGCACATCGTGCGGCGCCTGCTCGAGGAAAGCGAACTCGGCGACAAGGACTGCTACCGCGTGGCCGGGTCCGTGAACCTCGTGCGCCTGATGCAGATTCCCGACCTCGTCGACCGCCCGGACCTGAAGTTCACGCCGTTCACCGCATCGACCCCCGCGGTAATCGCCAACGCGCCGACGATGTTCGACGCGATCGACGCCGGCGACATCCTGCTGCACCACCCGTACGAGAGCTTCCAGCCCGTGCTCGAACTGCTGCAGCAGGCCGCGAGAGACCCGAGCGTCGTCGCGATCAAGCAGACGATCTATCGCACCGGCACCGACTCGCCGCTGATGGACGCGCTGATGGAAGCCGCGCGCAACGGCAAGGAAGTGACCGTCGTCGTCGAGCTGCTCGCGCGCTTCGACGAGGAAACCAACATCAACTGGGCGTCGCAGCTCGAAGCCGTCGGCGCGCATGTCGTGTACGGCGTGGTCGGCCACAAGTGCCACGCGAAGATGATGCTGATCGTGCGACGCGTCGTGCAGGCCGGCAAGGCGTCGCTGCGCCGCTACGTGCATCTCGGCACCGGCAACTACCATCCGCGCACCGCGCGCCTCTACACCGACTTCGGGCTGATGACGGCCGACCAGAAGATCTGCGAGGACGTGCATCACGTGTTCCAGCAACTGACCGGGATCGGCGGCGAACTGACGCTGCACGAGCTGTGGCAGTCGCCGTTCACGCTGCATCCGCGCATCATCGAGTCGATCCGCGCGGAGATCGACAATGCGCAGGCCGGCAAGCGCGCGCGCATCGTCGCGAAAATGAACGCGCTGCTGGAGCCGTCGGTGATCGCCGCGCTGTACGAAGCGTCGCAGGCCGGCGTCAAGGTCGACCTGATCGTGCGCGGCGTCTGCGCGCTGAAGCCCGGTGTGCCGGGGCTGTCGGAAAACATCACGGTGCGCTCGATCGTCGGCCGCTTCCTCGAACACCACCGCATCTACTATTTCCATGCGGGCGGCGCCGAGGACGTCTATCTGTCGAGCGCCGACTGGATGGACCGCAACCTGTTCCGCCGCGTCGAAGTCGCGTTCCCGATCCGCGAGCGCAAGCTCAAGCGGCGCGTGATCGCCGAAGGACTGTCGGTGTGCCTCGGCGACAACCAGTCGGCATGGCAGATGCACAGCGACGGTCACTATCGCCGGCGCCGCACCGGCAAGACGATCCGCAACGCGCAGCTCGGGTTGCTCGCGAAGTTCTGTTCGTGAACCGTCGGCGCGATGCAGATCGCGCCGACGCATCGCCATGAAAAAAAGCAGCCCGCGGGCTGCTTTTTTTGAACGCCGACGAGCCGCTACACGATCATGCTTCGTAAGCAGCCGGCCGGATCGCGATGACGCGCGAGCCAGGGAACCGCGCGGTGAACGTACTGCCGCGCCCTTCCTCGCTCTGCACGTACAGATGCGCATCGTGCCGCTGCAGCACGTGCTTGACGATCGCGAGCCCGAGGCCCGTGCCGCCGGTATCGCGCGAACGGCTGCGGTCGACCCGGTAGAAGCGCTCGGTGAGCCGCGGCAAATCGGCGGCCGGAATCCCGAAGCCGCTGTCCGTGACGGAAAACACGCCTTGCGCGCCCTCGCGCCGCCACGACACGACGATCTTGCCGCCGTCCGGCGTATAGCGGATCGCGTTCGTGACGAGATTCGCGAACGCGCTGAACAACTCCGTCTGAGCCCCCGTGACGCCGAGCGTCTCGTCGATCGAGAACGCGATGTCGTGATGCCCGTTCGACAGCGTCTGCGCATCCTCCTTCAGATGATCGAACACCGCCCGCATGTCGATCGCGTGATCGACCGGCGGCTTGCTCTCGCCTTCCAGCTTCGCGAGCACCAGCAGGTCGGTCACGATGTGCCGCATGCGCGACGCCTGCTGCTCCATCATGTCGAGATAGCGCGCGCGGTCCTCCTCGTTCAGCGGCAGCTCACGCATCGTCTCCAGGAAACCCGACAGCACCGTGAGCGGCGTCTTCAGCTCGTGCGACACGTTCGCGACGAAGTCGCGCCGCATCGCGTCGGTGCGTTCGAGCTCGGTGATGTCCTGCGTGAGCAGCAGCTTGCGGTTCTCGCCGTACGGAAACACCTGCACGGCCAGCACGTTCTGTCGCGAATCGCCCATGCCGCGCATCAGCAGCGTCTCGTCGTAATGCTGCGCATTGAGGTAGCGGACGAAATCGGGGTGGCGCACCAGGTTCGTGATGTGCTGGCGCAGGTCGCGCTTCGCATCGAGGCCGAAATGGACTTCGGCGATCGCGTTGCACCACTCGATCTGGTCATGGTCGTCGAGCATCGCGACACCGTTCGGCGAGGCCTGGATCGCCTGGATGAAACGCGAGTGCTGCTGTTCGACCTGCCGCACCTGCGCATGCCACTGCTTCGCGAGCTTGTGCAGCCGATAGTAGATCTCGCCCCAGATGCCCGGCGCGCTCGGCACCTCGCCGTAGACGGGCGCATCGAGCAGGCGCCACAGACGCTGCGTATGGAAGGTGCTGAAAAAGCCCTGCGCGACCAGCATCACGACCACGAACACGAGGCCCGCGGTCGGGCCGGCGAAGACGCCGACCAATACGCCGATCAGCACGAGCAGCACGAGCGACACCAGAAAGCGCGCCCAGATGATGTTCATGATTCAGCGTCCGAAAGAAGGAACGGCACGCCGCGTCACGCGGCATGCCCGAATACGTTACGCGTGCTTGGCGAGGCGGTAGCCGCTGCCGCGCACGGTTTCGATCATCGCATCGCAGCCGGCCGGTTTCAAGGCCGCGCGCAATCGTTTGATGTGCACGTCGACGGTACGCTCCTCGACGAACACGTGGTCGCCCCACACCTGGTCGAGCAGCTGCGTGCGGCTGTGCACGCGCTCCGGATGCGTCATGAAGAAATGCAGCAGGCGGAACTCGGTCGGGCCGAGATCGAGCTTGATCTCGCTGCCGTCGCCGTGCGCGGCGACGCGATGCGTGGCCGGGTCGAGGCGCAGCCCGTTGATCGACACGACGTCCTCGGTCAGCTGCGGCGCGCGGCGGCGCAGCACGGCCTTGATGCGCGCCATCAGTTCCTTCGGCGAGAACGGCTTCGTCACGTAATCGTCCGCGCCGATTTCGAGGCCGAGCACCTTGTCCTGCTCGTCGCCGCGGGCGGTGAGCATGATGATCGGGATGTGCTTGGTCCGTTCGTTGTTGCGCAGGTCGCGCGCGAACGCGATGCCGGACTTGCCCGGCAGCATCCAGTCGAGCAGCACGAGATCGGGCAGCACGTCGCTGATCAGGTTCTGCGCCTGTTCGGCGTTGTAAGCGCGGATCGGGCAGTGACCGGCGTGCTGGAGATTCACCGAGATCAGTTCGGAAATCGCGGGCTCATCTTCAACGACGAGAATGTTGCTGGGCATCGGCACCTCTGTTCTTCCTATGGAGTCGATTAACTGTTGGCTTCGCGATCGAGCGTGTCGCGCGGCTGGTGCCGCACGTCGGTGCCCTTCACGATGTAGATGATGAATTCGGCGATGTTCTTCGCGTGGTCGCCGATCCGTTCGATCGCCTTCGCGATGAACAGGTAGTCGAGGCCGACCGAGATCGTGCGCGGATCTTCCTGCATGTACGACACGAGCTTGCGCACGAACGCGCGAAATTCCATGTCGATTTCCTTGTCGTCCTTGACGATCTGCGCGGCGGCCACCGTATCGAGGCGCGCGAACGCGTCGAGCGCGCGGCGCAGGATCGTCACGGCCATCTCGCCCGACACCTTGATCTCGGCGATGTTGACCGCACGCGCGGCCGGCTCGTCGACCAGGCGGCGCACGCGCTTGGCGATCTTCTCTGCCTCGTCGCCGGCGCGCTCGAGGTTCGTAATCGTTTTCGAAATCGACATCAAAAGACGCAGGTCACGTGCGGCAGGCTGTCTCCGCGCGATGATGTTGCCGCATTCCTGGTCGATGTCCACTTCCATCGCGTTCAGCGTTTCCTCGGCCGCGATCACCTTCTCGGCCGTATCGCGATCGAATTCGTTCAGCGCGCGCATCGCG
Source organism: Burkholderia cenocepacia (assembly GCF_014211915.1). Taxonomy (NCBI): domain Bacteria; kingdom Pseudomonadati; phylum Pseudomonadota; class Betaproteobacteria; order Burkholderiales; family Burkholderiaceae; genus Burkholderia; species Burkholderia cenocepacia. Next base: position 1,933,522 of record NZ_CP060039.1, on the reverse strand, counting down.
CCGACGATCTGCGACTCCACGAGTCCGCCCATTTCCAGCACTTTCGACGACACGGCATTCAGGTCCGCGTCGAACTGGCTCGACAGATGTTTATCCGACATGGTTGTTGTTCTCCGTCATCAGCCGAAGCGGCCGGTGATGTAGTCTTCCGTTTCCTTGCGCACCGGCTTGATGAAGATCTTTTCGGTCTCGCCGAACTCGATCAGCTCGCCCAGGTACATGTAGGCCGTGTAATCCGAGCAGCGTGCGGCCTGCTGCATGTTGTGCGTGACGATCACGACCGTGTAGTCGCTCTTCAGCTCCGCGATCAGCTCTTCGATGCGGCCCGTCGAGATCGGGTCGAGCGCCGAGCACGGCTCGTCGAGCAGCAGCACTTCCGGACGGATCGCGATGCCGCGCGCGATGCACAGACGCTGCTGCTGGCCGCCCGACAGCCCATAGCCGCTCTGGCCCAGCTTGTCCTTCACTTCGTTCCACAGCGCGGCCTTCGTGAGCGCCCACTCGACGCGGTCGTCCATTTCCGAACGCGTGAGCTTTTCGAACATCTTCACGCCGAACGCGATGTTGTCGTAGATCGACATCGGGAACGGGGTCGGCTTCTGGAACACCATGCCGATCCGCGCGCGCAGCAGCGAGATGTCGCGCTTCGTCGTCAGCAGGTTCTCGCCGTCCATCAGGATTTCGCCTTCGGCGCGCTGCTCCGGATAGAGCGCGAACATCTTGTTGAACGTGCGCAGCAGCGTCGACTTGCCGCAGCCCGACGGGCCGATGAACGCCGTCACCTTCCCTTCGGGAATGCGCAGGTTGATGTTCTTCAGCGCGTGGAACTTGTTGTAGAAGAAGTTGAGGTTGTTGACCTCGATCTTCGCGTTCAGCGGCGCGAGCGGACGGCCGTGCGCCGCGTCTTGCGTGCCGGCGGGCGCAGCGGTGCGCTCGACGGGATTCAGGTGGCTTTCTGCCATATTCATCGGATTGCTCCGCCGTTACTTTTTCGAGAAGATCGAGCGCGCCAGGACGTTCAGTCCGAGCACCCCGAGCGTAATCAGGAACACGCCCGCCCACGCGAGCGACTGCCATTCCGCGAACGGGCTCATCGCGAACTTGTAGATCGTGACCGGCAGGTTCGCCATCGGCTGGCTCATGTCCCACGAGAAGAACTGGTTCGACAGCGCGGTGAACAGCAGCGGCGCCGTTTCGCCGGCGATCCGCGCGACCGCGAGCAGTACGCCCGTCACGATCCCGCCAACCGATGCGCGCAGCGTGATCTTCAGCACCATGCGCCACTTCGGCGTGCCGAGCGCGACGGCCGCTTCGCGCAGCGCATTCGGCACGAGCTTCAGCATGTTCTCGGTCGTGCGGATCACGATCGGGATCTGCAGCAGCGCCAGTGCGATCACGCCGGCCCAGCCCGAGAAGCGCCCCGACTTCGCGACGACGATCGCGTACACGAACAGGCCGATGACGATCGACGGCGCGGACAGCAGGATGTCGTTGATGAAGCGGATCGTGCTGGCCAGCAGGTTCTTCTGCCCGTATTCGGCGAGATAGACGCCCGCGAGGATACCGATCGGCGTGCCGACCAGCGTGCCGAAGCCGCACAGCAGCAGGCTGCCGACGATCGCGTTCGCGAGGCCGCCGCCTTCGGTGTTCGGCGCCGGCGTCGATTCGGTGAACAGTTGCAGCGACAGGCCGCCGACGCCGAGATGCACCGTCGTGTAGAGAATCCACACGAGCCACAGCAGGCCGAACGCCATCGCGCCGAGCGACGCGGTGAGCGCGATCGCGTTGACAGCCTTGCGCTTGCGCTGCAGGCGGTTGCGCATCGCGTCGAGCGCGGCGCCGTCCGGCCCCGGGAAATTCATGATGGGCTCGCTCATTTCTTGCCCTCTCCCTTCTCGAGACGAAGCAGCAGCAGTTTGGAGATGGACAGCACGATGAACGTGATCACGAACAGGATCAGGCCGAGTTCCATCAGCGCCGACGTATGCAGGCCCGGCTGCGCTTCCGCGAATTCGTTCGCGAGCGCCGACGTGATGCTGTTGCCCGGCGCGAACAGCGACACGCTGTCGAGCAGGTTGGTGTTGCCGATCACGAAGGTCACGGCCATCGTTTCGCCGAGCGCGCGGCCGAGGCCGAGCATCACGCCGCCGATCACGCCGGTCTTCGTGTAGGGCAGCACGACCTTCCACATCACTTCCCAGGTCGTGCAGCCGATCCCGTATGCCGATTCCTTCAGCAGCACCGGCGTGACCTCGAACACGTCGCGCATCACCGATGCGATGTACGGGATGATCATGATCGCGAGGATCACGCCGGCCGCGAGGATGCCGATGCCGATCGGCGCGCCGGACGTCAGCGGGCCGAGCACCCACACGTCCTTGAGCAGGCGGCCGAGCGGCTTCTGGAAGTATTCGGCGAAGATCGGCGCGAACACGAGCAGACCCCACATGCCGTACACGATCGACGGAATCGCGGCGAGCAGCTCGATCGCGATGCCGAGCGGACGGCGCAGCCACACGGGCGCCAGCTCGGTGAGGAACAGTGCGATGCCGAAACTGACCGGCACCGCGATGACGAGTGCGATCAGCGACGTCACGATCGTGCCGTAGATCGGCACGAGTGCGCCGTAGATGTCCGAGTTGGGGTCCCACTCGGATTGCCACAGGAAGCCGACGCCGAACTTCTGGATGGTCGGCAACGACGCAATGATCAGGGAAACGATGATCCCGCCCAGCAGTAGCAGGGTCACGATCGCGGCCAGCCGCGCAAGGCCGCCGAACAGGACATCCCCGAGACGGCTCGGCGCGCGCTGCTGCGCGCTGTCGGGCGATCGGGAGGACGTGTATGAAATATCAGACATGGGTGCCTGCTTTTGATCGCCGGGCGCCGTAACGCCCGGCTTTACCGCACACACTGCCCGACCGGCACGGCCGGGCAGCGAACCGCTGGATGGCTTACTCGGCGGCGACCGGCTTGCCCGAAGCGTCCGTCACCTTCGTCTTCCACTGCTTGCGGATTTCCGTCTCGACCGTCGCCGGCAGCGAGATGTAGTCGAGGCTGTCGGCAGCCTTCTCGCCGTTCTTGAACGCCCAGCTGAAGAACTTCAGCGTTTCCGCGCCCTGCTCCGGCTTGTCCTGCTTCGCGTGCAGCAGCACGAACGTCGCGCCGACGACCGGCCACGCTTCCTTGCCCGGCTGGTTCGTCAGGATCTGGTAGAACGACTTCGACCAGTTCGCGCCTGCCGCTGCGGCCTTGAACGTTTCCGTCTTCGGCTCGACCACCGTGCCCGTCGAATTCTTCAGCGCAGTGTAGGTCATGTTGTTCTTCTTCGCGTACGCCCACTCGACGTAGCCGATCGCGCCCGGCAGGCGCTGCACGAAGGCCGCGACGCCGTCGTTGCCCTTGCCGCCCGTGCCCGTCGGCCAGTTGACCGTCGTGCCTTCGCCGATCTTCGACTTCCACTCGTCGTTGACCTTCGACAGGTAGTTCGTCCAGATGAAGCTCGTGCCCGAGCCGTCAGCGCGGCGGACCACGGCGATGTCCGTATCCGGCAGCTTGAGCTTCGGGTTCAGCGCGGCGATCGCCGGGTCGTTCCACTTCTTGATCTTGCCGAGGTAGATGTCGCCGAGCACCGGGCCCGACAGCGTCAGTTCGCCGGCCTTCACGCCCGGCACGTTGACGACCGGCACCACGCCGCCGACCACCGTCGGGAACTGGAACAGGCCTTCCTTCGCGAGTTCTTCGTCCTTCAGCGGAGCGTCCGAACCGGCAAAATCGACCGTCTTCGCGACGATCTGCTTCAGGCCGCCCGACGAGCCGATGCCCTGGTAGTTGACCTTCGAACCGCCGGACTGCTGGTAGTCCGCAGCCCATTTCGTATAGATCGGCATCGCGAACGTGCTACCTGCGCCCGTGATGTCGGCAGCGTGGGCGGCGACGGCGAAAAGCGCGCCAGCCAGGCCGGCAATCGCGGTTTGCATCAATTTCATGAGACCTCCAGTGTGTGAGCGGATGACTACGGCACCGCGAAGGTTAGGGGCTGCTCATGACGATAATGTGACAATCGATGAAACTGGCGTGACAGTAACATGACTGGTTGAAAGGGAATATCGGGCGGCGCGTCGGGACGCCGGAGCGGCGGTGGCGGCAAGAATTGCCTGGCTCGGAGGGAGGGGATGGCGTCTGTCTTCGAGGGCGTGCTGACCCATCGTAGCGCAGCGTCAGCCGGGCGGGAAGCCGGTTTCGCGGTCGCTGAAATTGTGGGGTCGGATACCCGATGAGATCGGAATAATGCGTTTGCCGAAGTACGTTACTTATAGGTATGGCAAACCTTTGCGTCTGAGAAAAACGACGGCGCCCGAAGGCGCCGCATGCGAATTCGCCGGAAGCCGGCGCGCGGGCGGCCGGACCGCCGCGCGCGCCTGCCGCTGGTCAGGTCGTTGCCGCCCGCACCGCGTCGGCGATCGTCTCCGCATGGCGCACCGCATCGGCCGCCTGCTGCGCTTCGACCATCACGCGCAGCACGGGCTCCGTGCCCGATGCGCGGATCAGCACGCGGCCGCTGCCCGCGAGCGCGGCTTCGGCGGCATCGATCGCGGCGCGAATCGACGCGCTGCCCTTCCAGTCGGCACCCGGCTTCATCCGCACGTTGATCAGCTTCTGCGGGAACAGCGTGACGCCGTCGAGCATCTGCGCGAGCGTGCGGCCGCTGCGCTTGAGCGCCGCCAGCACGAGCAGCGCCGACACGATGCCGTCGCCGGTCGAATGCCGGTCGAGCGACAGGATGTGGCCCGACCCTTCCGCGCCGAGCTGCCAGCCGTGCTCGCGCAACTGCTCGAGCACGTAGCGGTCGCCGACCGCCGCACGGACGAACTTCACGCCCTCGCGCTGCAGCGCGACTTCGACGGCGAGGTTCGTCATCAGCGTGCCGACCGCGCCGTCGACCTTGCCGTCGGTCGCGATCCGGTCCTTCACGAGCACGTAGAGCAGTTCGTCGCCGTTGTACAGGCGGCCGGTCGCGTCGACGACCTGCAGGCGGTCGGCGTCGCCGTCGAGCGCGATGCCGAGATCGGCATGGTTCGCCCGCACCGCGCGCACCAGCGCGTCCGGCGCGGTCGCGCCGACGCCGTCGTTGATGTTGAAGCCGTTCGGCGCGACGCCGATCGGGATGACGTCCGCGCCGAGTTCGTGGAACACGTGCGGTGCAATTTGATACGCGGCGCCGTGCGCGCAATCGATCACGAGCTTCAGGCCGCGCAGGTCGAACGCGGCCGGGAACGTGCTCTTGCAGAACTCGATGTAGCGGCCGGCCGCGTCGTCGAGGCGACGCGCCTTGCCGAGACCGTCGGACGGCGCGCATTCGAGCGGCTTGTCGAGCCACGCTTCGATCGCGGCTTCGGTGTCGTCGGGCAGCTTGTTGCCGTCAGCCGAGAAAAACTTGATCCCGTTGTCGTGATACGGATTGTGCGACGCGCTGATCACCACACCGGCCGACAGACGCAGCGCACGCGTCAGGTACGCGACGCCGGGCGTCGGCATCGGGCCGGCCAGCATCACGTCGACGCCGGCCGCCGAGAAGCCGGCCTCGAGCGCAGCTTCGAGCATGTAGCCCGACACGCGCGTGTCCTTGCCGATCAGCACCGTCGGACGCGAGCCTGCCGCGACGTCGGCCGAGCCGGCCAGTACCTTGCCGGCCGCGTAGCCGAGGCGCAATACGAAGTCCGGCGTGATGGGCGCTTCGCCCACCGTGCCGCGAATGCCGTCCGTGCCGAAATATCGACGTCCCATGAGTCCTTCCTCCTTCGTCTTTCTGACTTGCTTATCGTTGCCGTGCGACTGCGCGCACGGTATTCCATACTTTCAGCGCATCGACCGTCGCCGCGACGTCGTGCACGCGCACGATCGCGGCGCCCCGCTCGACCGCGCACACCGCGGCCGCCACGCTCGCCGCGACGCGTTCCATCGGCGGCTTGCCGCCGATCACCGCACCGAGCATCGACTTGCGCGACATGCCCGCGAGAATCGGATAGGCGCGCCCGTCGGGGCGCGCCGGCGCCGTGTCCGGCAACGCGGCCAGCAGCGCATAGTTGTCGTCGACGACCGCCTTGCCGAATCCGAAGCCGGGGTCGACGCAGATGCGCTCCGCCGCCACCCCAGCGTTGCGCAGCGCCTCGGCACGCGCAGCGAGAAAATCGCGCACGTCGGTCACGACGTCGCCGTAGTCGGGCTCGCCGACCTGCATCGTCTGCGGCTCGCCGAGCATGTGCATCGCGCACAGGCCGCTGTTGCCGTCGCGCACCGCATCGATCGCGCCTGGCTGGCGGAACCCCCAGATGTCGTTGATCAGATCCGCGCCGGCGGCCAGCGCCGCGCGCATCACGGCCGGCTTGTAGGTATCGATCGACAGCGGCACGTTCAGCGGCCGCAGCGCCTCGACGAGCGGAATCACGCGCGCGAGCTCCTCGTCGAGCGGCACCGGCGGCGCACCAGGGCGCGTCGATTCGCCGCCGATGTCGAGCAGGTCCGCGCCGTCGGCGATCATCCGCTCGGCCTGGCGCAGCGCATCGTCGCGCGCGAGGAAGCGGCCGCCGTCGGAGAACGAATCGGGCGTGGCGTTGAGGATGCCCATCACGAGCGGGCGTTCGAACGTCAGTTCGAAGCGGCCGCACTGGAGCGGCGCGGGAATGGACGGGGACACAGCGGAATCGGACACGAGCAACGGGCGTGGATGAATGCAAAACGGGCCGGTGTGAAGCCACACCAGCCCGTGAACGGCGTTAAAGCGGAGATTATGCCGCCGGCGTAGCCGGCGCCGGCGCGCTGCCGGGCTTGACCTCGGCGCTGCCGCCGCCCGACGAATCGCCGCCGACAGCCGGCGAGCTCTTCGGCGAGCGCGGCGGACGGCCTTCCATGATGTCGTTGATCTGATCGGCGTCGATCGTCTCCCACTCCATCAGTGCGGCCGTCATCGCCTCGACCTTGTCGCGGTTGTCTTCGAGCAGGCGGCGTGCGAGGTTGTACTGTTCGTCCAGCACGCGGCGGATTTCCGAGTCGACCTTCTGCTGCGTCGCTTCCGAGATCGTACGCGTGAAGCCGCGGCCGAACGGCGACGCATCGTTCTCGTCGTCGACGTAGACCATCGGCCCGAGTGCGTCGGTCATGCCGAAACGGGCCACCATCGCACGCGCGGTCTGCGTGGCCTTGTTGAAGTCGTCCGATGCGCCGGTGCTGACCAGGTTCATGAACAGCTCTTCGGCCACCCGGCCACCGAACAGGATCGCGAGGCGGTCCAGCAGGTAGTCCTTCGAATACGTCTCGTTGTCATGCTCCGGCAACTGCCACGTGACGCCCAGCGCGCGACCGCGCGGGATGATCGTGACCTTGTGCACCGGGTCGGCCTTCGGCAACAGCTTCGCGATCACCGCGTGGCCCGACTCGTGATAAGCGGTGGCGCGCTTCGCTTCCTCGCGGATCACGGCCGATTTGCGCTCCGGACCCATGAAGATCTTGTCCTTCGCGTCCTCGAAATCCTGCATCTCGACGATGCGCTTGCCGCGACGGGCCGCGAACAGCGCAGCCTCGTTCACGAGGTTCGCGAGATCGGCGCCCGAGAAGCCCGGCGTGCCGCGTGCGATGACCGCCGCGTCGACGTCGTTCGCGATCGGCACCTTGCGCAGGTGCACGCGCATGATCTGCTCGCGGCCGCGGATGTCCGGCAGGCCGACATAGACCTGGCGGTCGAAACGGCCCGGACGCAGCAGCGCCTTGTCGAGCACGTCGGAACGGTTGGTCGCGGCGATCACGATCACGCCCGAATTCGCCTCGAAGCCGTCCATCTCGACGAGCATCTGGTTCAGCGTCTGTTCGCGCTCGTCGTTGCCGCCGCCCATGCCGGCGCCGCGGTGACGGCCGACCGCGTCGATTTCGTCGATGAACACGATGCACGGTGCATGCTTCTTCGCCTGCTCGAACATGTCGCGCACACGGGCCGCGCCGACGCCGACGAACATTTCGACGAAGTCCGAACCCGAGATGCTGAAGAACGGCACCTTCGCTTCACCCGCGATCGCGCGGGCGAGCAGCGTCTTGCCGGTACCCGGAGGGCCGACCAGCAGCACGCCGCGCGGAATGCGGCCGCCCAGCTTCTGGAATTTCTGCGGATCGCGCAGGAAGTCGACGAGCTCGGACACTTCTTCCTTCGCTTCGTCGCAGCCCGCGACGTCGGAGAAGTTCACCGCGTTGTTGTTCTCGTCGATCAGCCGCGCACGCGATTTCCCGAACGAGAATGCGCCGCCTTTGCCGCCTCCCTGCATCTGCCTCATCATGTAGAACCAGAACACGATGATCAGGATCGTCGGCCCGAGATAGTACAGCGCGGACATCAGCGCGTTCGGCTCGTCGTCGGCCTTGCCGCTGACCTGCACGCCGTACTTCATCAGATCGCCGACCATCCAGATGTCGCCGGGCGACACGATCTGGTATTTCTGGCCATCAGCCGGAGTGACGGTGAGGTTGCGCCCCTGAACGATGACGTTCTTGACCTTGCCGTTCTTGGCGTCGTCCATGAACTGCGAATAGGACACGCCTTCCTGGACGCGGGGCTTGTCGAACTGCTTGAACACCGTAAACAGCACCAGTGCGATCACCAGCCACACCGCTGCCTTCGAAAACATATTGTTGTTCAAAGCACCACTCCTTCACTCGTAGACGAGCGCCTACATTTTCCTTGCGGCGCCCCTCGGTCATTCTAATCCAGTCCGACCACCCCCGCCATAAGCATTGACAACCGCCGCGATAGCGCTTCGCTTGTCTGGCAAGGGCCGGAGCCCGTTTGCGGCACCGCACTCCGCATCAGCGCGGATGCTTCAGCTGCCGACCCAAAATGAACGTTTCGGACGATTTGTCGCGGGATGCCTTGGGCTTGCGCGGCGCGACAACCTTAAACTGCTGTTTGAACTTCTCGACGATCTGGCTGTAGCCGCTACCGTGAAAGCACTTCACGAGCAGCGCACCGTCCGGCTTCAGATGGTTCTGCGCGAATTCGAGCGCCAGATCGCAGAGATGCTCGATGCGCGCCGCGTCCGCCGACGCCACGCCGGAGAGGTTGGGGGCCATGTCGGAAATAACAAGGTCCACCGCGCGGCCTTCGAGCACTTCTTCCAGCTGGTGGAGGACGTCGTCCTCGCGGAAGTCGCCCTGCAGGAAGTGGACGTCGGCGATCGGCTCCATCGGCAGGATGTCGAGCGCAACGATCGTGCCGTCGATGCCGCCTTCGCGCTCCGCGTCACGCTTCTTGCCCTGCGCGAGCTTGTTGCGGGCATACTGGCTCCAGCTGCCCGGCGTGGCGCCGAGATCGACGATCACCTGGCCGGGACGGATCAGCTTGTCCTGCTCGTCGATTTCCTTCAGCTTGTACGCGGCGCGCGCGCGATAGCCCTCCCGCTGCGCCATTTTGACGTACGGGTCGTTGATGTGGTCGTGCAGCCAGTGCTGGTTGAAGCGGTTTTTTGCCATTCGAGAGAGAGATTGCTGCCAATTGCTTCGTGAAGCCGCGCTTTTAGCGGATAATACGCGTCTTCTTCGCGCGGCTGCGGCCCCTTTTCAGGCCCAAGCCGCGATTTTACGTGGTTTCGGCGCACGGCTGACGCGGGAACGTCCCGCGATCGCTTTTCAGTCAGCGCGCCCTTATTTAGATTTCGACATTTCCATGCCCGCCCTTTCGCTTTCTCCCGCCGAGCGCTCCGCGCTGCGCTCCCAGGCCCATGCGCTCAAGCCCGTCGTGCTGATCGGCGCCGAAGGGCTGACCGACGCCGTGCTGAAGGAAATCAAGGTGCACCTCGACGCGCACCAGCTGATCAAGATCCGCGTGTTCGGCGACGAGCGCGACGAACGGATCGCGATCTACGACGAGATCTGCGACCGCTTGAACGCGGCCCCGATTCAGCATATCGGCAAGCTGCTGGTGATCTGGAGGCCCGAAGCCGCAGCGGCCCCGGCCCGCGGCCGTCGTGCCGGTGCGCTGCCCAGCGCGGCCGAAGCCGCCGATGACAAGAAAGGCCGCGCCCCGCGCACCGTCAAGGTCGTCAAGGTGTCGCCGAACGCAAGCCCCGTGCGCCGTCCGAGGCCGGTGAAGGTCACGGTGCGCGGCAACGAACGCGTGACGGCAGGCGGCACCGTGAAGCGTGCGAAAAAGCGCCAGGCCAGCACCAAGCGGCCGTTCCAGGACAAGTAATCCGCCGGTGCGGCACGGATTCCCGTGCCGCCCTGCCCCAGCGCGGCGCTCAGGCGTCGCGCGCCGGCAGACGCCAGATCAGCATCAGCCCCAGCACGCTTTCGACGAGATAGAACACGCTCGAGACGCCGTGCAGCATCCCGAAGCGGCTCGCATACGGCGAATTCGCGATATCGGTGCCCGCATCCATCGCGGCCACGCGCAGCGCATTCATGAACGGCTGCAGCGCAAAATACCCGACCAGCACGCATACGACCATCGCGGCGACGATCCAGCGCACACGGCGATACTCGCTGCTGCCGCGCCGCACCTGCTGATTCGACAACGCGAGCAGCAGCACGCCGCACACGACGCCGAGGATCGCCTCGATACGGAACAGCTGGGCGGCGACCGAACCGGCCGTCATCCGTTCCAGCGTCTTGAACAATACGGGCGCGACCGCATACCCGATCGTCAGCAGGCTGCCGACCCATACGGCCGACAGCAGACGGAACACGCGATGCGGCATCACGTCGCCCCGCTTCAGATGTAGCTGACCGAGATGATTTCGTACTCGCGCACGCCGCTCGGTGCCTGCACGGCCGCGACGTCGCCTTCGGACTTGCCGATCAGCGCGCGTGCGATCGGCGAGCTGACCGAGATCAGGCCGTGATCGATATCGGCTTCGTCGTCGCCGACGATCTGGTACTTGACGGTGTCGCCCGACTCGAGATCCTCGAGTTCGACCGTCGCGGCGAACACCACGCGGCCATCGGCGTCGAGCACCGTGGGATCGATGATTTGCGCGGCGGACAGCTTGGATTCGAGTTCCGCGATGCGGCCCTCGATAAAGCCCTGCTTTTCCTTCGCTGCGTCGTATTCGGCGTTTTCGGACAGATCGCCCTGTGCGCGGGCCTCCGCGATCGCGTTGATCACGGCCGGCCGCTCGACGGACTTGAGGCGCTGCAATTCATCGCGCAGTTGCTCTGCGCCACGCTTTGTCAACGGAATGGTGCTCATAAACGGCTCAATCGCTAAAAACGGCTATAAAAAAAATCACCGCGATTAAGCGCGCTTCCGATGCACTGGAAACACCGCCTAATCGCGGCACGTGTTGCTTCGACAGGTAACTGACCGCTTAGTTTAGGCGAGCGTGAAGACCTTGTAAATCATAGACTTCCAGATCCTTCAGGTAGCGCAAGCCTTCAACGGCCGCGCGCGCGCCCGACATCGTCGTGTAGTACGTGACCTTGTGCGCCTGCGCGCTCATGCGGATCGAACGCGAATCGGCGATCGCCTGGCGCGTCTCGTCGACCGTCGTGAACACGAGTGCGATCTCGCCGTTCTTGATCATGTCGACGATGTGCGGACGGCCGTCCTTCACCTTGTTCACGACCTTCACCGGCACGCCGGCCGCTTCGATCGCGGCAGCCGTGCCCTTGGTCGCGACGATCGGGTAGCCGAGGTCGTGCAGCATGCGCGCGACTTCGACGGCCTTCGGCTTGTCCGCGTCCATCACGGTCAGCAGCACCGTGCCCGACTCCGGCAGACGCGAACCGGCCGCGAGCTGCGACTTGAACAGCGCTTCGCCGAACGTCTGGCCGACGCCCATCACTTCGCCGGTCGAGCGCATTTCAGGCCCGAGGACCGGATCGACGGTCGGGAACTTGATGAACGGGAACACCGCTTCCTTCACGCTGAAGTACGGCGGCTCGACTTCCTTCGTCACGCCCTGCTGCGCGAGCTTCTGGCCGACCATCGCGCGCGCCGCGATCTTCGCGAGCGGCAGGCTGGTCGCCTTCGACACGTACGGCACCGTGCGCGACGCGCGCGGGTTCACTTCCAGCACGTAGATGATGTCCTGCTTCGAGCCGTCCGCCTGCGGTACCTGCTGGATCGCGAACTGCACGTTCATCAGGCCGACCACGTTCAGCGCCTTCGCCATCGCGCCCGTCTGGCGCTTCAGCTCGGCCACGGTTTCCTTCGACAGCGAGTACGGCGGCAGCGAACATGCCGAATCGCCCGAGTGGACGCCCGCCTGCTCGATGTGCTCCATCACGCCGCCGATGAACACGGCTTCGCCGTCGCAGATGCAGTCGACGTCGCACTCGATCGCATCGTTCAGGAAGCGGTCGAGCAGCACCGGCGAATCGTTCGACACCTTCACGGCCTCGCGCATGTAGCGCTCGAGGTCGCGCGGCTCGTGGACGATTTCCATCGCGCGGCCGCCGAGCACGTACGACGGACGCACGACCAGCGGGTAGCCGATTTCGTCGGCCAGCGCGAGCGCTTCGTCTTCGGCGCGCGCGGTGCGGTTCGGCGGCTGGCGCAGGCCGAGGTCCTGCAGCAGCTTCTGGAAGCGTTCGCGGTCTTCGGCCGCGTCGATCATGTCCGGGGACGTGCCGACGATCGGCACGCCGTGCGCCTCGAGGTCGAGCGCAAGCTTCAGCGGCGTCTGGCCGCCGTACTGGACGATCACGCCGACCGGCTTTTCCTTGTCGACGATCTCGAGCACGTCCTCGAGCGTCAGCGGCTCGAAGTACAGGCGGTCGGACGTGTCGTAGTCGGTCGACACCGTTTCCGGGTTGCAGTTGACCATGATCGTTTCATAGCCGTCCTCGCGCATCGCGAGCGCCGCGTGCACGCAGCAGTAGTCGAACTCGATGCCCTGGCCGATCCGGTTCGGGCCGCCGCCCAGCACCATGATCTTCTTGTTCGTGGTCGGCTGCGCCTCGCACTCTTCCTCGTAGGTCGAGTACATGTAGGCGGTTTTCGTCGCGAACTCGGCCGCGCACGTGTCGACGCGCTTGTAGACCGGGCGCACGTTCAGTTCGACGCGACGCTTGCGGACGTCTTCCGGCGTCGCGCCGAGCAGCTTCGCGAGGCGGCGGTCGGAGAAGCCGCTCTGCTTCAGGTAGCGCAGCTCGTCGAACGTCAGCGACGCGAGCGTGCGGCCCGACAGCGCCTTTTCCTTCAGGATGATCTGCTCGATCTGCTCGAGGAACCACGGATCGATCGCGGTTTCCGCGAAGATTTCCTCGGCCGTCATGCCGATGCGGAACGCATCGCCGACGTACCAGATGCGGTCCGGGCCCGGCTCGTGGATCTCGATCGCGATCTCGTCGCGGTTGGTCGACTTCTCGTCGAGGCCGTCGACACCGACTTCGAGGCCGCGCAGCGCCTTCTGGAACGATTCCTGGAACGTGCGGCCGATCGCCATCACTTCGCCGACCGACTTCATCTGCGTGGTCAGGCGCGAATCGGCTTCGCGGAACTTCTCGAACGCGAAACGCGGAATCTTCGTGACGACGTAGTCGATCGTCGGCTCGAACGACGCCGGCGTCTGGCCGCCGGTGATTTCGTTCTTCAGCTCGTCGAGCGTGTAGCCGACCGCCAGCTTCGCCGCGACCTTCGCGATCGGGAAGCCGGTCGCCTTCGATGCGAGCGCCGACGAACGCGACACGCGCGGGTTCATCTCGATGACGACCATGCGGCCGTCCCGCGGGTTGATCGAGAACTGCACGTTCGAACCGCCCGTGTCGACGCCGATCTCGCGCAGCACCGCGAGCGATGCGTTACGCAGGATCTGGTATTCCTTGTCGGTGAGCGTCTGTGCAGGCGCTACCGTGATCGAGTCGCCGGTATGCACGCCCATCGGGTCGAGGTTTTCGATCGAGCAGACGATGATGCAGTTGTCGGCGCGGTCGCGCACGACTTCCATCTCGTATTCCTTCCAGCCGAGCAGCGACTCTTCGATCAGCAGCTCGCGCGTGGGCGACAGGTCGAGACCGCGCTTGCAGATCTCTTCGAACTCTTCGCGGTTGTACGCGATGCCGCCGCCCGAGCCGCCGAGCGTGAACGACGGGCGGATCACGACCGGGTAGCCGCTGCCGCCCGTCTCCGCCATGATCTCGGCGTGCACCTTGGTCGCCTCTTCCATCGAGTGCGCGATGCCCGACTTCGCGGAACCGAGACCGATCTTGGTCATCGCTTCCTTGAACTTCTGGCGGTCTTCCGCCTTGTCGATCGCTTCCGGCGACGCGCCGATCAGCTCGACGCCGAACTTCTCGAGCACGCCGTGGTGGTGCAGGTCGAGCGCGCAGTTCAGCGCGGTCTGGCCGCCCATCGTCGGCAGGATCGCGTCCGGGCGCTCCTTCTCGATGATGCGTGCGACGACTTCCCACGTGATCGGCTCGATGTAGGTCACGTCGGCCGTGTTCGGGTCGGTCATGATCGTCGCCGGGTTGCTGTTGACGAGAACGACCTTGTAGCCCTCCTCACGCAACGCCTTGCAAGCCTGCGCGCCCGAATAGTCGAACTCGCACGCCTGGCCGATGATGATCGGGCCGGCGCCGATGATGAGGATGCTCTTGATGTCTGTGCGTTTTGGCATGGCTTGTGAATTCAATAAGTAATCGTTGTCGTGGGTCGGCCGGCGGCGCTCAGCTCATGGTCGCCAGCGCCAGTTTCACCGAGAAACCGATGAACAGGCCGCCCACGCTGCTCGCCGCGCCTGCCGCGAGCTTGCGGCGGCGGCGGAAGTGCTCGGCGAGCCGCGCCCCCGCGAAGATCAGCGTGCTCAGGTACAGGAAGCTCGCGCATTGCGCGATCGCCCGAGCACGACGAACGACAGCGCGGGATGCGGGAATGCCGGGTCGACGAACTGGATGAAGAACGAGATGAAGAACAGGATCGCTTTCGGATTCAGCAGGCTCACGATCAGCGCTTTCCGGAACGGCCGCTCGCCGTCGACCGCCTGCGGCGCCTCGACCGGCGCATCGCCGCGCGCGCGCAGCTTGCTCCACGCGCCGCGCAGCATCCCGGTGCCGATGTACAGCAGGTAGGCGGCGCCGCCGTACTTGACGACGGAGAACAGCAGCGGGTTCGCCTTCAGCAGCGACGCGACGCCCGCGGCGGACAACACCATCAGCACGGTATCGCCGACGAACACGCCGCAGGCCGCGCGATAGCCGGCCTTCACGCCGCGCTGCGCGGCAAGCGACAGCACGTACATCGAGTTCGGCCCCGGCAGCAGGATGATGAAGATCACGCCGAACACGTAGGTCCAGATATCCGTGATGCCGAGTGCGTGGCCGAACATGATGTGAATCTCCCGTTCTTCGGTTGCGTCAGTGACTCAGGCGTTGCGCTGCTTCGCCGCGTCCATCAGCGCGGTGAAACGGTCGAACAGATAGCCGATGTCGTGCGGGCCGGGCGACGCTTCCGGGTGGCCCTGGAAGCAGAACGCAGGCTTGTCGGTCAGCTCGAAGCCCTGCAGCGTGCCGTCGAACAGCGACACGTGCGTCACGCGCGCATTGGCCGGCAGCGAATCGGCGTCGACCGCGAAGCCGTGGTTCTGCGACGTGATCACGACCCGGCCGTCGCCGAGATCCTTCACCGGATGGTTCGCGCCGTGGTGGCCCGTCTTCATCTTGAGCGTCTTCGCGCCGACCGCGAGACCCATGATCTGATGGCCGAGGCAGATGCCGAAGGTCGGCACGCCGCGCTCGATGAATGCCTTGGTGGCCGCGATCGCGTAATCGCACGGCTCCGGGTCGCCAGGGCCGTTCGACAGGAAGATGCCGTCCGGATTCAGCGCGAGCGCATCTTCCGCACTGGCCTGGGCCGGCAGCACCGTCACGTGGCAGCCGCGCTCCGCGAGCATGCGCAGGATGTTGTACTTGACGCCGAAGTCGTACGCGACGACGCGGTACTTCGGCGCTTCCTGCATGCCGTAGCCGCCTTCGAGACGCCATTCCGTCTGCTTCCACTCGAACGGCTTGGTGGTCGACACGACCTTCGCGAGATCCATGCCGGCGAGGCCCTCGAACGAGCGCGCGAGCTCGATCGCCTTCGCTTCGTCGTCAGAGCCCGTCAGGATGCAGCCGCTCTGCGCGCCCTTGTCGCGCAGGATGCGGGTCAGCTTGCGGGTGTCGATGCCGGCGATCGCGACGACGCCCTCGTCGCGCAGATAGTCGCCGAGCGTGCGGTCCATGCGGAAGTTCGATGCGAGCGTCGGCAGATCGCGGATGATCAGGCCGGCGGCATGGACTTTCGTGGCTTCGACGTCTTCGGCGTTGACGCCGACGTTGCCGATATGCGGGTAGGTGAGCGTGACGATCTGGCGCGAGTAGCTCGGATCAGTCAGGATTTCCTGATAGCCGGTGATCGCGGTATTGAACACGACTTCGCCGATCGTATGGCCTTCGGCCCCGATCGAATAACCACGAAAGACCGTGCCGTCGGCGAGTGCAAGCAAGGCGGGAGAAAAAGACGGCAACACGGGAGGCTCCTTGGGGAACACCCTGCTGCCGACCTGTTTACCCTGCCGCGCGAGCGCCGCGCTGCGTGGGCGCGCGCGGTCGCTAGCTGGACGCGGCCTGCGTTGTCGAGACGCGAACCCGGCGCGTGGCGCACGAGGCTTCGCGGCATCGCCCGGCAGGCGGCGTGCGGCGGATGAACGGGATGAATGAGGTAGGCGCTAGGGTGCGAGGTTGATCAGCACAAACTTTCAAATTATAGCCTGAAAATGGCCCTATCTTCAATTGATATGGCCGTCCGATCATGCGCGCGCCACGAGCGGCGGGCGCAGCGCACCGTGCTGCGGCCCTGTTTTCGCGGCCGCCGTACCTGTCAGCGTACCGCCGGATCAGTGCGCTTGGCCAGCGCCGCGCGTGGGCCAGACGTACCAGACCGCGCTCGCGAGTTGCAGCGCGAGCAGTGCGCCCCAGGCGGTGAAGTGCGCGGCGGCCGGATAACGGCCGTCGACCGCCGGCCAGTGCGACAGCACGGCGCCGACGCCGATCTGGAACGCGAAGATCAGCAGGAAGATCACGAGCGTGAGCGTCGTGTTCGCGCGACCGATCAGATGGGCGGGAAAGTGGCCGGCCATCACCGCGTAGGTCAGGATGCCCACGCCGCCGAACATCCCGTAGGCGGCCCACGGCACGGCGGGCGGCAACGGCACGCGCGCGACGATCGCGAGCTGCGTCGCGACGAACAGCGCCATGCCGATGCCGCACGTCGCGTAGACCGACACGCCGCGCCGCTCGAGCACGCGTGCCGCCGCGCCGAAGCCGACGCAGCCGGCCATCATCGCGAAGCCGAGCACCGACACGAGGCGCGCGGCATGCGGCGCGTCGAATCCGCCGACGTCGCGCAGATACGGGCCCACCCACAGCGACTGCATCGCATAGAACACGCCCTGCGTGACGACAGAGAACGACGCAATCTTCCAGAACGCGCGGCTCGCCAGGATGTGCCACGTGCCCTTGAACTGGCTGACGAGGCCGCCCTGGTGGCGCGCCTGCTGCGCGTCGGGCGCCCCGAAGCCGATCGACGCCGCGACGGCCACGGTCAGCACCGCGAGGCCGAAACAGATCGTGCGCCAGCTCGCCCAGCCGAGCAGCCAGGTCAGCGGCGAGCCGACCATTACGCCGCCGAGGCCGCCCACGGCCATCACGAGACCGTTGACGAGGGGCAGCCGGCCGACCGGGAAATGCTGCGCGAGCGCCTTGAACGCCGCACCCAGACACACCGATACGCCGACGCCGATCAGCAGCCGGCCGACCATCATCGTGCCGATGCCATGCGCCGCACCGAACACGGCCGCGCCAGCCGCCGCGAACAGCAGCATGCCGGCCGTCACGCGCCGCGGGCCGAAGTGGTCGAGCATCACGCCGGCCGGGATCTGCGCGCCCGCGAAGCCGAGGAAATAGAGGCTGGTGAGCAAGCCGAGATCGGCGGCGGACAGCCCGAGCTCATGCGTGACGAACGGCGCGAAGCCCAGATTGACGCCGCGAAAGACGTACGACACGAAATACCCGACCGAGAACAGCGCGAGCACCCTCACCTGCACCGACGACATCGCTCCCCTTGTTCGATGAAGACGCGCGACGTTACGCCGCGCGCAAACGAAAACGCCGTCACCTCGGTGACGGCGTTTCGTCGAATTCGTCGGATGATAGCGCAATCGCGCAGGCCTCACCGGCCGCCACGTTGCGCGCGGCAGCCGCGCTTACTTCTTCTTGCCCTTGTGCGCGGCGGCCTTGGCCGGCGCGGCTTTCGCGGGCGCAGCCTTCGCCGCCGGCCGGGCCGACGACTTGGCGGCGCCGCGCTTGCCGCCGTGCGACTTGCCGCCCACCGCCAGGCTCGCGCGCTCGATGTGCGCACCGCCCGTCGACGTCGCGATCCGCTCCGGACCGGGTTCCGCCGGCACCGAACGGCCGACCGGCACGTGCAGCACGAGCGCCTGGCCCGGCATCGCGAGATCGCGGTGCGTACGGTTCCACGCCTTCAACTGGCCGACCGACACGCCATAGCGGCCGGCGATCGCCGCCATCGACTGCTTGCGGCGCACGCGAATCAGCATCTTGCGCGTATCGGGGACGTCCGGCTCCATCGCGAGCGCGCCGTTTTCGGCGACGTCGGCGCTGATGTCCTCGTCGTCGTCATTGCCGCGCGGCACGACGATCGTCGAGCCCGGCTTCAGGCGCATGCCGGCCGGAATCTTGTTGACCGACATCAGCGTGTCGGCGTCGACGCCGATCTTCTCGGCGATCGCGGCCGGGCGTGCACGCTCGCTGACCGTGTAGGTGGTCCACGACGACAGCTGGCCGTTGTACGCTTTCAGGCTCTTCTCGAACGCGGATGCGTTGTCGAACGGCAGCAGGATCTGCGGCTCGGTCGCGCCGAGGATCACGGGCTTCGAGAACGACGGGTTCAGCGAGCGGAACTCGTCGAGCGGCAGGTTCGCGAGCTTCGCGGCCACCGCCACGTCGATGTCGCGCGACGTCGTGACCGTCACGAAATACGGGTGGTTCGGGATATCCGGCAGCGCCAGGCCGTACTGCTGCGGGCTCGCGATGATGTTCTTCACCGCCTGCAGCTTCGGCACGTAGTTGCGCGTCTCGTTCGGCATCCGCAGGTTCTGGTAGTCGGTCGGCAAGCCGGCCGCCTGGTTGCGCGCGATCGCGCGCTGCACGTTGCCTTCGCCCCAGTTGTACGCGGCCAGCGCCAGATACCAGTCGCCGAACATGTCGTGCAGGCGGGACAGGTAGTCCAGCGCGGCGCTCGTCGACGCGAGCACGTCGCGGCGCTCGTCCTGCCACATGTTGCGCTTCAGGTTGTACGTGCGGCCGGTGCCGGGCATGAACTGCCACATGCCGGCCGCCTTCGCGACCGACAGCGCTTGCGGGTTGTACGCGGACTCGATGAACGGCAGCAGCGCGAGCTCGGTCGGCATGTGACGCGCCTCGAGCTCCTCGACGATGTGATACAGGTACTTCTGCGAGCGCTCGGTCATGCGCTGCACGTAATCGGGACGCTGCGTATACCAGGTCGTCTGCATGTCGACGAGATCGCTCTGCAGGTCGGGCATCTGGAAGCCGCGGCGAATGCGCGCCCAGAGATCGGAGTCTGCAGTGGTCAGGTCGCCGACGGATTGCTTGTCGACGTCGACAGTTTCTTTGGCGGTGGCTGATTTACGGAGGTAGTTGGACGTCGCCTGCGAATCGGCGGCGTTGTTGGCGACAGGGGCTGGCTCGCACAAGCGGCGAGTAGCAGCACCACCATCGCACTCAATATAAGTCGCATGAAAATCTCGGCTTCCGACGGCTGGAAATTGCAGGCGATACTACGGAAGTGCGTGCTTCACGTCAATAAAAACACCGAAAACTCAGCGAAATCCTACATTTGGAGCAATTTTTACAGACACCGCTTGAGCTTTGGAGTCCTCCGGAAAACATCACCGGAACCGGTTTTTCCATTCGCGCATCAGCGTGAACGCCGCCAGACGATCCGTCACCGTTTCGTGCAGCTCGGCCTCGAGCGTCGCGTGAATCGCCGCGCTGTCGGCCCGCATGAACGGGTTAACGGCACGCTCGTGCGCGATCGTAGTGGGCAGCGTCGGCACGCCGCGCGCGCGCAGCGCCTGTGCGTCGTCGCGCCACGCGGCGAGTGCCGCATTGCCCGGCTCGCACGCGAGCGCGAAGCGGATGTTCGACAGCGTGTATTCGTGTGCGCAATGCACGCGGGTGTCGCCCGGCAGCGCCGCGAGCGCGTCGAGCGACGCGAGCATCTGCGCGGGCGTG